>JAFUHD010000208.1 GCA_017469025.1 Clostridia bacterium
AATATAAGATTGAATCAGAAGCAGCTCTTGCTAACTATAATAGTCAGGTTGCAGAAGCAGGTCTAGAACGAGATGCAAAATATCAGGCAGCTAAATCAGATTATGAATCAAGTATAGAAAGTGCAAATAACAAGTATGGTTATAAGTCGGCTTAATGAATAGGCGAAATCTTAAAGTAATGTTGTAAAAGAAATAAGTATCCAGTATAGATTCTATTTGAAATATTGCATTATACTTTTAATGAGTTGTAGGACTACTTTTTCTTCGAATTTAGGTTAAGGAACATCACATTCGAAGCCTTGTGAAATTTTGTGTACAGCTTCTTGGGATAAATGCCTCGACGGTGTATCGAAGTATTTACAAGATTGATCTATAGACAAGTCTTGTAGATTAAGTGAGTTTTCTATAACCGGAATTGTGGAAAGCAAGGAGAGATTCATCAATTTGTTTTGGGTTATACATGAGCATATGAAGACAGAATGTGTACACCTTGACGAAGAATTTGAAAGAGTTATGGAAACACATAGGATGTGAAAGACTAGCGGATACTCCGCGCCCTGCCCTGTATCCGTTAAGTTTTCAATTCACCCATTGTTGAAAATTTGGTGAAAATCCTTGACAAGACGGGGGTTGGCGAGTACACTTAAGTAAAATGGATGGATTGTACCCATTTGGTGAACCAAGCTTCTGGAAGGAGGCGAATGAGGATTGGATGATTTTGGGAAAGCTGAGGATCTGGAAGGAAGCTATTTTCCGCCGGGAACCACTCATAAGGATGTCTATTTTGATCTGGGAGATATACATTTTGTGTGGGATAAAGCAAAAAGCGACAAGTGCTATGATGAGAGAGGCTTTGACTTTCAAACAGAAGCCATGATTTTTAATGATGAAGCTGGCTTTTTTGAAAAAGACTTAAAACACAGCATCGAAGAACAGAGAATGATTGGGATAGGAATACCTACAGCAGAGTCAGAAGAAGAGAGTGCATTCATAGGGGAAATCAACAGTGTCTTGTATGTTGTCTATACTGATAGGGCAGTTACCTTTGATTCCGATGACGAGGAAGATTTGGATCCCGATCTAATTTATCATCGAATTATTTCTGCTCGTCAAGCCACCAAGAAGGAAAAGAAACTCTACGAAGATCGTAAAGCAATATTGTATGGTATTTAATGGTCTAAATGGAAGGAGGTATTGGTATGAGCGAAGCCGCAAGAAACATAATCCCTGAGCCGACAGAATTCATTGCTGATGGCAGGCGTTTCGTGCAATACGGAATGTCTCCTGTGAAAATGGCATCGCTGAGGGCTGCTGCAAGAAAAACTGCAAAAGGGACAAGAAAAAACCCCATCATTAAGAACGGCAAAGAGTATGTATACGGACCGGATGGGCAACTGATAATCTTGGAGCATTGGAATCGAGTCGATGTTACGAAGAATACATTGTCCGTGGATACTGCTTTGACGAAAGAGAAAGTTGAAAGGCTGAAAACATTCGAGACAGAATCTGTTGAACCCGATGAAGAATGCCCGGAGCTCTCGGATGATTTAATTCATGAAATACTGGAAAAAGCTAAGAAGCAACAGAAGGCGAATGGCTAATCTGGTGTTGCGATGAATGTGATTACCCTCCAATCCTTTATCCCATTATCAGGGGTAGTGGTGCGGAGGGTCTATCTTTGTATATAGAATGGTTGCGGTCGAAGGTTATAGGTGAGGATAAATGAGCAGGGAAGAAACAGCGCGTAGCAAACATAAGAACGGGAATAACTGCGCAGTATCGGTTTATTCTTCGTTCTTTGACCGTATATCGGGAGTGGCTCCAACACCAAGAAGCGAAGGCGGCAAATGTGGCGCACTGCTGGCCGGAGAGAAGGCGCTATCGCAGATGGGATTAAGCACGGAGACTTTCGATCAGGAGTTTCTTGAACTTTTTGGAAGTCTCAAATGTGCAGATCTTCGAAAGGCAAAGATTCCCTGTAATGATCTGGTTGGTACTGCTGCAAGGCTTGTGGAAGAGATGATGGAGCAGAAATAATAAGAATATACATAAAGAGACTAATAAACTCATCAGTAATAGCATTATTGGACAACAACATGTGTAACTTCTTTTTATTTCCTCGGCAGATATCCAATAGTGTTGGTCTGCAAGATGGTCCAAAAGGAGGCTGCAAACAGCATTTCCAGGATGTCTGAGAGAATGGTAAAACCGAGTTTTTTATTACTTCGATTTACAGAAGAAAAACCGAGTTTTCTGTTTGGGAAAGAATGACAAAAACCGAGAAATCACCCTCGAAAATGAAAACTCTTTTCTCGGTTTTGGATCCAAAATCGAGTTTTCAAAAAGTATTGATTTTACGAGGGTTTGTTCGTTTATTTTCTCAAAATGAATTCTCGGTTTAAAGTTGGATATAACGTGAGAATTGCTACCCTCCAATTCCCATCCCAATGATATAAGGGAGCTGACATTTATGATTAACGAGAGGGAGATGCCGGGGTTACGCTAAGAGTTAACCCTAGCTGGTTAAGAAGCTTTAAGAGCGTGTCTAGTCTTGGGGTTGTCTTACCGGATTCGATCCTGGCAACAGAAGACTGAGGAATACCGCAGATGGCTGCGAGATCACGCTGGCTGAGACCAAGGACGGAACGTTGTTTGATCATTGCAGAAATAATGGATGCTTCAGCCTCCGCTTCTTCGAGAATTTCCTTACCGATGGGATCTGTTTGTTTCACTTGTTGTTTGTATTCGTTCCAGTTCATTGGTTTGGCTCCTTTCTTGCGATATAGTCTTTCATTTCCAATTTGGCTCGCGAAATCTCCCGCGGTGGAGTCTTCTGGGTCTTCTTTCGGAAATGGTGAAGAAGGACATAAGTTCCATGATCGAAGTAGAAGAACAGAACACGATTGTCACCGGGGCGCAGCTCCCAGATTTCATCTTCAAGGTGCTTGGCGATTTGAGTAGGGAGATTGGTTCCGTTTTCTTGCAGAAGTTCGATATATCGAGCAACTTGACCATATTGAATCCGGGCATTTTTGACAGAGTTGGCTTTGGCTCGGAGTGATTCAAGGAATTCCTGAATATCTGAATAGCCATCGGATGTTTCATAAAAATCGATGTTAAACATGAGACCTCCTTTCAATAGAGAATGATAGCATAAAAGCTATCAAAAGTCAATATATACTGTATGGACAGAGAATTGTAAAACGAGAGAAACCCAGTAACGACCACATGGGTCCGACATAAGTTCCTTTAGACACAAGATATATGGACGGTAAGAAACACAAACCACTATATCTATGTAAAATGGGGCGGTTTTGCTTATTAACCATGTTGCACCGAAATAGAGAAGAGAAAATAAGGGAAAAATCCGGATTCTTCCATAGATATTGCGGTTAAGAATGACCTTGAAGACAATATCTATGGAAGAGTCTCGGGGTGGTTTCGGGAGCTGATTTTTGATCAGCTGAGTGGAAAACTAGGCGAAAATCGATCAAAACCACAATATGTTATGGTCGAGCCGATAACTCGCTCATAGATATATGGAAGAAACGGTCAATTAGCACCGAGAGTTAAAAAACAGGCCTAAAACCGCTGAAAACCACAAGATGTTGTGGTTGCGAACAACTACTACTCATAGATATAGGAAGAAAAGCTGAAAATCAGCTCAAAAAATCAATAAAACCGCTATATCTTGTGATTCATCGATGAATTGAAGGATATGTTCTTCAAACTGGATCTCATACAATCCTACGGCTCTGGTATCAGACGTGCAAAAAAGGCCATGGAGGCAAATGGATCACCCAAGTTGATATTGTGTTCTCAAAAATGATATTGATGATTATACTCTGTCGGCTGCATATGTGAATGATGAGTTTGTACGTATTCAAAACGAAGAGAAGACGAAAATGTCACAGAAAATGTCACTGAGGTTTCACGTTTCCTGCCGGATGAGATTGCTCACGCCATCAGCAGGAAGTATCAACTGTTCAAGCAGGTGGGCATGATGGGGAGACAAGCTGCAGGCATGTGACTGTTATCAGGGAGGAAAGGACACCAATCCGGCGAGGCGAAACCCGCTAATAACCCGCACACGCTACTAACCAAAACGAACCTGAAATTCAATTCCCGATTGACATCACATTAACGTGATGATAAAATTCACCCCATACTTAATGTGGCCGACTTTTTGAGCCCATATGAGTAAATAAAAACTAATGAGAGGGACCACTATGAAGAAGTTTGTTACAATCCTGCTTTCTCTCGCGCTTGTCTGCAGCATGGCAGTTGCCTTTGCTGATTATCCGGACAAGGGAATCACTGCCATCAATCCGTGGGGTGCCGGCGGCGGAACCGACAACTGCCTGCGTGCATTCTGCGCAGCCCTTGAAAAACAGCTTGGCGTTACCATTACTGTAGACAACCAGACCGGTGCCAGCGGCGTTATCGGCCATGAGGCGATTGCTGATGCGAATGCAGATGGTTATACCATCGGTATGATCACCTGGGAACTGGCTTCCTACAAGCCGCAGGATATGTCTGATTATACTTATGAAAACTATACACCGCTCTGCCGCGTTAACACCGATGCTGCTGCGATCACGGTTAATGCTGCCTGGGCAAAGGATAACAACGTGACCGATCTGGCTTCCTTCATCGCTTACTGCAAGGATCATCCGGGCGAGGTCACCATGGGCGGTTCAGCTGCCGGTTCCGTATGGCATGTTGCTGGCGGCTATCTCATGAACGAGGCCGGCATTGAGATCAAGATGATCACCTATTCTGACGGTGCTGCTCCTGCTGTCAAGGCAGCTGCCCAGAACGAGATCACCGGTGTTACCGTTTCTGCTGCAGAAGCCCGCTCCTTTGTTGAGTCCGGCGACCTGCTGATGCTTGGCATCATGGACTCTGTCCGCAATCCGATTTTCCCGGACGTTCCCACCTGTGCTGAGCAGGGATTCGAGTGCTATTATGCAACACAGCGCGGCATGGCTCTCCCGCTGGACGTTGATGCTGCAATCGTTGAGAAGCTCGAAGCAGCCTGCGCTGCCGCGATCGAAGATGCTGATTTCGTCGAAGCGATGGCGAATCTCGGCCAGAAGATCGACTTCCTGAACGGTGCTGATTATGGTGCCTATCTGGCCCAGGCTGCTGTTGATGTGCCTGCCGCTATGGTTACCGTCGGCCTGATCGAGGAGTAATCCAATATCATGCTTTTGAGGCAGGCATAATGCCTGCCTCTTTTTCCTGATTATTGTTTTCGGTGCCCGGAGAGTCATATATCCGGCACCGGAACAGCTTTGGAGTATGTTTGAACAGGGAAAGGAAGTGCCTTCTCTTGGAACCGAAAAAAACACAGACCAAAGCGTTTTCCAATATGATTGTTTCCATTCTATTGCTTGTATTTGAAGTCTGGGCATGGATTCAGTCAAACAGTATCAAAACAGCCAAGAATGCAGCCGTACAGCCATCTACATTCCCGCGCATCATGATCCTTGGAATGGGCATCTTTACGGTTATTCTGCTCGTCCAGTCTGTTATCAAGCTGGCCGGAATGAAAGCAGATGATCCGCTGGCTGCGAAGGCGGAATCGCTCAACTTCATTAAGAATAAGGGCGTTCTTGCAGCGCTGTTTGTGATTGCGCTTTGTGCATTATATGTTTACCAGTTTAAGAATCTTGGATATGTAGTTGTCAGCTTTCTGCTCTGTGCCATTATCATGTGGCTGATTGGTTTGCGCAAGCCCGTGAAACTGATCCTGATCTCGCTGCTGGTCCCGCTCGGTATGTGGCTTGTTTTCTACAAATTCCTGACTGTCAATATCCCGATGGGCATTCTGCAGCCGCTCAGGGATCTTGTAGACATGATTTAGAAAGGAGACAGAATTATGGATTGGAATTTACTGTTTTCCAGCTATTCGAACGTATTTCTGGATCCGACAACCCTGTTAATGACACTGCTTGGCGCTGCCGGCGGTGTATTGCTTGGTGCTATCCCGGGCATGACGGCAACCATGGGTGTTGCCCTTCTGATTCCGTTTTCTTTCGGTATGGACCTGATTCCGTCCATCGGACTGCTGCTGGGCATTTACTGCGGCGGCATGTATGGAGGATCCATCAGTGCCATACTGATTCATGCGCCCGGAACACCATCTGCAGCGGCAACGCTTCTTGATGGTTATCCAATGGCCCAGAAAGGTGAAGCCGGCCGGGCATTGTCCGTAGCCATGTTTTCTTCATTCTGCGGCGGTGTCATCGGCGCCCTGATCATGACTTTCCTTTCGCCGCTGGTGGCGAAGGTTGCCATGAAATTTACCTCTGCCGAAATGCTGATGCTGGCCGTTTTTGGTCTGTCTGTTATCATTTCCATTTCCGGCAAATCCATTGCAAAGGGCCTGATTTCTGCGTTCTTCGGCATGCTGCTGTGCACGATCGGTCTTGATCCGACGTATTCCAAGCAGCGGTTCACCTTCAGCGTTACAAGCCTCAAAGGCGGACTCAGCTTCATTCCGGTCCTGATCGGCCTGTTTGCTGTGGCTGAAGTCATTGCCGGTGTTGAACGGATCATTGACGGCAGGGAAAGTGCCCAGGCAAAGTCCAATGAAAAGATTACGCGTGTTCTGCCGGACGGCAAGACCATCCGCACGATCATTCCGAATATCTTTACAGGCGGCATCATCGGTACCTTCATCGGTGCCATTCCGGGTGCCGGCGGCGACATCGCGGTCTTTGTTTCCTATGCATTTAACAAAGGCACAAGCAAACATCCTGAAAAGTGGGGCACAGGCATTCCAAATGGCGTGGCAGCGACAGAATCCGCCAACAATGGCTGCTCAGGCGGCGCAATGATTCCGCTTTTGTCCCTGGGCGTCCCGGGCGATTCCGTAACAGCTATTCTGCTGGGTGCTTTCATCATGAAGGGAATTCAGCCCGGACCGATGATGTATGTATCAGAGCTTCCAACCGTTTACAAGGTCTTTGCCGCCCTGATGCTGGCAAACCTGGCCATGCTGCTTGTTGGCTGTGCCGGCGTGCGTATCTTTGCAAAGATTGTTTCTCTTGAGAAGCGGATGCTGTATCCGATCATCCTGGTTGTTTCTCTGCTGGGCGCATTCTCCATCAACAAGAACGTGTTTGATATCGGCGTCTGTGTCTTCTTTGGAGTGATCGGCTGGCTCATGAACAAGTATGAGTTCCCGCTTTCACCGATCCTTCTGGCCCTGATTCTTGGACCTATGTGCGAGCAAAACTTTGTCCGCTTTATGGATCTCAACCAGGGTAACTTCAGTGCAATCCTGAACTACCCGATCGCTATCGGATTCTTTGTTGTGGCGATTGGTGTCGTCATCTTCTCACTGATTAACCAGAAGAAGATCAATGACCGTGAAGCAGCCAATCTTGGCAGTTTCCCGCAGGAGTAAGTCATAAATGCGGTTCAGATTCATGGAAGGTTTGAACCGGATTCTTCATTTGAACAAGGCTACGCTTTTAAGGTATAGCCTTGTTTTCTATTTTTGGCAGCTTGTGCAGACTTTGCAATTCAGCCTCCTTTAATGACATAGTCGTGCTTTCGGCACCGTATCAATTGCAGTTGTCATGATTTGACAAACCAGCATGAAATGCTGGGCCATCTCCTTTAATGAAATAGTCGTGCTTTCAGCACCGTATCAATCGCATTTGTAATTATTTGGCAAACCAGCACAAGGTGCTGGGCCATCTCCTGTGTCAAAAACCGGTGCAGGTATGTTTTTATGTTGATTCGGGTTCTGAAACCGATTATAATGGACTGGGGCGATCCGGCGGAAAGAGCCCGGATTTTCTTTACGGCTTGAACAACAGTATGCTTTTGGCAGAATAACTGCGGAGGCCGCCTGGATTGCGGCGCCATCTGTGAATGACGCATTTTCTGCATTCTATGATTGTTTCTGCGGGGGAATGTTGCCTGATATCTGATGTTTCCAGGCAGAATGCAGTTTCACTGTTTTGATACCTGATTATACCAAATCTGTTGAAAGATGGGGATACACGATGAGTGACAGAGACGAGCGCAGTCTGATTGAGGAGGAAAAAATCGAGCATCCTGATTACGCTGAAGAACTGATCAATATGCTGCAGAGCGACATTGATCTTCTTGAGAAAAAGGAACGGCTTGCAGATTACCATGCAAATGATATAGCTGACGTACTGCCTCTTCTGACGAAAGAGCGCCGCATGCGTCTTTACAGACTCATTGGAGAAGATGCGGTATCCGAGGTTTTTACATATCTTGAGGATCCGGCAGAATATATAAAGGAACTGGACATTGAAAAAGCGGCAGACATAGTTGAAAACATGGATGCTGATGATGCGGTTGATGTCCTGGAAGACCTGGATAAGGCTCAGAAGGATGCCATTCTGGAGCACATGGATGAGGAAAGCCGCCGTGACATTGACCTCATCCAGTCGTATGACGAAGATGAAATCGGAAGCCGGATGACAACCAATTATATTTCCATCACGCGTGGTTTTTCCGTGAAACAGGCAATGCGGGCGCTTGTCCGGCAGGCGGCAGACAATGATAATCTGCAGACCATATATGTGTTGAATCGAGACCAGACATTTTACGGAGCCATTTCCCTTCAGGACCTGATTATTGCCAGAGAGTCCACCGATCTGGATGATCTGATAACAACCTCATATCCGTTTGTGTATGATAATGAAACAGTCGCTGAGTGTATTGAAGAACTGAAGGATTACAGCGAGGATTCCATTCCGGTTTTGAGCCGGGACAGGATTCTGCTTGGCGTTATTACCTCGACAGACCTGATTGAGGTTGTGGATGAGGAAATGGGTGAGGACTATGTCAAACTCGCTGGTCTGACGGAGGAGGAAGACCTTAACGAGCCACTGGCCCAAAGTATGAAGAAGCGCATTTCATGGCTTCTGATTCTTATGGTACTGGGACTTATGGTCAGCTCGGTAATCGGCCTGTTTGAACCTGTCATGTCTTCCATGACCATACTGGTTGCATTCCAGTCACTGGTTCTTGCCATGGCCGGAAACTGCGGTACACAGTCACTGGGCGTTACAATCCGCATTCTGTCTGATGAGGAACTGACGCTCAGCCAAAAGACAAAACTTGTCATGAAAGAGGGAATGGTTGGACTGTGCAATGGTATGGTAGTTGGCTGCATGGCATTGATTTTCTGTGGTTTGTATATTCATCTTGGAAAACAAATGGCATGGGGGACTGCTTTCCAAGTGTCCGGCTGTATCGGTGCTGCCATGATGCTGGCTATGTTTATATCCGGTATAGGCGGCACGGTAATTCCGCTCTTCTTCAATAAAATCCATGTAGATCCTGCGGTTGCCTCCGGACCGCTGATTACAACCGTGAATGATCTGGTTGCCGTAGTCAGTTATTATGGTCTTGCCTGGCTGTTTCTGATCAAATTGATGCATCTTGGCTGATGCCTGACCTTTTATTTTAACAGGGGAATGCAAAAGGGCTTCCTGAGTGATGCTGTCAAAGCTCAGGAAGCCCTTTTGTAAGTAATATGACAAAACAGGCTCCGGGAATTCTTTGCATGAAGCCGGAATACTGACTTTGTATTTTGAACCAAAGCATACGGGTTCAGTCAGACTCTCTGACGATTAGATGACCGGGAACGACACAGATGGGTGTATCGACACTCTTGTTCCGGATTCGTCTGCTCAGAATCGCAGCCGCAGCATCTGCCATGACAGATACATTTATGGCGTATGTTGTCAGTTTGGGACGGCTGAGGGACGCAAAGCGAAAATCATCATAACCTGTAACCGCAATATCTTCCGGAATGCGATATCCCAGTCCTTTGAGGCAGTTCACCAGATTATAGGCGACTTCATCACAGTTGCAGACAAATGCATTGGGCATATCCTCAGGGAGATGAAACGGGATGAAAAGACCTTCATCATCCCGGTCCTCGATACGCCAGTCCGCACGTGGCTGCAAGCCGTGCTGATACAGTGCTTTGCAGTATCCAAGATAGCGGTCCATGATTGAATTTGTAGCCCGGATGCTGCCGACAAATCCGATCTTATGGTATCCTTTGCTCAGCAGGTGCCTGGTTACAATGTATCCACCGTGCAAATTGTCTGATACAATACTGTCAGCTGAAAGATCGTCTTTGAAAAAATCCAGAAGGACAAAGGGGATGGCTTTCGATGCTGTTCGGATATAATCAGAACTGAATTCTCCGAGAAAAATCAGTCCATCTACGCGGTTGGCTTCAACCAGCGCAGGCACAATGACCTTTCTCTCAGAATCGTTCGACACAATTTCGTGCATAGCAATAAGATTTCTTTTCTGACATGCATTCAGAAGATCTCGGTAAAGATTGTAATATAACGCGTTTTCATTAAAAAAACGGTCCAGAACAAGAATACCTACAGTATGTTCCTTCATTTCGTCCAACAGAGTACTCTTTGCAGTATGATAGCCCATTTCCTTTGCAGTGGAGAGAATCTGTTCACGAAGTTTTTCACTGACGCCGTCTTTTCCGGACAGGCCTTTTGATACAGACACAATACTGATGCCGAGTTGTTTTGCAATGTCTGCCATACGAACCGGTTTTCCCATGATAAAGACGTACAGCTCGAGAAGCTGTTCCTTTCGCTGATTTACTTAAATTATAACAAAGCAGAACAGAATCAGTCAACGCGTTCTCTGATACAGAAAACATGAGCAGGCAGGACACCAGGCTCATGTACAGCGTGAAACAGATCCCACAGGGAAGGCCTGTTATGCAGACGGTTTTGTCATGCCTTGAATCCCGCCTGTAAAACAGTCCACAATGTGGCCGCTGCCCGTGAATGCTTTCTACAGGTGAATGCAAATAAGGAATTTATGGGAAAAACGATGGGGCAGGTGTATGCTGGAACTGCCCAAAGCCCATATTCCCGCCAGCAATCGTCAGTGTACCTGCACATCCTGCATAGCAGCAGTGGAACACGCCTTGCAGGGAAAAGCAGCACTTTAACAGGCAAGTGCAGAAATACCTGCGGAGTGTTCCTCATAAAAAAATGAAAAGTTCAGGAAGAAACCTGCCGTCTTGTACGGCTTTGTCAAATCACAGACTGATGGTGCATATTTCCAGCGTATATGATCGAGTTTGAAGAGGAGGTTCCAATGAATCCTGTATTGTGCAGACAGCTCGCTGCTGATTATTGCTGTTCCGTGAACGATGTGCTGGACCGGCAGAACCATTTTACCGTGCATCAGTATCTTGATGGCAGACGCAGATTCCAGGAATCGGATGAATGCTTTCTGAAGATTGCAGCGGTAAATGGGAAACTGTTGTTTTCAGGAAATTCGGAAATACTGACCTGGTGCACAGAGCAGTTTGAAAATGATGCATCCGACTGGTTTTTTGAAGCAGAAAATCTGCATCGTCTGAACGAAAGACTTTATTATGAAGGGTACCGGATCGGGATGGTGCATCCTTTTTATATAGCCGAACAGGTCACAGATGCCGGACCGGATGTGGATGTCAGCTGGTTTGAAAAAGAAGAAATCAATCAGTTCCAGGGGGATCCAAGGTTTAATGAAGCAGTTGCTTTTGACAAAAATGCACAGGATATGCTCGCAGTAGCAGCTGTTAAAGACGGGCAGATACTCGGAATGGCAGGGGCGAGCTGTGACAGTCCAACGATGTGGCAGATCGGAATCAATGTTATGCCTGAAAGCCGGACTTCCGGAATAGGCACACGCCTTGTTTCGCTTCTCAAAAATGAAGTGCTGAAACGGGGGATTCTGCCATTTTATGGAACATCAATGTCCCATATTGCATCCCAGAGGGTAGCAATCGGGGCAGGTTTTATGCCGGCCTGGGCAGAACTGGTAACTACGAAAGTGTAACACATGTCGAATCATTGACGACGGACGCGGATTATAATCCGTCAGGTATATGTTTGTCCCGTGTTCTCTGTTTCAGAGGACATGGTATCGTCCGGGTATTCCTTCGGAATATGATGAGGCTTTAAAGACAGAGCCGGATGAATCAGAAGATCTGAAACGGTATTTCTGCCTTTTCCAGTCCGGCATGTCGGACTGAAAAAAGGCGGGTATCATATACTGTGATGGAATAACAAAGTGTCTATTATTTTAATAAGAATGGACCAATTGATGTGCTATTTATGTATTGTAACCTGAATGTGAACATTTTTACCTGCTGAAATTGTTGACATTCTGCATTGAAGAAGACTTTCCTGTATGATAAAATATTCGATGCAGCCAGGTGAACTGTTGCTTGCATCCGGGAGAAATGAACAATGTCGAAATCTAAAATACTCAGTTCGCTGGGAATTGTTTTTCTAGGAATCATTATTCTGGGCATTCTGGGCAGGCTTGGACATCTGCTTGTCGGTTTTGTCATGCTGGTTCTCTCCCTGATCGGGGCAGTGGTCGTTTTTCAGAAACTGACCGGTATAGAGGGAGAAGTACATCTGTATGCAAAACATACCGGGTCAGCACAGCAGAAGACAGAATCAAAGCGGGTTGAACAACGTCATGCTATGCCTGGACAGATAGTATGTTCGCATTGCGGAACGTTGAATCCAATGGCAAATGAAATCTGTGTGACATGCGGGTGGCCGCTTCCGGCGAAAATCCAGAAAGCCGGCGCTGGTGTTTAGTTGAAACAGGTTAAACAAAAATGAATTCAAATGCGGGGGAAAAGCAGTATGATTAAAGTCGAGGCGGTAAATAAGAGGGTCAAGTATTCCGGTACTTCGGAGGATTTTTCTGAAACACTTAATCCAGAAGAATTATACAATGAAGTTGCCATTCAGGCAGTTAATTCTGTTGTAGGGACTGTACTTGGAAGCGGTCAGATTCTGATGGAAGCACTTCGGACAACGGACGAAACATATACCGGGACTGCGGTAGAGGAAAAAATGCTTAAACTGTTTTACGAAGTGGTCCAGGGAGTGAGCTTTGATCATATACTTGAGGTTTATCACCAGAATAAGGAGAATGCTTAATCTGCTGCAGAATGTCTAAATCAGCAGACAGAAGGAGGCGTTGGCTATGGCACGTCTGCTTTCCCTTGAGGAGGTAGTCGCCTCAAAAGAACCAATTGTAGCAGAGTGGGTCGGTTTCTCAGGCATCGAGTTTCTGACGGTGACAGTGGACAGTGAAAAGGCACCGGATGTGGTCACGTTTGATGGTTTTACCAAGGCAAGGACTGAAGATGTTTACAACAATCAGTGGCGGTGCTGGGATGCAAAACCGTCCAGCGAGGATCTGAAGGCAGCAGGGAAACTGCCTGCAAAACCGGTAAAAGCCGAAACAGATACTTATTCTACAAATTCGCATAAAAAGAAACAGAGCACTGACTGATATCCTGGAATGGACATCGATTGACTTATCGGATGTCCGGAAAGTAGAGGCCTGACAGTGACAATTGACGAATTATGGGAGCAGATGACGGCATTATCGGGGACACCGATGATGACATCGGGCCGTCGCTATGTTAACAGACAGACGCCTGGAAATGTGTTTACATATTCGGTAAAAGGACATGAATTGTATATTGACAGGAAGGCAAAGCCGCTCACCTGGGCTACGGTTAAGCTGGCGCTTGAGAACGCACAGGCGGTTGAGAAGGCTGAGGGAGTGGTAAGCGGTCCAAAGAAGCTTGGTGTGTTTGGTGCCAGTTATCTGTATGCCATTTTCGCACATCTTGGTGTGATTAAGACCGGAATTGGCCGCCCTTTGTCTCCTGTCGAGGGACAGATTCCCATGTTTGAAGATATGAACTGAGCGGTGAACATGGGATAACCGCGAGGAAAGCTTTGGATGCAGAAAAGGTTCTGTATCCTTTTTTGTATGAACTTTTCTATGAGCGATTCGTTCCACGCTATATACGTCAATAGGTAGCGTTTCGAACTGAATCCGACATAGGCAACACGCCTTTTCAGAGTTATTGTCGTGTTTTAACAGTTTATCTACGTATGCACCTTATCGCGAAAGTTTCTTTTTTCCTTCATAGGCCACATAGA
>JAFUHD010000029.1 GCA_017469025.1 Clostridia bacterium
AAAGAGGTTCTCAGAAAAACGGGTGAAAATGTTCTGAACGCTGAACTGGCTGCATATGTAAAGATATACTGTTATGGAACCGTTTCACTGGTCTGTGAATGGCTTATGGATGTTTTTGAGATGTCAGAAGAAAGTATGGCAGAACTTCTTGAAAAGGCACTCCCGGAACCTTTGCGGCCTTTTCTTTGTGAATCATAAACGGTGTGCTGCAAAACCTCAGTTTTGCGGATCATGGAGAACAGGAAAAACTGTTCATAAAAGAGAGAAATTCATCTGTTTGTTTCATTACGAGAGAAACAGATGAATTTTTCTATTGATCAAACCAGAAAGCAACGCTATAATAAACCTAAAGATTGTGCACAATATTATTGCATGAAATCTATTCGGTTTGATTTGTCATGTGTGAACGAAAATTTACAACGATAGGACAGTTGGAGAACTGACAAATGGACGAAGCATTTGATATTCAGACATATATGACTGAGGGTGTCGAAAGGGTGGTTACGGATACTGTGAGAGCCACCCTGAAAAACCCGCGTGAGAGCATCTACATGGCAAAATTTGCACTGGCGAGCCGCGCTGCATCACGGAAAAGGCGCAGTATGGAAGAAACCGGTGAACATATTCCGCCATTCCTGATTGCGAGTATTACCAGTCAGTGCAATCTGCACTGTGCGGGCTGCTATTCAAGATGCAATCATGCAACGGTAGATGCTGAACCGGTCAGGCAGATGACAAGCGATGAATGGCTGCGTGTCTTTGAGGAAGCGGATGACCTGGGCATCAGCTTTATTCTGCTGGCTGGCGGTGAACCGATGATGCGCCGGGATATCATAGAGGCAGCAGGGAAAAGACCAAACATACTCTTCCCGATTTTCACCAACGGCACGTTTATGGATGAACGGTATTTTGAGCTCTTTGACAAATGCCGGAATCTCGTTCCAATCATGAGCATTGAAGGGGAACAGGCTGAAACGGATGCGCGGCGCGGACAGGGCGTCTATGATCGTCTGATCGCCAATATGGATGAGTGTCAAAGGCGCGGGCTGATATTCGGGGCTTCAGTTACGGTAACAACGAAGAATCTTCATGAGGTATCTTCGGACCAGTTCCTGAGTCAGCTATCTGACAGAGGCTGCAAGGCGGTTATTTTTGTCGAATTTGTACCGGTTACAGATGACAGTCGGGAACTGGCACCAGGCGATGCTGAGCGTGAATATCTGAAAGGTGAGATAGAACGTCTGCGCAGGGATCATCCCGAAATGGTGTACATTTCATTTCCAGGAGATGAAAAGAGTTCTGGAGGCTGTGTTGCTGCCGGACGCGGCTTTTTTCACATCAATTCTCATGGCGGGGCGGAGCCGTGTCCGTTTTCGCCATATTCGGACATCAATGTGCGTGAGACCTCTCTGCGTGAGGCAATGCAGTCACGTTTGTTCCGTGAACTCAGAGATGGCGGTTATCTGCTTGAAGACCATCCGGGCGGATGTACACTGTATGAACGCAGAGCGGATGTGGAACGGATTATGGGCAGGAATGCTCAGGAAAAGGAGGGGTCAAGATGATTGCAGGAATCGTGGTCTGCCTTCTGGTGCTTTGCTGTCTGTTTACACACCGCCGGGTTATAAAGGCATTGCTCCAGCATGAGCCTATGCCTAAGGCGCCAAAATGGCATGTCTGGGTAAAGCCTGAGAACAGGAGAGGATAATGGATAAAACGAGTCCGTATGAGACAATCCGGCTCAGAAATCAACTCTGTTTTCCGCTGTATGTCTGTGCTAAAGAAGTGGTCAGACGTTATCGTGGTCCCCTGGAACGGCTGGGACTGACATATACGCAGTATGTAGTCATGATGGCGCTTTGAGAGTTCGGCGGAATGTCGGAGGGCGAACTGGGCATGCTGGTACACCTGGATTCAGGTACGCTGGCACCATTGCTCAAGCGGCTTGAGAAGACAGGGTATATCCATCGCAGCCGCCCGGAAAACAATGAACGGAAACTGTATATCGAACTGACTGAAGCAGGTGCCGCACTCAGGGAAGATGCCCTCAGTGTGCCGCGCGAAATGACAGGATGTCTTGATCTTCCAAAGGAAGATCTGATAGAACTCAAAAGAATACTTGACAAGGCAATGCAAAATATGGAGGGAAATGTATGATTTACGATTACACGATTACAACTGGCAAGGGCGAAACACTGAATCCGAGCGATTACAAGGGAAAGGTCATCATGGTTGTGAACACGGCAACCGGATGCGGTTTTACGCCTCAGTATGCTCCGATTGAGCAGATGTACAAGGACTATCATGATCAGGGCCTTGAGATTCTGGACATTCCCTGCAACCAGTTCGGCGGACAGGCCCCAGGGACTGATGATGAAATTCATGAGTTCTGCACCATGCACTTCAACACCACTTTCCCGCAGATGAAAAAGGCAGATGTAAACGGAGAAAACGAGCTGCCGCTTTATACATATCTGAAGGCGCAAAAGGGATTTGAAGGATTCGGCGAGCATCCTTACAAGGCGCTGCTGGAAGGCATGTTTGCCAAGGCTGATCCGGACTGGGCCAAGAAGCCGGATATTAAGTGGAACTTTACGAAGTTCATAGTTGACCGCGAAGGAAATGTTGTTGCACGCTTTGAGCCGACTGCTGATATGGCAGAGGTAGAAGCCTGCGTCAAGGCACTTTTGTAAGCAGAATGACAATCAAAAAACGGTTTCCCCAGATGATGGGGAAACCGTTTTTTAAATGGCTGTCAGATGTTAGGACGCTCAATTTTCTTTGGTCGTGCGTGGATGGTCTTGCCATTTGGCACATAGGTATAATGCCAGTGACCGCTGCCACGGCAGATGGTATCAGGGTTTTCGAGCAGGGCATCATTCTCATAGACCGGTACGCCTTCAATATCCGGCAGTATGATATCTGCCGTTGTATTGAACGGAATATCGAAGTCAAGGGCGATTTCTCCATCTGGAGACAGGGACCAGGCACTGGACAGACGGCCGTAAGCGGTTTGAATGGAGGCCGAAACCTGCTGAATCTGGCTGTTCGGCATGGGTGCCAGCCGGCTGTGTTTAAAGCCTGGCGCGCTCTCGGTTGGATTGATGCCTGCAGCAAACCGGTAAAGCCATTCAGATACTGCACCAAAGGCATAATGGTTGAGTGAATTCATGCCGACAGGACCGAAACTGCCATCCGGCCTGACGGAGTTCCAGCTTGCCCACATGGTTGTTGCACCCATCTGAACCTCATAGAGCCAGCTTGGGCATTCTGTCTGCAGAAGCAGCGCATAGGCATATTCATTCAGACCGTTCTGAGACAGTGCCGGACAGAGATACGGCGTACCGACAAAGCCGGTCGTAAGACGGACATGGTCAATCTGCAGACGCTCTTCAAGATGCTTTGCAGCGACCGGTTTCTGTTCAGGCAGAAGCAGATCGAAATACAGTGCGACTGCCTGTGCAGTCTGGGTTTCAGAAATGACACGGCCGTTCTGGGAAACATATTCTCTGCGGAATGCTTCCGTGACGCGCAGTTCAAGTGAGCCGTACATTTCAGCATCTGCATTTTTGCCAAGCAGTGCAGCGGTTTTTGCCGTAATCCGTGCGGAAAGTGCATAATATGCAGTTGCAATGAGATCCGGCGGGGTAAGACCAAACCAGTTATCCGGATCTTTTGTATCCTGTGCGAGCCAGTCACCCAGATGGAAGCCATAATAGCGGTCTACATGCAGGGTGTCTGATCTGGTCATCCAGTCAACCCATGCGCACATAGAGGGATACTGGGCTTCAAGGACTGCCTTATCTGCATAGTTCAGGTAAAGCGTCCAGGGAATGATGGTCGCTGCATCGCCCCAAGCTGTAATGGGGAGCTGCCAGATGCCGGTTTTCCGGAGAATGTTGGGGACGGTCACGGGAACATAACCGTCTTTTGACTGCTCAATGGCAAGATCATACAGATACTTTCTGAAAAAGGCATCTGTCTGCATGTTCATACTGGCGGTGGGACAGAATAC
>JAFUHD010000209.1 GCA_017469025.1 Clostridia bacterium
GAGAAGGAACGCGTCCATCATCAGGTACGTGAGCTGCATCTGCTCAGCCCGTATGCAGTATTAAAACGCGGTTATGTCATTGTGGAAAATATGGAAGGCATCCCTGTTTCATCTGCAGGCAGTCTTGAAAAAGGCCACACTGTTCGTATGCTCTTTGCGGATGGAGAAGCCAGTGCCGCGGTTCTGTCTGTTAAAAAACAGGCAGACGTGCAGACAGAAGAGACAGAGCAGTAGACAGGCAGTCTGCAGCCTGAAAAGGCATATGATGTATGGAAGCGATTTGTCAGCAAACGGGCAGGTGTTTCCAGGAGGGTTTCCAGAGGAGAGAGCCTTTACCATTGGCAAAGATGCTCCGGTGCTTTATGCAGGCTGACTGCATATGACGGGATGATAATCTTCTATCATTAAAGGGGAGAGTAATGGTCTATGGCAGGAACGAAGAAGTATTGCAAGTCATTTGAACAGGAAATGAGTTCACTCAGCTCGATGACCGAACGGCTCAGCAGCGGCGAACTGTCACTAGAGGAATCCATGCATGTTTATGAAGACGGCATGAAACTGGCGGAAAAGCTTGCCAAAGACCTGACTGCGCTTGAGGCGCGGCTTGAACAGATTGATATCAAAACCTGTGCAATCGGACCTATGGATGAAAAGGAAGAAGGTACGGAAAATGGCGGAGCGGTATGAATATCAGTATGATATCTACAAGCAGCGCATTGAACATGCACTTGACAAACTGATGCCCCCTGAAGAGGCTGTATTTGAGGACGAAAAGGTTCCTGCGCTTCTTTCCCAGGCGATGCGGTACAGCCTGCTTGCAGGCGGAAAACGGATTCGCCCCGTGCTGCTGCTTGCAACCGTGGAAATGCTTGGCGGCAGCATAGAGGAAGCAATGCCGGTCGCAGCAGCGCTGGAGATGATTCATACCTATTCGCTGATTCATGATGATCTGCCAGGAATGGATGACGATGATCTGCGCCGCGGCCGCCCGACAAATCACAAGGTGTATGGGGTTGGGCAGGCGATTCTTGCCGGAGACGGACTGTTGAATGCTGCGTATGAAGCGATGCTGCAGAATGCCCTTCTGTATCCGGTACATACGTCAAGACATCTGAAGGCAATCCGGGAAATCGCAGTTCGTGCAGGCGTGACCGGAATGATCGCCGGTCAGTGCATTGATCTGATGAGTGAACACATGGATCCGGACTTTGAGCGGCTCAGATATATTGACAGGCATAAGACAGCGGATCTTCTGACTGCACCTCTGCTTGCAGGCGCTGCACTATGCGGAGCCACCGCATCTCAGATCGATGCACTCAGAACATTTGGCACCAATGTCGGCATCGCTTTCCAGATAGATGATGATCTTCTTGATATAGAGGGAGATGCTGCGCTGCTGGGAAAGGCAACCGGTATGGACGCGAAGATGGGCAAAATGACCTGGCCTGCCATGGCAGGCATTGAAGGTGCCCGCGCAGAGTCTAAGGTGCTCTGGGAGGCTGCAGAAAAGTCGCTTGAAATCTTTGGAGACAAGGCGTGGTTTCATCGCGGTTTTGCGGCGTCACTGTCCAGACGAAAGTTCTGACTGGACCGGATTTGTGCATCAGAGCTTTGTCTCTGCTGCTGTACATCCGGGAAGAATGAGGAACTGCAATTTTAAATCAGCAGATTTGCCTGCATAGGAGGATACGAAATTGAGGCATTTCCTGGGAATCTTTTTCAGCAGATACATCCTGGCAGCGATTGTTGCGTGGGCAGTTGCACAGCTGCTTAAAGTGATACTGACCCTGTGCATGACAAAACGGTTTGATTCCTCCAGAGTGTTTGGCTCCGGCGGGATGCCCAGCTCACACTCCTCGATGTCAGTTGCACTGCTGACAACCATTGGTCTGCGTGTCGGATTCGATTCAGCCGTTTTCGCTGTGGCTTTTTGTTTTGCCTGTGTTGTTATGTACGACGCCGCGGGTGTCCGGCGCTCCACGGGAAAAAATGCTGCTACACTCAATCAGCTGATGGATCTGTTGAGCGGTCAGGGATATGTGTCGGATGAGGAGCGGCTTAAGGAACTGGTCGGTCATACACCCCTTCAGGTGGCAGCTGGTGCCGTGCTTGGAATCGTGATCGGTTATCTGTTCGGTACGGTCAATGTGGCTGCATAGGATTTGTCAGGGACTGTATGCCGTACAGCAGGAAAGCAGACCGTGACGAAAGTCTGTTCCTTTGAAACTGCAATCCTCACGGATAAGTCATGTTTTACATAAAATAACATGTTTCTTGTACAGATAAAATATGATGCAGGGAGGTGAACCTTATGCAGATTCTTCCAACGATAACCGGACCGGCAGATGTCAAAAAGCTGTCAATCGCAGAATGTGAGCAGCTTGCAAAAGAGGTTCGTCAGTGCATCATCGATACGGTATCGCATCAGGGAGGACATCTGGCATCCAATCTTGGCATCGTGGATCTGACAATTGCCCTCCACCGTTCTTTTGACAGCCCAAAGGATCAGCTGGTTTTTGATGTCGGGCATCAGGTATATGCACACAAACTGCTGACTGGCCGTCAGGGAATCTTTAAAACGCTCAGGTCCTATCATGGCATGAGCGGATTTCCCTGTCAGGCAGAAAGCGAGCATGATCTGTTTGATACCGGACATTCATCGACTTCGATTTCCATGGCACTGGGACTTGCCCGGGCAAGAGATCTGAAGGGAGAGGACAGGCATGTTGTGGCAATTGTCGGTGACGGTGCGCTTACCGGCGGCGAATGCTATGAGGCCATGAATGATGCCGGTCAGGGGCATACCCGGCTTATTGTCATATTGAATGACAATGAAATGTCCATTTCCAAGAATGTTGGTGCACTCTCGAAGTATTTTAAGAATCTCAGGGCAAGTGCTTCCTGGTACGGCGGCAAAAAGCGTATCAAGGCCAGGATGACGAAATTCCCGCTTGTCGGCAAACCGCTGGCGCACGTGATTGAAAATGTCATGAATATGGTCAAGTCGGTTACGACAGGCGGTGAACTGTTTGAGGCGCTGGGATTCAGATATCTTGGGCCATTTGACGGGAAGAACATAGATGAAATGAGCCGGGTATTTGAAGAGGCTAAAGCTGTTGAGGATATGCCGGTACTGATTCACATTGTAACCGTCAAGGGCGATGGTTATGATCTTGCCGAGCGGCAGCCGGAACGCTTTCATGGGACTGCGCCGTTCCGGGTTGAAACTGGTCTTAAACGCGGTTTTAAGCCGTCGAAAAGTGCGGCAAACTGCGCAGGCAGCATTCTTGTGCGTATGGCATCGGAGGATGAACGCGTGCTTGCGGTTACTGCTGCCATGTCAACGGGCACCGGTCTCAGCGAATTTGCCCGGTATTTTCCCAAACGCTTTTTTGATGTCGGAATTGCGGAGCAGCATGCAGTAACGCTTTGTGCAGGTATGGCACGGGGCGGATTCCGGCCTTTTTTTGCGGTTTATGCCACATTTTTCCAGCGGGCATACGATCAGATGATACACGATGTCTGTCTGCAGAATCTGCCGGTCTGCATTCTGGCAGATCATGCCGGACTGGTAGGAGATGACGGGAAAACACATCATGGTGTCTTTATACTGCCCATGTGTCTTTCGATGCCGAATCTTGTAGTACTGCAGCCGCGTGACAGTGCTGAACTCGAATGCGCCATGCGTGCCGTTTTAAAACTGGATACACCTTCGGTGATCGCGTATCCCAAAGAAGAAATTGAACCCTATGCATCCGATATCGGCGGACATACTCTCGAAGTCGGCCGGTGGCAGGTACTCCGCGAGGGAGAAGATGCAGCACTGCTTGCGACGGGCAGAATGACAAAGCATGCTTTGGAAGCAGCCGGACTGCTTAAGCAGGACGGCATACAGGCAGCTGTCATAGACTGCTGTTCACTCAAGCCGATGGATACACAGATGCTTTCAGATATCGGCAGACGCTGTATTCCGATGATGACCATTGAAGAAGGCCAGCTTGAGGGCGGTATGGGAAGTGAAATTGCCAGGTGCTGTATGAAGCAGGAACTGCCTGTTCCCAAACGGATGCTTGGTATTGGCGATCGTTTTGTGACGCATGGCGCCATGCCGCTTCTGTTGGAGGAGTGTGGGCTGATGCCGGACCAGATTGCAATGCAGGTAAAGGAAATGCTGGCCGGTTTGACGGCAGGAATGGATGACGGGAGGCAGCATGCCGGAAAAGCATAAAATGAGAGCCGATGTTGCCCTGGTGGAACGTGGGCTGGCACCGAGCCGCGAAAAAGCTCAGGCGATGATCATGGCCGGTGATGTCTATCTGGATGAGATTCAGGTCAGAAAAGCATCGTTTCCGGTCGATGAAACAGCCAATCTGATTGTACGTGCACCGAAGCTGACGTTTGTCAGCCGCGGGGCGCTTAAGCTGCAGAAGGGACTTGCGGCTTTTGCTGTTGATCCGGCGGGGCTCGTCGCTATGGACCTGGGGGCATCTACCGGCGGTTTTACAGATGTCCTGCTGCAGGGCGGAGCAGCGCATGTGTATGCCATAGATGTGGGATATGGTCAGCTTGACTGGAAAATCCGCAATGATCCGCGGGTAACGGTCATGGAACGGACGAATGCCCGCTATCTGACGCCGGAGGATCTGCCGCTGCATCCGACACTTGGGGTGATGGATGTATCCTTCATCTCAATCACCAAGATTCTCCCTGCCGTTTTTCCAATACTTGGGGAACACGGCCGCATGATTACACTGATAAAGCCTCAGTTTGAAGCCGGGCGCGACCGTGTCGGCAAAAAAGGCGTTGTAAGGGATGCTGCAGTGCATGAGGATGTAATCCGAAGCGTGCTGTCCTTTATCAATACGCAGACGGACTGGCATTGTGAGGATCTCACATTCTCGCCCATCCGGGGACCAGAGGGGAATATCGAGTTCCTGGCATATCTTCTGCCGGGCCGCGGAGGCCTGGATGCAGAATCGGAGATCATACCGGGTGTTGTCCGTGAGGCACATGAGGCGCTCGAAAAGGAGGCGTAACGTCTGCCAGCATGAATATTTTCTTCTTTGTAAACTGGGAAAAAGAAGGCGTACTGCCGGTTGTCCAGTCCTGGATCAAAGCAGCTGCGAATATGGGATTTGAACCGTTTCTTGCCGGGCGTGAGGCAGAGCATCTGTCCGGAACGCCTGAATATCAGATGGTTCGCTTTGTCTCCCAGCCGGAAGCGGGGCATACTGACTTTGTGCTGACATTCGGCGGCGATGGGACCATGATATGTGCGCTGGACCGATATGCCCGTCTTAACTGTCCGTTCCTCGGTGTCAATATGGGGCGTATGGGTTTTCTTCTGGAAGCGGATGCCGGTAGACCGGAAGATGCATTGGATGCATTGCTGCACAACCGGTTTTTCATTGAGAAGCGGATGATGCTCGCCCTTACTGCGGAAGATGGCAGCTGCCGGGCACTGGCCATGAATGAGGTGTCCGTCAGCAGAGGTATGTCGCAGCGGATGATTGCAATGGATGTCATCTGTGACAGCCGGACAATAGAACATTACATTGCAGATGGTGTCATTCTGTCTACGCCGACAGGTTCCACGGCCTATTCACTGGCTGCCGGGGGTCCGATTATCATGCCGGATGTGGAATGTATTCTTGTGAATCCAATCTGTCCTCATACGCTGACCTCCAGACCGATTATTCTTTCCAAGGAAAAGACGGTCGAAGTCTGGCTTAACATGAAAGAGGAGCGGAAGGGCAGCATACTGTCTGTCGACGGGGAAACCGTCTGTTCTCTCAGCAACGGCGACCGGATCGAAGTGAGCCGTGCCGAATGTTCTGCACAGCTGGTGCGGTTGCGTTCAGAAAGCAATTTCTTTGAACTGATGAAGAACAAGCTTTCCATTCAGACGCTTTAGAGCATGGGGTGATTGCGTGAATCTGATGCATCTCAAATATGCGGTTTCCATTGCGGACTATGGTTCGATTAATAAAGCCGCAGAGGAAATCCATGTAGCACAGCCAAATCTGAGCCGGATTATCAAAGAGCTTGAATCTGACCTTGGGATTTCCATCTTTCGAAGAAGCAGCCGCGGAATGGAACTGACACCGGATGGGGAAAACTTTATCCGGATGGCCAAGCGGATTCTTGAACAGGTGGACGAAATGGAGCAGATGTATAAAAACGGACAGCCGTTCCGGCAGCGTTTTTCCATATCTGTTCCAAGGGCTTCCTATATTTCAGATGCATTTGCGCATTTTTCCTGCCAACTGAGTGCGGATGAGGCGGAAATTTTCTATCAGGAAACGAATGCACAGCAGGTTGTACGGAATATTCTGGAGGTTGGTTATGCACTCGGCATTATCCGGTACGCAGCCAGATTCGACAGGTATTTCAAGCAGATGCTGGAGGAAAAGGAACTGACGGGTGAACTGGTTTCAGAGTTTACCTATCAGCTGGTGATGAGCGAAAAAAGCCCTCTTGCAGCCAAGAAGGACCTCAGTCCTGAAGCGCTGAAACCGTTTATCCAGATCGCTCATGCGGATCCTTATGTGCCTTCACTCCCGCTTTCAGCGGTTAGAAGTGCCGAGCTTCTGCCCACACAGCGGCGCATTTACGTTTTTGAACGCGGCAGTCAGCTGGATCTGCTCAGACAGAATCCGGAAACGTTTATGTGGGTATCTCCGATGCCCCAGGACCTGCTTGATTCAATGCATCTCGTACAGCGGACATGTCCCGGCTATAATGAAACGTACAGGGATGTTCTGATACACCGGAAGGATTACAGACTGACAGAACTGGACAAGTGTTTCATCACTGAACTGACCCGTTCCAAACGGGCATGTATTCCGGCTTCAAAAGAAAAAAGCTGATGCGTCGCAGCGAAACCGGGTTAAAGTCCTGAGCCCTGCCGCATCAATCATGCGCCTCATGCTGAAACCGCCTTATCCGGAATCCAAGGACGATGCGATCATGATGCCAGACCGGAGTCAGAAAAGCCGGTTCTTTCCTTGCCCGGCTGACCACGTATGTGGTATCCGGGCTTTTTTGCATTTTAAGGTCCGTTGATGCGTCAGCTGACTTATCGATATGGTATTATCGATATCTATATGTCAGGTATGCAGTTTTGATATTTCAAAAACAGGTGCATGTTCCTGTATAATGCAGATTTGAAGGATCCGGTGTTCCGTACCGGTTTGAAAAGGCGGCAGGCAGATGACAAAGCGTTTTCGCTTGACATGCAGGCTGCCTGGGCCTGAGGCGGAACCGGGACCGGAACGAAGGGTAAATCTGCTGCTTCGGGGAGGACATGATCCGTGAAAGGCAAAACGCTTTCCAAAGCGACACTGAGCAGGCTGCCGCTGTATCTGCAGTTTGTACGTGCTGTGCAGACGGAACGGATATCATCGGCGGTAATTGCAAGAAAGCTGGGGCTTGGTGAAGTTCAGGTTCGGAAGGATCTGGCAAGTGTCTGCACTGCAGGCAGTCCGAAAGTTGGATATCCCGCCAGTCAGCTGCTGGAGGACCTCGAAAAGGTACTTGGGATAAGGCAGTCAGAAAAAGTGGTCATTGTTGGCGCCGGGAAACTGGGGCAGGCTTTGCTTGAATATGATGGTTTCAGGGACCTGGGCTTTGAAATCATGGCCGTATTCGATCAGGATTCAGGGCTGCAGAACGAAATCAGAACCAGTATACCGCTGATGGCAATGAGGGAGATGCCGTCGTATTGTCAGATGAACGGGATCAGCATGGGCATTCTTGCTGTTTCTTCAGGGAATGCGCAGGCTGCAGCAGATCAGATGGCTGACAGCGGCATTAAGGCAATGCTAAACTGCACATCATGCCGTGTGCAGGTACCGGAGACAATGATGGTTTACCAGAACAGCATACCGCTGTCACTGGCTTATCTTAAGGCAATGGCATATTCATCAAATCAGATGGAGGAGGATTGATATGGAAACGAAATCCTATGAACTCGTGGACAGCGTTGAAACGCTGGAAAAATCAATTGAACGTGTACGTCGTGCACAGCAGGAATTTGCTTCCTTTACACAGGAGCAGGTAGACCGGATCTTTCTGGCAGCAGCAACAGCGGCCAACCAGGCCAGAATTCCGCTGGCAAAGCTTGCAGTGGAAGAGACCGGAATGGGCGTTGTTGAGGATAAGGTGATTAAGAATCACTACGCCAGTGAGTATATATACAATGCGTACCGGGATACCAAAACCTGTGGCATCATCGAAGAGGATAAGGCATTCGGCATTAAGAAGATTGCAGAGCCCATTGGTGTTGTTGCTGCAGTTATCCCGACGACCAATCCTACCTCTACCGCGATTTTCAAGGCACTGATCTGCCTCAAGACGCGCAATGGCATTATCCTCAGCCCGCATCCGCGCGCGAAAAAGTCCACAATTGCCGCAGCCAAGGTTGTACTTGAGGCTGCAGTCAGCGCAGGCGCGCCGGAGGGGATTATCGGATGGATTGATGTGCCCAGCCTTGAGATGACCAACACCCTGATGAAAGAGGCGGATATTATTCTTGCCACAGGCGGTCCCGGTATGGTAAAGTCGGCGTATTCGAGCGGAAAGCCCGCACTGGGCGTTGGCGCCGGAAACGTGCCTGCCGTGATTGATGACAGTGCGGATATCATTCTTGCTGTGAATTCCATCATTCATTCCAAGACATTTGACAATGGAATGATCTGTGCCTCTGAGCAGAGTGTAATCGTGCTTGACAGCATCTATGAAGGTGTGCGCAATGAATTTGCGGCACGCGGCTGCTGGTTCCTGAGCGGGGATGATCTGAACAAGGTTCGCAGGACAATCCTGATCAATGGTGCACTGAATGCGAAGATTGTCGGACAGACGGCATACCGGATCGCGGAACTCGCAGGCGTCAAGGTACCGGAGGGGACGCGTGTACTCATCGGAGAGGTAGACTCAGTTGAGCTTTCCGAGGAGTTTGCACATGAAAAGCTGAGCCCGGTACTGGCAATGTACCGTGCAAAGGATCTGGAGGACGCTTTTGCCAAGGCCGACCGTCTGATTGCAGATGGCGGATATGGCCATACCGCTTCCCTGTACATCAACACCCAGCTCAAGCCGGATGTGCTCAATGCGTTTGCCGAGCGAATGAAGACCTGCCGGATCGTTGTCAATACGCCATCTGCTCAGGGCGGTATTGGTGATTTGTACAATTTCAAGCTCGCGCCTTCCCTGACACTGGGATGCGGCAGCTGGGGCGGCAACTCTGTTTCTGAAAATGTTGGCGTAAAGCATCTGCTCAATATCAAGACCGTGGCCGAAAGAAGGGAAAATATGCTTTGGTTCCGTGCACCCGAGAAAGTATATCTCAAGCGAGGCTGTCTGCCGGTTGCGCTGGATGAACTGAAGACGGTCATGGGAAAGAAACGGGCGTTTGTCGTTACGGACAGCTTCCTGTATCACAATGGCAATACGAAGCCCATCACTGACAAACTGGATGATATGGGAATTGAGCATACCACGTTCTTTGATGTGGCGCCGGACCCGACACTGGCCTGCGCCCGTGAAGGTGCCGCTCAGATGCGGACATTTAATCCTGATGTGATCATCGCACTTGGCGGCGGCAGTGCAATGGATGCGGCGAAGATCATGTGGGTTCTCTACGAGCATCCGGAAGCAGATTTCATGGATATGGCGATGCGTTTCATGGATATCCGCAAACGTGTATATACATTCCCGAAAATGGGCGAAA
>JAFUHD010000210.1 GCA_017469025.1 Clostridia bacterium
CAGGAATCTGATATTCAGCATAGAGCGTTTGGCGATATTGTTTATTTGTCGCTGCCTTCGCTGCATCCTCAATATGTCCTGCATCCAGCAATTTCTTAATCAGATTTCCTAATTTTTCTTCGCCTTCCTTCTTGCCTTCCTCGACACCGCTATTATAAATGCGATTGATTGCTTCACACATGTTCTTCGGTCTCCGCAATATCAAAGTCAGGTGCATTAAGAGACGTTTTCATCAGGAATCTGATATTCAGCATAGAGCGTTTGGCGATATTGTTTATTTGTCGCTGCCTTCACTGCATCCTCAATATGTCCTGCATCCAGCAAGTTCTTAATCAGATTTCCTAATTTTTCTTCGCCTTCCTTCTTGCCTTCCTTCTTGCCTTCCTTCTTGCCTTCCTCGACACCGCTATTATAAATGCGATCGATTGCTTCACACATATTCTTCGGTCTCCTTTCAGATTTGTTCTCAAGTATCTTTTCAAATCTGTCATCATCCGCCAGAACACTGATTAGTTTGAGCAGTTCATCAGTGTGTTTGAACTTCTTGAGATCTGTTGGTCTGTAATCAGGATTTGTATAAATATGAGAAAAATAGTCTGCAACAATTTTGAAGTCACTGTGGAAGTACCCTATTTCTTTTTCTGAAAGCGAAACAATATCAAACACATTGATCCTGTAGTCATTCACAAAGGGCTTCAATTCTTCAGGTACTTCAATTCGGTCATACAATGACTTGACCCGATTCCATTTTGTTGGACCAAAATTTAGCACAAGTGTTATCACGGGATAACGTTCTTCCTGGAAAAGCTGTGCTCTATAGGCAGCACCGTCATAACCAATTACTCTGAGCGGCATATCCGGATCGTATTGGGTTTGATTTTCAATTCCAATAAACGCAATCCGTACATTAATCTTTTTCTTCTGATGTACCCAGTATTTTGCAACATCCCGTTCTTCCTCATGAATCTGGAAGTCACTCTTGTACATAGAATGCGTAACGGCATCAACCAATGATTCCTCACTGATACGCTTTTCTCCTTTGAAAAGCAGACCATTTACAATATCCGCAAAAACATCATTGTAAGCTTCCAGTGTTTTCTCAATGATATCTTTTTCAGCCACAGACAGCACCTCCTTGTTCACAGTTTTATTATAGATCAATATAATCCATTTATCAAGTAAAAATCAAAATTAACGATAATTTGATTTTATGTTTCTGAAAACCTCATTAAATGTTTACAGCATTACAAAGAAACATTATTTTTGGGAGTATAAAATCAAAAAACTGAAAATGACACTGCATTAATATGCATTCAAAGTCAATGCCGCAAAAAAAATGAAAGCCGGCAGACTACAGTGATTCCGGCAAAATATGAGTCTGGGAGTGCAGCGGAAAATATGATGTGAACAACCGGAATTATTGCCCATAGATGACATAATCCTTTCAAATAGACACGGTGATTTTGTAAATGTCATACACAGATTGCTAGACAGCGTTCTTTATGGTTCGCAAAAGGCTTATCAATCGTCGATTCATGCTACCGCGTTCCGGCAGGCACTGATCCAATCACTTTGGTTGCAGCATAATCCATTTCAATCATGTCGTTTGCCAGTTCCTCCCTGATACGGATCAGAAGATCATAGTAAACATCCCAGTACTCCTTGGTAAGTACGGGTACACGCAGGATGTATTCGACTCCGTCATCCTTGTAGGCATTGGTTGCAGCAAAAGATTTTTCAGCTCCAACATCGCGACCTTTAATCGCTTTCTCAGCAGCCCTGATCAGTGCAGCGATCACCTTCTTGTTATCTGCCTCGTAACCAACGCGTACGTTCAATATTACCTTCCGGTATTTTACATTGCTGTAATTGGTGATCCTTGAAGCACTCAGTTCTGAATTCGGTACGACAATCTTTTTTAGGTCAGCTGCAAGAAGATGCGTATAAATCAGATCTATTTTTTCAACTGTTCCAGAGGTATTCGGTGTTTCGATCCAGTCCCCAACCTTAAAAGGTCTGGTGAGCAGAATCACAATTCCGCTCACCATATTTGACAGAATGCTCTGCATTGATAGTGAAACAGCCAGGGCAAACATGCTGATTACAGCAACAAGCGAAGTAACAGGTATACCCAGCGTCGAAAAACAGATCGTAATCAGAATCAGGAGAAGAATAACCCTGACACAGGAAATCAGAAAACCTGAAATTGTTTTATCCACACTGGGAAAACGTTCTATGATCCGACGGACGGAAACAAGTATCAGATGAATCAGGACCATCCCGACTGCAAATGTCAGCAGTGTCTGAAGCAGCATGTTCATCGTAACGTCGCCAAGTGCCGATACAACTTTGCCAATTTCAGGATCCTTCTGTGCGACTGCTTCTGTTACACTCTCAGTAATGTTCTCCATGCTTTCCATATGCTTCCCTTTCTGCCGCATCATCTTCGGATGCCGGCCGAACGCTGTAGTTTTCAATACATACACTGATAAGCAGTATCGAAGTAGTATTGAAAACTACATTATCTTATTCCCGACTTGACAATCTATTTACTTCCCAGTATACTTATGGGGAATCATGCAAATGATTCTATTTACCAATTGGAGGTTTCTTATAATGGAACGGTATCATCTTCTTGTGGACAGCTGCTGTGATCTTTCTCCGGAACAGATCAAATCCATGGATGCTAGTGTTGCGCCGCTGACCATAACCATCGATTCAAAAAACTATGTCGATGACGGCACAGTTGAGATCGTACCATATCTGAATGCCATGAAAGCCTCTCTGCAGCCTGCCCGTTCGGCCTGTCCTTCCCCCGAACTGTACATGCAGGACATGCTGAAAGCCAATGGAGACTGCTTTGTTGTTACGCTTTCCAGCCGCTTGTCCGGCTCATATAATTCTGCCATGCTTGGCCGCGAAATGGCACTTGAAGTCAACCCGAACAAACGCATTCATGTCTTTGACAGTGAAAGTGCCAGTGCCGGTGAAACCCAGATCGCGATGCTTATTGACGAGCTGATCAAAGCCAAACGCAGTTTTGATGACATAGTCGAAATCGTTTCCGAACGGATCCGGAATATGCGCACACTTTTCGTGCTGGATTCACTTGACAATCTGGTCAAGAACGGCCGTCTGGCCAAAACCGCTGCCGCGATTGCCAATGTGCTCTCCATTCGTCCGGTAATGAGCGATGATGGGATCGGCGGAATCAAAATGGTTGGAAAAGGACGTGGAATAAAGGGTGCTCTTGCGCAGATGGTGGAAACCATCCGCAAGCAGACCGAACAGGTTGCCTCGCGTTCCAGAAGACTGACGCTTTCCTACTGCAACTGTCGCGAACGCGCCGAACAGCTTCGTGAGATGATCTGGAACAAATGTCCGGCGATCGGTGAGATCATCATGACCCCCACCTCAGCGCTCTCTTCCATGTATGCCTATGATGGTGGAATCGTAATTGCTTTCTGACATTCAGATACAGGCTGCCGCTTTTGCGGCAGCCTCTTTTCATTTTCACGTTTTTTTCTCGTGGATACGGAATCAGTTAGGAACGCCGCTTTCCGTAGCAGGAATCGGATAATCGTCCAGATTCTCAGGCCCTTCACACAGTCCCGGAACACCGGATGTGATCATCCAAATAGAGTCGTCATCCTGTCCCAGATTCCAGCTTCCCTCATAATTATCGACATCTATGCTGCCATTGATCGTAAAGGAGATGGTTTCTGCATTTTCCCACTCACCCGTAGACATCATTCTGCCACGAATATTCCAAATTTCCATGGTACGTGGCCAGGCTGCAGCATCCTCCCAAAAGTTCTCCAGAAATCCACATGGATTTTCAATCCAGACATCTGTAAGTCCGCTGTCAAAGCGGAACATTTCCGTCTGATATTCACCGTCTGGCTCCATCAGGAAAAGCGAGAACAATGTTGTCCCGTTTTCACCTGTAGACTGTTCCAAAACAAACCGATAGTCCTTTCCTGTTTCCCAGTCATACTCGTAGATACACTGTATAAAACTGCCTTCCCCATTGTTGTCAGGATTGAATTCTGCGCCTTCCATCCAATCCGGAATCAGTACTTTCGCTTTAATCTCTTCTACATTCCCGTTTTCATCCTCACAGAATGCATTCCACAGCGACATGATTACAACTTTTCTGCCATCTGCCAGGACCTGAAAGCCGAAATATCCACTGACCTGTTCACTGTAATCTGTCCATATTCTGGTATATTTTTCCCCCATCTGACTGGTATTGATATTAAAAACAACCGGACAGACATATGTACCAATGGGGTCATCATCTGTACGGAAATCCATAGCATAGGCAGTCATACCATCGTAAAATGCCGGGAAAAAAGCAATATAGGGTGAACGGGCTGTCCCCTCCTGGGCAAGCTGTTCATCCGTAGGCATGGTCATCACCTGAGACCAGTCCCGCTCTGCCAAGGCAGTCCCGGCAAGTAAAATCAGAACAAAAAGGGCTGCAATCACTTTTCTCATTCTTCGTGTCCTTCCTCTCCATTACATGTAAACACATTAACGTAGGAACGAAACAATTTCGTCCTGAAATGCCCGATAACAGGCCTTTTCATACATCATGATGTGAGAACCGCCTTCAATCATCTGTACTTTGGATCCATCCGGAAGCTTTTCAAGACACGAATCCAGCAGTTCACGGCTCATGTAAGGATCTTTGTCTCCATATAGCAAAAGCACCGGTACAGGAATGCTCGAGAGATCTATAAGCAAAGAATCTTCATCGACAAAAGCATCTTTTGTCCATCCATTCGGGCTCGAATCCCCATCGTAATGCCAGCAGCTTGAACAGAACAATTCGATCAGAACCGGATCTGTTGCACCCGGATCAAATGTACCATCCTCATTTCTCTGGAAGTCTTCAGCGGCACTGTCCCATGTATTGTGAGCAAACGGCTCTTTGATTTCCTGCTTTCCCAGACCAGTCAGAATTGGTGCATACAGGACCAGCTTTCTCAAATGCTCAGGATGTACAGCCGCAAATGTTCCAGCAGTCATCGTGCCCCAGCTCCAGCCGAGCACATCAATTTTGTCTTTCCTGCTGATCTTTACAATTTTTTCCACAGCTGCGTTGATATCCTCCGCAGCATATGCCGTATCCGGCATAAACCCGTCCTGTACCTGTCCGGACTGTCCATAACCGGCAATATCCAGTCTCCAGACAGTATACCCTTCTCGCTCAAGCCTGCTCACAAGGCTGTAATCCTGATACTGAATGTCAAATTCATGCGAGGAATACGCAGAACCGTGAATCAGCAGGATGTTCTCTTCCATGTTTCCGTTATCTGAACATTCCAGATGCAATGCTATTCCGTTTCTGACCAGTGGATAGACTTCTGCAGATGCACCGCCAGCACAAAGCATAAAAGCCAGAAACAGAAGCGTAATAACCTTCACTTCAAAAACCTCCCAAGACGCCTTCTGACGTCAGCATTCAGTTGCTGCACATATGGGCCATTAATGACATAGTTGTGCTTTCGGCCCTGTAACCATTGCAGTTGTCATGATTTGATAAACCAGCACAAAGTGCTGCACTGGCATATGACGTATCTTATCATGCTGTTAACATGCTTTTCAGAATATGTCTGCACAATCAGGAAAAGGAGGGCCTCCATTCAGGTCCTCCCCATGATAATGCAGCAGCACATTTCAATATCCGGCGCACTGCAAATGCCCAGCGGCAATATCTGCCCGCTCACCGACGGATATCATAGTTCATATTCATAAGATTGCGGATGCTGTCCACGTCATCCGTAATATTGGCATCTCCATGAATCGTATGCTTGATTACACTGCTGGCAACTGCGAAATTGACCATATCCATCGGCTTGTAGTTGTGGATCATGGCATAAATCAGACCACTGGCAAACGCATCTCCTCCGCCGACCCGGTCCAGAATATTAAAGGTGAACAGCTTGCTCTCAAAAGTATGTCCTTCATAGTACATGAAAGCCTTAAGGCTGTTTTCACTTCCGGAGTGCGCGTACCGGACATGACGGGCAATACACTTAAGATTCGGATAACGCTCGATAAAGTGTCCGAAAATCTCATCCTGCTGCTCATAGCTGGGCTGCAGCGGTACGCCATCTTTCCAGTCTCCGAGTGAATGATCTGATTCATCCCGCCACAGATGATACGGCTCAATTCCAAGGAGAATATCCACATATGGCAGGCACTGTGTACAGAAATTCCGTGCTTCCTCCCATGTCCACAAAGTACTGCGGAAATTCCCGTCGAAGCTTACCGTCAGCCCCAGTTCTTTTGCTGTCTGCAACATCCGCATAATAAGGTCCGCACAGTTCGGACTGAGTGCCGGCGTAATTCCGCTCAGATGCAGCCAGTCAAATTCCTGCAGCAGTCCTGTCAGGTCTACATTGGTGAAATCATATTCGGCCATGGCACTGTGTTTCCGGTCATAAATCACCTTGCTTGGCCGAATTCCGTAACCGGTTTCCAGATAATACGTTCCCAGTCGGTGTGTAGGCGTCTCTTCAGGTGTGCTCAGAATAATCGGTGTACAGTGGACATCATTACTTCTGAGCATACGGATAGCACTTTTCCCCAGCGAGTTATTTGGAACAACTGAGAAAAATGTGCTGTCAACGCCGAGATTGGCAAGCGCGAGTGCAATATTTGCCTCACTGCCGCCATAGCTGGCCTCAAAGCTCGTGCTCATGCGGATCTTCTCATAATTCGGCGGTGTCAGTCTCAGCATAATCTCGCCCGCCGTTATGAAACGTTTATCCGTTGTATTTCCTGCCAGAATCGGATTCCCGTGAACCATAGTAATTCCTCCTCTTACTCGTACAGATTTTGCCATAGTCACCGTTTAAATCGCAAATAGTCTCGTCGGGTCTATTCGCGGAAAAACAAAACAGATCCAATTGAACAGGTATCAAACCTATCCAAAAATCAACATTTTTCCCTTCAGGGCTGATTACGCTCAAGTAATGTACTTGATTCTACTGCTCAAAGTCATTTATTGTTTGCTCCGGTGAATGCCTTGGCATATATGCTGTAGCAATTAAGCATAAAGAAGGCAGTCTCTCTACTTTTCATAGGTATCATATTTGGAAATCTCGAATTACAATCTGTGCATGGAAGCGAAAGGACTATAAGCCAATCTTGTTTTCTCGTGCCAAATTGTAAATAGAGGGTTACTGCTCTCCCGGCTGTTAATCATCATCCGATGGACACCGGTCCTTTCTCCAGGCAGTTCCTGCCCTGATTCAGTTTCAGGAAATTATTCTAACCTTTCCCGGATATTAACCAAACCGATAACACACTTCTTTGAGCCGATTTATATCGCTTCTTTTACGGCATACTTGTTGTGTTCATTATATCAACTGTATCAAATAATTCAAGCGTTCATTTGTCAACTAACGCAGCTTTCCTTCAGAGCCGTTTACTGCATTTTGATGTAGAATCCGTTGTTCTGCATCAAAGTGTATGATAAAATGCATCCGCAAACAAAACCGCAGAATGACGATTGAAGCGCTGCCAGGAACCTGACACCATGACAGGCATTTTCCCACGAGGACAGCCCCGGATTGTGTGATTACTGGCAGGCATTAACGCAGATGAAACCAAGGAAAATGTTTAAAGAGGACAAGTGCATGGCTGAGAACATCAAAACAAATGTAATGCGACTGCTTGAAAAAGACAATATTGCCTTTTCAGCACATTTCTACTCACCGGATGACGGAATCGATGGTATGAGTGTTGCCAAAAAACTGGGACAGGATCCGGACTCTGTTTTCAAGACACTTGTCGCTCAGGGAAAAAGCCGCGCCTATTATGTGTTTGTCATTCCCGTAACCGGCAAACTCTCTCTGCGTCAAGCAGCACTTGCCAGCGGTGAAAAATCCATCGAGATGATCCCGCAGAAACTGCTGCTGCCCACCACCGGTTATATTCATGGCGGCTGCAGTCCTGTCGGCATGAAAAAAGCATTTCCAACCTACATTGATGAAACTGCCCAGTTGTTTGACCACATCTGTGTCAGTGCAGGAAAAATCGGCTGCCAGGTAGAATTGTCTCCGGATGACCTCATCCGATATTGTAACGCCACTCTGTTTCCGCTTACTGAAGAATGACGCTGACTGATTCCATCCTGGCTCACACAGGATGCTTCCTCAACGTCCAAATGCATGTTGCAGACAACCGCCGCAACATGCTTCATTCATCTTCAGCCTTCTGCAAAATACAATATGCGCCCGCCTGCCGTTGGAAGCTGCTCGAATCTCCGTCCAGCTTCCAACGGCTTTTTTTTTGCATATAAGCTCATCATTATCCTATCTGCAGGAGCAATACAGCGCGGGAAAACTCGCATTCGTATTGCTCACTTATCCGTTTTGTTCAGGTCTTTCTGCAATTCTTCAACCAGTTCAGGATACTCCCGGTGTTTCATACCGGGATTGGCATGAAGCAGTCGGCCCATACCGAAGTACTTTGAATTCATAACGGCATTATAGCGTTCTCTGATTCCTGCTACCAACCGTTCGCGTCCGGAATCCACAGCCTCTCCTATTCCCTGATGAATGCTGTGTACACTGTTTCCGGCACTGGCAGCACCATCCCGGATGCGTTTGCTGACCTTTTCTGCCTTTTCCTTTCCCTTATCCAGCGTATTCATGGTGACATATGCACTGGTTCCAAGGGCATCTCTGAGCCCGTTGCTGACTATCCGCAGTTTCTTCTGAAGCGTATCCAGTTCTTTTAAATATCTGTTCAGTTTGTTAACCATGAGGACGGTAACGATTACATCCAGCAAGTAGACTGCATAACAAACCACAAGAATTGGAAAGCCTATCTGCTCCGGAATGAATTCAACCGATGCAGCACGGATATAGGGCTGAATCACCCTCAAAACAAAAGCAACAGCCAGCCCCCAGAGAATGCTGAACTCGAGACAGATGTATCCGTGCAGATTGAAAGGGATATCACTGTAATCCCACCACCTGGCATGAAAGCAAACATCAAGGATGAACCCGCCGATCAGCTCTACGGCGGTGGCCAAAACCATACCGCCGAAAAATAACTGCAGAAGCGGCATTTGATCCAGCTTTGCCACTCCGCCTCCGACATAATGTGCAAGTGCAAATACACTGATTACCCCAAAGCCGTAGATCGGACAGACAGGCCCGTTTAAAAAACCGCGATTCAGAATGTTTCCCAGAACGACAGTGTTAAAAATTACCTCGGCGACCCAGCCGATAAATGAATAAATCAGGAAATACCAGAGTACCTCATAAAGTGTCAATCCAAATATCATCTGTCTCAATTCTTTCTATTTTTAGCTGCATTTTGGAAAAGATTACAGCCTTAATGATCTGAAGTCCAAATCTGCAATCAATGGTCTTCATTCATACAGATCTTCCCGTATTCCTCCGATTTCCATCCCCCGCTGGCAGTATCGTCAGAGGAATGCGCTCAAATCACAATAACGATCTTTCCGCTGTCATTATATTACCACGTTCAGAAGAAAAGTCGAACCTATTTTAACACTTTGCAACCCCTTCATCATACTGCTGAAATATGTTTATGCCCTGTCATGAACAAAACCCAAACGAATCACATTTCCGAGGTTGTTCGGCAGATTTGGTGGACTGTTTGATAACCACTCATCCTGCTGAGGTTCCCGTAACCGGTCGCTGTCCATTTTTCATGCAGCCCGACGAACAACAGGTCATATGGAGTAGGATAAACATTACTCAGAATTATTTTCTGGTTTTATGTTGATTAATCAACTTATTTTTGCTTTTTGTTGTTTTAGCAACTTTTCTTTCAAAAATGTTTATTGACTCGGCCCATTGTGTCAGCTATACTTTCAGCCGTTCAGTTAATGAACTCCAAGTTGATTATCTACACATTGTTTTACCAAGGAGGCATTATCGTGAAGCGGTTTACGCAGTGGATGATCCGTCACCGTGTTCTTGTGATCATCCTGGGGCTTTTGCTGCTCATTCCTTCCTATCTGGGCATGAATGCAACAAAAGTCAAGTATGACATTCTTTATTACCTGCCACAGGACCTGGATACCGTCAAGGGCCAGGGACTGCTCATTGATGAATTTGGAAAAGGTGCGTTCTCCCTCGGCATCACGCAGGGGCTCACAGAGCAGCAGCAAAAAGCACTCGAGGACAAAATCTCCGGCATTGAGCATGTCGATTCTGTCATCGGTTATGCGAGCCTGACAAACGGCATATTGCCTGATGAAATCATCCCTGAGGAATACAGAAAGATATTCCGCAATGGCGATGCCCGCCTGTTTGCCGTTTTCTTCGATTCCTCCTCATCCTCTGAGGAAACCATGAATGCAGTAAACGCCCTGCGGAAAGCAGCCGGCGAGCAGTGCATGGTTGCCGGTCTTTCAGCAATTGTTACTGATACGAAGCAGATTGTAGAAGATCAGGAATTTACCTACGTGGCCATCGCTGTTGCACTTTGCTGCATCGTCCTGATGATCACCATGGAATCGTTCCTTCTGCCGTTCATTTTCCTCATCTGTATCGGCATTTCAATCCTGTGGAATATGGGAACCAACTACTTCCTCGGTGAAATCTCCTATATTACCAAGGCCGTTGCCGCTGTCCTGCAGCTCGGTGTAACACTTGACTACTCCATCTTCCTCTGGCACGCCTACAACGGTCAGAAGAAGAATGGTCTCGAACCGGATGAAGCCATGGCAATGGCTGTTCATGAAACATTCGCCGCTATTGCCGGTTCAAGTCTTACGACAATTGCCGGATTCATTTCCATCTGCTTTATGTCCTTTACCCTTGGCCGCGATCTTGGCATTGTCATGAGCAAGGGTGTTGTTCTCGGTGTTCTCGGAACACTGACCATCCTGCCCTGCATGATCCGTCTGATGGACACGGCCATTTCTAAGACAGCACACAAGGCTCTGCTGCCCAACGTAGGCGGCATCAGCCGGTTCATCGCCAGACACTACGTCGTGCTCTGCATCATCTTTGTCGTCCTGGTTTTCCCCGGCTTCTATGGATATAACCATCTGAATGTCTATTATGACATGAGCTCCGTTATGCCGGATTTTCTGCCGTCCGTAAAGGCAAACAAAGAACTCCAGGAAACATTCGATGTTTCCACAACCCACCTGATTCTGGCAGACGCTTCCGTCTCCCAGAGCGATATTGTGGACATGACGAATGAAATGAAGCAAGTGGATGGGATCACCACGGTAGTCTGTCTTGACTCTATCCTCGGCAAATCCATTCCGGAGAGCATCCTCCCGCGCGACATTCTGAATAAAGTCAAGACGGACAAATATCAGCTCATTCTGCTGAACTCAGCCTACATTATCTCTTCTGATGAAGTCAACCAGCAGATAGATACCCTTGAATCCATTCTGAAACGGTATGACCCGCAAGGCATGCTGATCGGCGAAGCCCCCTGTACCAAGGACCTGATCGCATGTACCGATCACGACTTTACCGTTGTCAGCATGATCTCCATCATCGCAATCTTTGTCATCATCATGTTCGTACTCAAATCCATTTCCCTGCCGGTCATCCTGGTGGCTGTCATTGAAACGGCCATTGCTGTCAATCTGGCAATTCCGTATTACAGGAACACAACGCTGGTCTTTGTTGCGCCTATCCTGATCTCTACCATTCAGCTCGGTGCAACCGTTGATTACGCAATTCTGATGACCACCCGCTATCTGCAGGCCAGACGGAATGGCAGGGATGCCAATGAGTCAATCATTCAGGCAGTCTCTCTCTCCGCCCAGTCCATTCTGGTCAGCGGTATCGGCTTCTTCGCTGCTACAATCGGCGTCGGCATTTATTCGGATATCGACATTATATCCTCCATGTGTTCCCTTATTTCCCGCGGCGCGCTCTGTTCGGTCGGTGTGGTCCTGTTCCTGCTGCCGGCAGTTCTGCGCCTGCTTGATAAAGTCATCATCCATACCACAATCGGCATGAATGCAGCCAAAGAAAGGAAGGCTTCAAAATGAGTAAGCAAACATGCTTTGTATTCTGTATTGTCCTTTGTCTTTGTTTTTCTGTTCTGGCTCTGGCCGAGCCTGAAAAACAGGAATGTCTCTTTGTGACCGCAGATGCATCCGGCCATGTTTATACTGTCACGGATTCCATTAAGCTCCTCAATCCTGACGGTCTCAGTGATCTCGCAGACATCTCCTGCCTGACTGCCATTCAGCCGACAGGCGAAGCAGGAAGCTTTACTCAGGACGGCGAGACACTGACCTGGCATGCAGACGGCAGGAATGTCAGCTACCAGGGAACCAGTGAAACGGTGCCGCCTGTTGTACCGGTCGTTACCCTTTCTCTTGATGGAAAACCAATTGAAGCTGAAAATCTTAAAGATGCCTCCGGTCATCTTTCCATGACCGTTGCCTATCAAAAGAGCTCTGATGCCCCCTTCCTGGCCATTACCGCCATTCCGGCTCTGGGCGGAGGCATCAACGGCATTGAAGTCGACCATGGCATGGTATTTGACAGCGACAGCCGTCAGGTGATCGTCGGCTATGCCCTCCCCGGACTGGATCTCACAAAGCTCGACAAGGATATAGATAACAGCTTTACGATCACGGCAGATGTGGATCATCCCGATATCCGCTGGATGATGAGTATCGCTACCGCAGAACCCCTTTCAAAAGTCATTGACCAGTTCTCTGGTGAAATGGATGACGCGCAGCGCCTCCTTCGTGAACTGGATGACTCCATGGATGCCCTTCACAACAGCACGGAACAGCCGGATGCCAGTGACCGGCTGACAGATGTTTTCCTCAGCATCCGTACACTGGTCGATGGAACCGTACAGCTCGCCGATGGTGCCGCGGAACTGTCCGACGGTGCCGCTGCGCTGTATGATGGAACCAGCGCCCTCAAGGACGGTGCTGACACGCTGGCTGACGGTACTTTGGAATTTGCTGACGGCATGTCCAAGGCAGATACCGGTGCAAAGTCTCTTGCCGACGGAGCCGCCCAGCTGGCTGAAGGGACTGCAGCCGCATCCAGCGGTGCATCTGCCCTCTGTGATGGAAGTACCTCGCTCGCCGACGGCGCATCTCAGATCGCAGACGGTGCCCTGCAGCTAAAGGGCGGTATCGCACAGCTGAATACCGGTCTGGCTCAGCTTACTGCCAATAATGAAGCCCTGAATGCCGGTGCTGCAGAAATCTTCAATGCCATTCTCGAGACGGCCAATCAGACCATTGCCGGTTCCGGCCTGTCAGAAGCCGGCATTGACATGCCCGCACTGACAGCTGACAACTATCAGGAGGTTCTCTCCTCCACCCTTGAGATGATGACGCCCGAAGGCATCCAGGCTTACGCCGAGGCTGCCGCCCGCGAACAGGTCAGAGCCCAGGTTGATGCTAATGCTGACAAGATTGAAGCCGCTGTAACAGAGGCAGCCAAAGCAAAAGTCCTTGAAGGTGTCCTTGCCGCCACAGGCATGGAAATGGACGCTGCTTCATATGAAGCAGCCGTGAATGCCGGTCAGGTTCCCCAGGTAAAACAGATGGCTGTTACTGCCGCCGTCAATGCAAAGCTTGGCGAGAGCGCCGTCATAAAGGAAATCGCGATTGAAATCGGCCATCAGAAATCTGCCCTGATTGAGCAGTACATGGAGAGCGAGGATATCCAAAAACAGATTCAGACAGCAGTTACGGCAGCCGCTTCCAACCCGGCGCTCCTGTCCGCATCCGAAAGCCTGACCGAACTGCTCCAGAAGCTTGATTCCATTCATACCTTTGTTTCAGGGCTTTCCGACTATACTGCAGGCGTAGAAGCTGCTGCAGCCGGCGGTATCCAGCTTGCCGCTGGCGCTGACACCCTGGCTGCAGGAACCACCCAGCTCTCCTCCGGTGCAGCCGAACTCCGTGACGGGACCGCGCAGCTGAATGACGGTATTACTGCCTTAAACAGTGGTGCCGGTGAACTCTCCACAGGTGCTTCTGCCCTGGTTTCAGGCTTGAACGATCTCACGGCTGCTTCCATTCAGATCCGTGATGGTGCAGCTTCTCTCGCCGATGGTACAGTACAGGTAAACGACGGAACCAAAGACCTCTATGATGGATCTGTCGCCCTTGCAAGCGGCAGTGCTGAACTGCGTGACGGCATTCAGCAGGGCATAGACGATCTCTATGACACCGTCCTCCCGAAGCTCGACGGCAGACTGAATGACCTTGTCGACCTGTACAATACGACTGCATCCCAGCTCAAAGTTCCGGTTACCTATGACCTGCTGCCTGACGGATACAATCACAGCCTGCTTTTGATCACCCGTACAGATCTGCAGTAATTCGTCAGAACCATTGGTCCCGTGACCTCGCTCACGGCAGCGTACACCTTTTCCATCCCTCACAGTGCCTGTGGGGGCCCGGACTTCTCTGCCCTACGGTATGCGCTTTTAATGACATAGTCGTGCTTTCGGCACCGTATCAATTTCCATTGCTTTTTCCGAATATCACAGGGTTGAGCAATTTGCTCATGCAGAGCGATGCTCTGCAAAAAGCAGTGATGCCTGCTGTGTGCGGCACTATACAAGCGGTGAGTCCTACCATAAGTGAACGCGATAAAAGGCTGTGGCACATTGTCACAGCCTTTTATCATGTAAAGGTAATCCCATGAAGCAGTCCCGTAAGTCTCTGCCCCGTCGATAGTAAATACTGCCGGAATCCTGCTCACGCAGACGACCATGTTATCTCCGTTTCACCCCAGGCTGGAAAAAGCACCCGCCAGCAGGATCCCCGGTATACTGACAAAGCAAGCATTATCCCATAAGAATACTGATGGCTTCTGCCAGAGTGTCTACGCCATAAACACGGACACCTTCCGGTGCTTTAAGCCGTCTGTTATTCTGTCTTGGAATCACTATGGAATGAAAACCGAGTCGATTACACTCAGATATACGTCTTTCAATTTGTGAAACAGCACGCACTTCCCCTGCCAGTCCAATCTCCCCCATCACCGCCCAGTCCTGTGGAATACAGATATCACGCACACTGGATGCAACAGCAGCCATAAGCGGAAGATCTGCTGCCGGCTCAGACAAGTCAAGACCGCCCGCAATATTAATATACACATCCTGATTAAACAGGGAGATGCCTGCCCGCTTTTCAAGAACTGCCAGAAGCAGTGCAAGCCGGCCGCTGTCAAACCCATTCGTCGTTCTGCGCGGCGTTCCAAATGCACTCTGCAGCGCCAGTGCCTGAACATCCACCAGCATGGGTCTCGTTCCCTCAAGTGCGCAGTGTACACAGGAACCCGGCACATTATTTGCTCGTTCAGCAAGCAGCATTTCAGAAGGATTGGCAACGCCACACATTCCCTCTTCCTTCATTTCGAAAATACCAATCTCATTAACCGATCCGAAACGGTTCTTCACTGCACGGAGAATCCTGTACTGATGCTGCCGGTCCCCTTCAAAATACAGAACTACATCCACCATGTGCTCAAGCACACGCGGACCAGCAATAGCGCCCTCTTTGGTAACATGTCCAACCAGGAATATCGCGCATCCTGTCGTCTTTGCCATCCGCATCATAATGCTTGTACATTCACGGATCTGGGATACAGACCCCGGTGCACTGCTCATATCCGGACGGTACATTGTCTGGATACTGTCAATAATCATGACATCCGGTGCAATCTCAGTCCAGCGCTTTTCAAGCTGGTCCATGGCATTCTCACTCAGAATCAGGAGATTCTCGCTCTTTACCTCCAGACGGTTTGCGCGCATTTTGATCTGTCTGGCAGATTCTTCACCTGATATATACAATACGCGTTTTCCCTGCTGTGCAAGTTTGTCTGATGCCTGAAGGAGAAGTGTTGACTTGCCAATGCCCGGATCTCCGCCGACAAGAATCAGTGAACCATCCACAATTCCCCCGCCCAGTACCCGGTCCAGCTCATCTATTCCGAGCTTCATCCTCGGTGTTTCCTCTGCCGTTATCTCCGACAGATGCAGTGCTTTTGCACCGGTTCCCGGCCGCTGTTTGAGTGCCTTCGGCTCAATCGTCCCTGCTGGTCCGGCTCCCGTGTCTCCTGGCGCCTGCTCCTCCAGCGTATTCCATGCACCGCATCCAGGGCACTTGCCCAGCCATCCCGGTGTTTCCTGTCCACATGCCGAGCAAATATAGACTGTTCTGGGTTTTGCCATGATTCGTCCTCCCTTAATTACAAAGTTGCGCTTTCGGCATCAGTTCATTTGCAATAATCATGATTTGACAAACCGTGATCGGATCCTTTTAGAAAATGTACGGATTTGTTTGAACTGATCTCAGCCCATAGGTTATAATCCCGATCATCATTTCATCCGGGAGATATATGCATGAACCGACGTCCAAGTAAAAGCCGCAGTGAATATGATGCCTTTTCGGCGGAGCACATCCGCCCTTTTTTTGCCTCTTCACCCGATATACGTTTTTTTGAGGAAAAACGCAGACACTCACCGCTGCGGATTTTTCTGCTGTTCCTTCTCATCCTGCTGGTGCTCACTCTGCTTTGCAACCTCGCGGTCAATCAGCTGGTATTCGTCCGGGAAACAAACGTCAGGGTTACCGGTCTTGCGGAATCCTTTGACGGATTCCGTATCCTGCACATCAGCGACCTGAAAGGAAAGCGCTTCGGTAAAAACCAGTTTATGTTCCGGACTGCCTTGAGCAGAAAAAACTTCGATGTGGTCGTAATTACCGGAGATATGGTATCTGAGCGCGGCAATGCTGAACCCTTCTATGAACTGCTGGATGCACTTCAGGAACTAAAGCCTTCTGTACCGGTCTACTTCATCGCCGGGGATTCAGATCCCGAGCCCGCCTCCATGACCTATGCATCTGGAGGCAGTCCATTTGCCCCGTGGATTCTTGGCGCCAGACAGCGCAATGCCACCTATCTCAGTTCACCGCATTCCATTGAGCAGGATGGGCAGCGGATCTGGTTTCTCTCCCTCACACAGGCGACACTGGATGTAAACCAGCAGCGGCCCCAGTACCAGGAAAGGCTGCTCGCCGCACGGCAGAGCGGTGATGAAAACGCCATTGAACTCGCCGAATTTCAGCTGAAATCCGTTGAAGATACTGCCGCTATGCGTTCATCCATCCAAAGCAGCGATGTCACCATCGTGCTTACCCATGTACCGAATACAGATGTGCTCTCCATATCCAGTATTCCGCCTTCAAAGACAATTCCCATAAACGTGCTGCTGTGCGGACACTTTCTGAATGGTCTGCTGCGACTCCCGTTCATCGGACCAGTTTTTGTCCCGTCTGAATTTCTGCCTATGTACGGCCTGTTTCCCGGGCATCATTTTCTTGACCTGCCCTTGCAGATTCAGAAGACATACATTATCCCTTCAGCAGGCCTCGGCGCACATGATTCAATGTATCCCTTCTTCTTTTTGCGCCTGTTTAATCCTCCAACAGTGGATATCATCACGCTGTCCACCTCATCCATTTGATCACAGCCGCCACAGGGCGGCTTTTTTCTTTTCCTCTGAAATCGTATTCTGCGCAATTGCAACGAAAGCCACTGTCTGTTAGGAACGCTCCCCAAAGCGCCCTGCAATCACTGGATACCGGACATAAGATCCTGTTCCGCTTCCCGGACGGTCCTTGAGAGTATCCCCATCACCTCCACGGGATATTTTCCTACCGCTGTTTCGCCGGTGACCATAACATAGTCAGCCCCATCCATAACGGCATTGTAAATATCCAGGACCTCTGCACGGGTTGGAACTGCTTTTCCTGTCATGCTTTGAAGCATCTGCGTCGCTACCATAAACGGCTTTCCTGCCTTACGGCAGACGCCGGCTATCCGCTTCTGCGCTCCTGGCAGCTTCCAAATCGGCATGGCATTGCCAAGATCGCCTCTGGCTATAATAATCACATCTGACTGTTCCATGATCTCATTCAGATGTTCCATCCCACTGAGTGTTTCAATTTTTGAAAATACCTTCACCTGCAGATTCCGCTCTGCCAGTGCAGCGCGCACCTCACGAACATCCGCTCCGGAACGGACAAATGACAGCATCACACCGGTTATTCCCAGTTCCGGCGCCAGATCCAGTGCCTCAAGGTCCAGCCTCGACAATATCGGTCCGTCAATTTCCCTGCCCATAATCTGCACAGACTGCTGCGAACTGATAATTCCTCCGTATATGATCCTGCAAAGAAAGCGCTTCCTGATTTCATACGCCGGATCTTCACTGCCCGAAATGCACGTGTTTCCCCCAGTCCAGTCATCCAGGCAGTGCACCCTGTCTTCCGGATCCTCTTTGCCGGCTCCGGCATCATTTGAGGAACATTCCGACGCTTTCACATGCTCAGGGCCGGCATCCGCCCGCTCTGTTTCGGGATCCGCTGCATTTTCTTTTCTCTCTGCCGCCTTTTCAACATATTCCGGTTCCAGTTCCTCTGCGACTTCAGCGCAGACAATCCCATCATGCATCAGCAGTCTGTCCCCGACATTCACATTGTTTACAATGGCAGGCGGAACACTGATCACCGGAAGCGTCTCACGGCCCGTCTTTGATTTCAGCACAAACGTATCCCCGGAAAACAAATGAAGCTGCTTTTTAAGCCATCCTATCCGCGTTTCCGGGCCTTTCAGATCCAGTACAATTTCACATGGGACCTGCAGTTCTTCACAGACTTTCCGGTATTTTTCCGCCCGTTTCCGGCATTCATCCGGGGATGCATGACTCAGATTCATCCGGATGCCGTTCATCCCATTGATCAGCATGTTTTTCAGCACTTCATCTGCCTCGCAGGACGGTCCCATCGTACCATATATCCGAACCATGATATTCCCTCTTTCCATGTGCCCCAAACCATTGGCCGGCCTGGGAAGGAGCCGTGCTCCAGGTCTCCCTTAATGACATAGTCGTGCTTCGGCACCGTATCAATCGCAGTAGTCATTATTTGACAAACCAGCACAAAATGCCGGGCCATATCTCTTTTTCGTGCAGGGATGAACAGCGCCGGTCCGAAATGCTCCGAACCATAATGGCTGGGTCTATAGTGCTTTCCGTGAATAAGAAAAGCCTCCTCACCGCCACCCCGCTGGTGGGATGGGGATTGGAGGACACAAACACAACTTGAAAATCACCTGTACGGGCACCTAATAGCAGAGATATCGATCCAGCTGAACGACTGACATCGTAGCGTATCTTAGTGGTCATGAATCTGTGTGATTTTCCTGGAACGAACACCGCATGTTTCGGATGGATTCTTATATTGCGATCCTGCAAATGTGTCGTCAATCCATCTGAAATGATTAAGCCTCTCCAGCTCTTCAGTTCTGATCTTTCCGGGCGTTTCCTGCGATATTCCACCCGTCCTGTTTAGCCGATTAACTGCTTCCTATCGAAGCCTCTCTTCAACAGATAAGCATTCACCATCTTTTAATATGATTTTAAGCTCGATACCCTGCTTTGTCAAGAATCGGCAGGTTCATGGCTTCTGTTCATCACCTGGGCTGAAATCATAACTTAATCATTGGGAATAATGATCGGTATTACTATGTCGATGACTATTCCCCGAAGCAGATGGCTTAGCAACTGTGCCGGTTTGTCAAATAATAACATTTGCCATAGATACAGTGTCGAAAGCATAACTATGTTACCAAAGATGTGCTATGATCTCGGACGGTCTTTCCCGTTTACATCAAGCCGTACAAGAAAAAGTCAGGAGATGCTTCATATTCCCTGAATGTGCTGAAAACCTTTCGTGCATCTTCGGCAGGTTATATGCCACATAACAGATAATTCGTTATGTAGCTTTTCTTCACGTTTCTTATTTGGCAACCTGCACTAAGCAAAAATGTCTCCAATCACCTTTGATATGTACCATTTCTCATTCGGAAAAATGTGTCATAATACTGCTGATAATATAAGAAAAATGTGTTTAAATGACATAAATAACATCAGAATAATGTGTTTGGTTGACGTTGATTGCATCAGAAAAACGTGGCAAAGTATAGATGACATCTCGATGAAGGATGGTGATCTGTTTGAAACGCAATGCACTTCAGATACTGATCAATTGGAAAGCCAGCGCTGACCGTAAGCCTATGGTCCTGAAGGGAGCACGGCAAGTCGGTAAGACATGGCTGATGAAAGAATTTGGGAGAAGCTGCTACCAAAGCGCTGTTTATTTTAACTTTGACGAAGAAGTCGAGCTCAAATCCATTTTTGAAGCGCACAAAAAACCCAGCGAATCATCGAACTGCTTTCTCTGATAGCTGAAAAGAAAATCGTTCCTGGTGAAACACTGATTATTTTCGACGAAATTCAGGAATGCCCGGAGGCACTGAATTCCCTGAAGTATTTCAAAGAGAAGGCGAATGAATATCACGTCATTGCAGCCGGCAGCTTGCTTGGCACCCTTATTGCAGAGCCTAAATCAGATCCAGTGGGTATGGTCAATTTACTCGACGTTTTCCCCTTTGGCTTCGATGAGTTCCTACACGCAACCGATCCAGCGCTTTTCTCCTATTATGAAAACATCCAAAAGGGGCAGGAAATTGAGGAAATCTTTCACCGTCGTCTGCTGGATACCTACAATATTTACTTGATTATCGGAGGCGTGCCAGAATGCATTGCTTCGTGGATGAAATACAAGGATCCTGCGCGTATTTCTCAAATTCAAAAAGAGTTGATCGAGGTTTACGAAAACGACTTTTCCAAACACAACGGCAAGGTCAACAGCGGGCGCATTCTCATGGTCTTTCGCAGCATCGTTGCACAGCTTGCAAAACCCAATGAGAAGCTCATGTACGGGGCTGTCCGGGAAAGCGGCAGAGCACGTGATTTTGAAGAAGCGATTGAATGGCTTGTTTCTGCCGGTATGTTGAATCGTGTCTATAATGTATCCAAAATGGAGCATCCACTTCCCGCCGCTTTTGATAAGCTCGATCAGTTCAAGCTGTTTGTGTTTGATACCGGTCTTCTCAAACACATGGCCGGTATTGATAACAGCGCAATCCTCTTGAAAAGTGACTTTCCGTCCAAAGGCCTGCTGACAGAGAACTACATCTTGCAGCAGCTTCGCGGCCAGTTCGATGTTGAACCCAGATATTACTCTGACAAGAACAGCGAGATAGATTTTGTTCTGCAATACAATACAGAGATCATCCCCGTTGAAGCCAAAGGTGGAGAAGACAAGTCTGCACCTTCGTTCAAAAGATATATTTCAGAACACCAGCCAGCTCATGCCATCCGATATTCAAAACGTGGTTACAGAAAAGATGGGCAAAATAACAAATCTGCCGCTGTATCTTGCGCGAAAAACAAAAGACTGCTATGAAAAGCAGCCCTTCAGTACATCGTGAGGGCTGCTTCCTCAATCAGAAAACGGGCTGCCTTCAGCCGTATCAGCGCTGATTCCGACATTCACACCCCCATCATTTCCGGCTATATCGTAGATGCCGTATGGTACTGCCCTTTTCTGAACCTGAAAAGTTGTGCTTTTGCAGATGAAAATGCGGAAAAGTCCTCATTTTCTTAACATCAATAGGAAGAACTATTGACGTTTATATTCGCGCTGATCTGTCAGCGCAGTTTTACAGACATTTGTTTAGTCTGTTTTCATCTTATTCATCTTTTAAGTGAAAATAATTCATGTTTGTCATGAAAATTAGTAATGCCAGATTCTTGTGAAACTTGCTGAATTGCGATATAATACCACCTGAGCAATTGAGTATCGCTCAAAACGGGCATTTGCCCACACCATGTTTGAGGAGGAACTCTCATGAAGAAAATTATTGTTGCTGCGCTTTGTCTTGCTATGATCGCCATGGCAGCGTTTGCCTCTGCCGACGCCATCAAGATCGGCGGATCCGGCCCTCTGACCGGTCCGGCAGCAGATTACGGCATTTCTGTTAAGAACGGTGCTGAAATCGCCGTTGCTGAAATCAATGCAGCAGCCGGTGAAACCGTTGTTGAACTGAACTTCCAGGATGACGAGCATGACCCCGAGAAGGCCGTCAATGCTTATAACGAAGTCCTCGACTGGGGTGCCCAGATGATCGCCGGCACCGTAACCACCAGCCCCTGCATCGCAGTCGGCGCCCAGGCTTTCGAAGACCGCATCTTCATGCTGACTCCGTCTGCCAGCTCTGTTGACGTCACTGCTGACAAGGACAATGTCTATCAGGTCTGCTTCACCGATCCGGCCCAGGGCGCTGCCTCTGCTGACTACATCTCCGGCCACAAGCTTGCAACCAAGGTTGCTGTTATCTACAACAACGCCGATGCATATTCCACCGGCATTTATCAGACATTCGAAGCCGAGTCCGGCAATGTAGGTCTCGATCTGGTTTACATCGGCACCTTTACCGATGATACCACCGACTTCTCCGTTCAGGTTACCGGTGCCAAGGAAGCCGGCGCTGAGCTCGTCTTCCTGCCCATCTATTACACCCCGGCTTCCATGATCCTCCAGCAGGCCAAGAATATGGAATTTGCCCCCGTCTTCTTCGGTGTTGACGGTATGGACGGCATCCTCTCCATCGAAGGCTTCGACACCTCCCTGGCCGAGGGCGTTATGCTCCTCACCCCGTTCTCTGCTGATGCTCAGGACGAACTGACTGTGAATTTCGTAAAGACCTACACCGAGAAATACGGCGCTGTGCCCAGCCAGTTCGCAGCTGACGCCTATGACACCGTATACGCCCTGTACGCAGCTTCCGTCGCTTCCGGCATCACCGGCGAAACCAAGCCTGAAGAAGCCTGCGACAAGCTGATCGAAGCGTTCCAGTCCCTCGAGATGACCGGTCTGACCGGCACCATGTCCTGGGATGCCAGCGGTGCTGTCACCAAGACCCCGACCGCTGTCATCATCAAGGATGGCGCTTATGTTGGTGCTGACGTCCAGTAACTGACGCGTTACGGTTCATGGCCCCGGTGCGTCCGGGGCCATGAATTTGTTTTATTTCAAGTGGTTTACGGCGGGAGTACATCTCCATGGGTGTATTCCCGCCGTAAACCAAATTGGATATAGAAGGTGAAAAAACGACGCTATTTCTTTCGTATCTTATCAACGGCATTTCACTTGGAAGCGTTTACGCCATCATCGCGCTCGGCTACACGATGGTCTACGGCATTGCAAAGATGCTGAACTTTGCTCACGGAGACGTCATCATGGTTGGTGCTTACGTCTCTTTCTGTGCCATCCAGTACCTGAACCTGCCGCCATGGCTGTCTGTCATCTTTGCCATGGTCGTATGTACAGCGCTCGGCGTACTTATTGAAGGCCTTGCCTATAAGCCGCTTCGTCAGGCCCCATCCCTGGCTGTTCTCATTACGGCAATCGGCATGAGCTATCTGCTTCAGAATTCCGCGCTTCTCATCTGGGGTGCCAACCCGAAGTCTTTCCAGTCTGTTGTCCATCTGCCGAACATTTCACTCATGAACAACCGTCTGCTGATTACCGGTGAAACGCTCGTCACCATTCTGGCTAATATTGTCATTATGGTCGCACTTACCCTCTTTACCGGCCGTACCAAGATGGGCAAGGCCATGCGTGCTGTCTCTGAAGACAAGGGTGCTGCCTAACTGATGGGCATTAACGTCAATATCACCATTTCCGTCACATTCGCGATTGGATCCGCCCTCGCAGCCATTGCCGGCGTCCTTCTTTGCTCTGCCTATCCGACGCTGATGCCAACCACAGGCTCCATGCCCGGCATTAAGGCATTTACTGCAGCCGTCTTCGGCGGCATCGGTTCCATTCCAGGTGCCATGATCGGCGGCATCCTGCTGGGCATCATTGAGATTCTTGGTAAAGCCTATATCTCAACCGAACTCGGCGATGCATTCGTCTTTGCCGTTCTGATCATCGTCCTCCTCTTCCGACCGAGCGGTCTGTTCGGCAAAAATGTCCGTGAGAAAGTGTAAGGTGCAGCATGAGCAAAAAGACAATTGATAAATTGATCACCTTTGGCATGGTTGTTGCCGCCTTCATCATCTGTAAAGTCATGATCGCAAATGGCGCCATGTCCCGCTCCCTCCGCGGTCAGCTGGTCCCAATCTGTGTCTACATCGTCATGGCCGTCTCCCTGAACCTGACCGTCGGTATTTCCGGTGAACTGTCTCTGGGACATGCCGGTTTCATGTCTGTTGGTGCCTTTTCGGGGGTCGTAATGGCCATGTGGCTCAAGAACGGCATGGGCGTCTCCAATCAGCTGATCTGCCTCATTGCCGCCCTTCTGACCGGCGGAATCTTTGCCGGTATCGCAGGCGTACTGATCGGTATTCCTGTACTCCGGCTGCGCGGCGACTATCTGGCCATCGTTACACTGGCATTCGGCGAGATTATCCGCAATGTCATGAACTGTATCTATATCTCTCTTGAAGGCAGTGTCCTGCACTTTGGTTTCGTCAATCCAAAGCTGCCCGGCAAGCTGCTGATCAACGGCCCTGCAGGTGCCACAGGCGTCACCAAAATGGCCACTTTTGAGATGGGCTTCGTCCTGATCATGCTGACACTGCTCGTGGTCCTCAACCTGATTGACAGCCGTTCCGGCCGTGCCATCATGGCCATCCGTGACAGCCGTATTGCCGCCGAATCCGTCGGTCTCCGCGTCACCAAGTACAAAATGATGGCTTTTGTCACCTCAGCAGTCCTTGCAGGCATGGCAGGCGCACTCTACGGCCTCAACTTCTCAACGATTACCGCTTCGAAGTTCAAGTTCGATACCTCCATCCTTGTCCTCGTCTTTGTGGTTCTGGGCGGTATTGGCAACATCAGTGGTTCCATCATAGCCGCAACGCTCCTGACGGTCCTGCCGGAGCTTCTGCGTGCCTTCTCTGACTACCGTATGCTGGTATATGCCATCGTCCTGATTCTGGTCATGCTCGCCACCAACAATCCGACACTCAAAAACTTCTTTAACAGCATAAAACCCGGTAAAGCCCAGGCAAAGGAGGGAAAACGATGAGCCAGCCAGCCCGTACAAAAATGGTTCCGGCACCCAGCCACGGCATTCTCCCGGAACGCGACGTCAATGAACGTCCAGTCCTTGAAACCCGCAATCTGGGCATTGATTTCGGCGGCCTTCACGCTGTTGAGGACTTCAATCTGATCATTGGCAAAACAGAAATCGCCGGTCTGATCGGCCCCAACGGTGCCGGCAAGACCACCGTGTTCAATCTGCTCACGAAAGTCTACCAGCCTACCATGGGCACCATTCTGATCAATGGCAGGGATACTGCCGGCATGAATACCGCCCAGGCCAGTATGATGGGCATCGCGCGCACCTTTCAGAATATCCGTCTCTTCTCGAATATGACAGTTGAAGACAATGTACGTATCGGCCTGCACAACCAGATCCGCTACAACATGTTCAGCGGTATCCTCCGCCTGCCCGGCTACTGGTCCGGTGAGCGCCGCCAGCACGAACGCGCCATGGATCTTCTTTCCATCTTTGACATGCAGGATATGGCAGGTGCCATTGCCGGTTCCCTTCCCTACGGTGCCCAGCGCCGGCTTGAAATCGTCCGCGCTCTGGCCACCAATCCCTCCCTTCTCCTTCTCGACGAACCTGCCGCCGGCATGAATCCGCATGAGACCGAGGAACTGATGGAGAACATCGTCCACATTCGCGACCGTTTCCACATTGCCATCATGCTCATTGAGCATGACATGAAGCTGGTCATGGGCATCTGTGAGGGCATCTGTGTGCTCAACTACGGCCGTGTTATTGCCAAAGGAACGCCTGAGGAAATCCAGAACAATCCGACAGTTATTGAAGCGTACCTCGGCAAGCAGAAGGAGGGTTAATCGTGGCATTACTTTCTGTTAATGATCTGAACGTCTTTTACGGCAGTATCCACGCCATAAAGGGTGTCTCCTTTGATGTCAATGAAAACGAGATTGTTACTCTGATTGGTGCCAACGGCGCCGGCAAATCAACCACGCTCAACACCGTTGCCGGCCTCCTTCGTCCCCGCCAGGGCTCCATCTCCTTTGACGGTTCAAACATCACCGGCCTCAAGGCCAACAAAATCGTCTCCCACGGTCTTGCCCTTTGTCCGGAAGGACGCCGTGTCTTCCAGCAGCTCACCGTCCGTGAGAATCTTGAAATGGGCGGTTATACCCGTCCAAATTCAGAAACCGAGGCCAGCCTCGAAGATGTCTTCAACCGTTTTCCCCGTCTCCGTGAGCGTCACCGTCAGATTGCCGGCACGCTTTCCGGCGGCGAACAGCAGATGCTTGCCATGGGCCGTGCGCTCATGAGCAAGCCCAAACTCCTCATGCTAGACGAGCCTTCCATGGGCCTCGCTCCGATCCTCGTCGACCAGATCTTCGACATTATCCGCGAACTCCATGAGAGCGGCACCACCATCCTCCTCGTCGAACAGAATGCCCAGATGGCACTCTCCATCGCAAACCGTGCCTACGTCCTCGAAACCGGCCGAATCTCCAAATCCGGCCCTGCTGACGAACTCATGCACGACGACGATGTCCGCAAAGCATATCTTGGTTAACAAAACGGCCCATCCGGGCCGTTTTTCTGTATGTTGAGGAAAGAGATTCATGTCCGATTTTTGAAGTTATGCTGTCCGCATTTCGATGCCTTCTAAAACAAAAAGCGCGGAAGCAACCGAAGTTACTCCCGTTTGAATACTTAATGGTGTCTCAGCAGAATGTCAAAGACTTTTTTGTATCGCACTGACAGCATTGTGCAGGCTGGTTTTCACTCAGGGAAGAAGTTTCAATAATACTTTTGAAGCAATATATTGCCCATGCATAATTCCAATTGGAAGAGTCTACCCTTCATTCTTCAGCAGATACTTATTGCTGACTACCTTCATGGACAGGTCACCTCCGATCATCTGGCTATAGACTGGTTTTGTCGGACGAATAACTATCCCTTCCTTTCTCCCACCGTTCGGGTAATCTCCGTCAGCGCGTACCAAAAGTGCTTCCACTGTCGGATATCTGGCTGGAAGATCCGTATCCACCTCTTCAATCGGCACCGTAATCATCTCCAGCATCCTGCAGATTTCCTGCATTCTTTCCAGTCCAACGCGTCTGCCATTCTCACGGATAGTAAAAACGTACCATTCCGGAGCTTTCAGGCGCAGCCTGTTCTGCTGGATGCCGGGTGCACACAACTCACCCTGAATCGTTAGCGTTTTCAATCCCTGCGCTTCCACAAAGGCTTCCATCTTCTCCCTGTATCCCCTTTGGTTCACAAGGTTGTAGAAAGCACTGGTACCATCGTCCCTATACTCATAGTTATGTCCGGTCACATGAAATCCGTTCTCATCAAGTCCTACTGAGTGGGACGATCCGTCCATCTTGGTGCTGATGTAGTACTCCAGCCCGGCAAAAGCACCTATCAGTTCCGGTTCTGCCTGTATCCGTGTTTCATCCGTATGCGGAATATCATAGGGCAGCGTGCCGATCACAGTACCGCCCGTGGTAATCTTTTCTTCAATCTCCCATTTCCTGACGCCAAGGATATCCGTTACATCCATGCCTGCATCAGCGCCATCCGGGATCTCCAAAAAACGGTTCAGCGGCAGCAGCAGCCCTTGTGAAAGCTGGCCGCGAAACTTCTGTGTACGCAGTTTGAAGCCTTCGCCCATGAGTTCCGTCCTTTTATAGCTGGATGCCCGTAAAAACTCGAATTCAGGACGTATCGGCAGAAAACTGTCAATTTCAAAGTACACACCCAAATCCATTGGTTTAAACTCACCCTTGTTCACAACACACTGCCAGCCGAGGACATGCGCCAGTTCTATTCGGTCTGCTCCCTCAATGGGCTCTATCGCACTGATTTTTTGAATGCTTGCCAGTTTGCGACTCATAGTAAGGTTTCCTCCCACTTTATTTTCTTTGGGTCCAATATAAAGAATCTTCACACTTCATCCATTCATTTTCTGCAGTCCTTGGAAAATTCATTATCTGAATCCCTTTGACAATCCCGGTTCGCACGGACTATTTCTTTGCCTCCGGCATCTGCTTTTGGCTTATGACCTTTTAACGAGATAACGCCATGTATAATATCAGACACAGGTCCACTGAAACCGTTTATCTTTCATTCAGTCTATCTCTTCAGTACATTCCTGTCCACGGCATAGATGTCACAAATCATTTACTGGCTCTTTTTATTGCAAATACAGCTAACCCTGTCTGTTCAAAAATGTGACATTTACGTACATCGACATTTTATGGTGAAGGATATTCTGCAACGAGTAAAGAATATATCCGCACAGGAATGGAGCAAAGCGTATGATCAGCAGCACGTTTTTTCTGAAAGCATGCATTCCGGAGAAATAATCCCTCACTTATTTCTCAAATTGAATGCGAAAGCACACATGGTCATCGTTTGTTCGTGGTCGAGCCTTTGGACTTTCCTTCTTTGTTTCCTGCCTTTTTTCTTACCTAGGAATTGGAAATAAATAACTTCCGCAATTACTCAGGTAATAAAGTGTAATTCCAATCGCTATGGAATGCATTGTAAACAATGTTGATTGAAGCCATTTCTTCATCAGTTACTTTGATACCTGTTTCATAATGTGTACCA
>JAFUHD010000211.1 GCA_017469025.1 Clostridia bacterium
AACCGCTGTCCAGGCGGATTGAGGTTACCCGTTCCTATCGTCAGCTGCTCGACAGTGGAAAGCCGGACCATGAACCTGTGCAGAGCAGTACCTGCGGGCAGCTGCAGCGCGGTGTAGAGTAGAGAAAAACGATGGAGGAAGAGTTATGAATGAACGTTCCTTTCATGTTTTGGAATTCAATAAGATCATAGATCATCTGAAAGATCTTTGCGTTTCGGATATGGGACGCGAGCTGGCGGGAGCACTTATGCCTTCGTCTAATTTTGAGGAAGTGACGAAGCGACAGGAAGAGACTGCAGAGGCAGAGGCATTTTTGTCACGTACTGGCGGAACACCGATCATGTTCTTTGCAGATGTCCGTCAGATGCTCCGCTTGGCTGAGATCGGGAGTACGCTTTCGCCCAAAATGCTTCTGAACATCGCGGGAGTACTTCGTGCTGCAAAAGCAGCAAAAGAACCGCTGGTGCATTCAAAGAATGAGCCAGGGGAGATGCCGAGGCTGTATGCGAGTGCATCCAATCTTGGAACGCTGCGTGAGATTGAGCAGGCAATCACCGATGCGATCATGAGTGAAGAGGAGATTGCAGACAGGGCAAGTCCGGAACTGTATAATATCCGGCGGAAAATACGTACCTGCAATGAACGCGTACGCGACAAGCTGAACAGCATGATTCACAGTGCCAGCTTTCAGAAATATCTGCAGGATCCGATTGTTACCATGCGCTCTGACAGGTATGTTCTCCCGGTGAAACAGGAGTACCGGCAGATGGTTCCCGGTATTGTACATGACCAGAGTACGACAGGTGCAACCGTATTTGTAGAGCCGATGGCCGTGGTTGAAATCGGCAATGAGCTCAAGCAGCTTGTAGCGGCTGAAAAAGCGGAAATTGAACGGATTTTAAGGGCACTTTCCGCGCAGATTGCTCCGGAGGTCGGAACAATAGAGACAGACCTCAATGTGCTGGCGTTCCTGGATTTTACTTTCGCTAAAGCACTTCTCGGGCATGAGATGCATGCACAGGCGCCCCAGATGAACAGGGAAGGGAAAATCCGTATTCTGCGCGGCAGGCATCCGCTGATTGATCCGGAAAAAGTGGTCCCGCTAGATATTCATCTGGGCGAAACGTTTACAACGCTTGTGATTACCGGTCCGAATACCGGAGGCAAGACAGTTTCTCTTAAGACTGTCGGTCTGTTTTGCGCAATGGCTCAGGCCGGACTCCAGGTCTCTGCGGATTATGGGACGACACTGCCTGTTTTTGATGAGATTTTTGCGGATATCGGAGATGAACAGTCCATTGAGCAGTCGTTGTCTACATTTTCGGGACACATGCGTAATATTGTGACCATTCTTTCCAATGTGACACCGGATTCACTGGTCCTGTTTGATGAACTGGGGGCCGGAACAGACCCGACAGAAGGCGCTGCCCTGGCCCAGTCAATACTGTCGAATCTGCTCAGGATGAAGACACGGACACTGGCGACAACCCATTACAGTGAACTGAAAGAGTACGCCATGACCACACCGGGAGCGGAGAATGCTTCGGTAGAGTTTGATGTCGCTACGCTGGCACCTACGTATCATCTTTTGATCGGTATTCCCGGCAAATCGAATGCATTCGAGATTTCGAGGAAGCTTGGACTTCCGGAATACATTATTGACAGTGCAAAAGAACTGCTCAGCAAAGATCAGATCCGGTTTGAAGATGTTCTGGCAAATGCTGAATCGTATCGTCAGCAGGCGGAGAAAGAGCGGGAACTTGCAGAAAGCGCCCGCAAGGAAATGATGTCGCTCAGAAATCAGGTAGATCTTGAGCGTAAGAAACTTGAAGATCAGCGCGAACGCCTGACAGCCAAGGCAAAAGAGGATGCCAAGCGGATCGTGGAGAATGCCAGACGTGAATCTGAAAGTCTTATTGAGGAACTCAGAAAGCAGCGTAAAGCAGGGACGGGCATTCAGGAGCATGAAGTTCAGAAAGTACGTCAGGCGATTGACCAGCTGAGAAGTCAGGGAGATGAACAGGACAAGGCAGCTGGTGAACCGCTTAAGGAAGTGGCTGTGGGTGATCTGGTTCATATCATTTCCATGGATGCCGATGCTACTGTGACTTCTCTGCCGGATGCGAAGGGCTACGTGAATCTTAAGGCGGGCATGATGCGCATGCGTGCCCAGCTTTCAGATCTTCGCAGCCTGACCAGCACTGAAAAGAAAAGCAAAAAGGAAAAGAACAGGTACGAAGTAAAGCAGTCTGCCGGAACCAATCGTGTGAATATCTCCAAGCGGGCGATACGACAGGAACTGGATATCCGCGGGCTTGCAGCAGATGAGGCAATTCCGGAAGTTCAGAAGTTTATCGATGATGCTGTTCTTTCCTCACTTGGTGAAATCTGCATCATTCATGGTGTAGGCACAGGCATTCTGAGAGCAAAAGTACAGGAGTACCTCCGCAGAAATGCAGCAGTTGTATCTTTCAGAGCCGGACGGTATGGCGAGGGAGAAGCAGGTGTGACCATCGTGACGCTGAAGTGAACCGGATAGAAATGATATGGTTTCAAATTACTGTTTGAGACAGGAACAGACAGTATGGGAAGAGCCGGGAAGCCGGCTCTTTTTTTACGAAAAACCGGCTCTCAGCGGGGGAAAAGACCATGAATTGCGTTTTATTTTTATGGGGAATATGATATAATTTCATTACTGTTTTCAATTATTTGAAAGAGTACAGTTTAGTGTGTGAGAAGTGAAGGGAGGAACCGGTCTGTGGCAATTTCCCAGACATTATTCGGCGGCGGCGTCCATCCTAAGGAGATTGGGAATGGTAAGCAGTCCACGCAGTCGCTGAACATCGTAGACCTGACACCACCGGCCAGAGTAACAATTCCAATGTCTATGCATGCTGGCGCACCTGCGTCCGTCTGTGTCCAGCTGGGACAGGTAGTCAATCTTGGCCAGAAAATCGGCGAAGCGAACGGGGTAATTTCTGCACCTGTTCATGCTTCTGTGTCCGGTAAAGTTACTGTCATCGGCAAATGCATTCTGCCGTCCGGCAGAGAAACGGATGCAGTTACGATCGAGAATGACTTTGAAGACCGTTGGGATGAATCGGTGGCTGCATCTGCTCATCCGGGAGAGGTAAGTGCAGAAGAGATCATCGAAGCTGCAAGGACAAAGGGTATTGTCGGCATGGGAGGCGCAGCATTCCCGACAGCCGTTAAACTGGATACCTCTAGGCTGGATCCTAAGCCGGATGTTCTGGTCGTCAATGGCAGTGAGTGTGAGCCATACCTGACCAGCGATCATCGGATCATGGTTGAGTGTGCTGAGCGTATTGCAGACGGTATTGTGCTCGCCATGAAAGCATCTGGCTGCCAGAAGGCTTATGTCGGTATTGAGGACAACAAGCCGGATGCCGTAGAGCGGATGAAACAGGTTGCAAAAGACCGCTTTGAGGTTGTTGCACTGCCCGCAAGATATCCGCAGGGCTTTGAAAAAATGCTCATCTACAGCCTTACCGGACGCAAGGTGCCCAATGGAGCGCTGCCATCTGCTGCCGGCTGCGTAGTGCTGAATGTCGGTACATGTGAAGCACTGTCCCGTGCAGTACGGGAAGGCCGCCCGCTCATTGACCGCGTGGTAACGGTTGCAGGCCGTGTGAACAAGCCGGGAAATTTCCGTATCCGCATTGGTGCAACAGCACTGGATCTTGAGGATGCAGCCGGCGGATTTATGGACGGTATTACTAAGATCATCGTTGGCGGTGCCATGATGGGCAATACCATTCCGAATGTCAACCTGCCGGTAACCAAGAACTTTGGCGGACTGGTTACGATGGCAGAAGAAGGACATGTTCCTGAAGAATCTGCCTGTATCCGCTGCGGCCGTTGTGTGCGCGCCTGTCCGATGAAACTGATGCCGACACGGATTGATGCCTATGCGCGTCACCGTGACTGGGCCGGTGCAGTTGCTGCCGGTGCCAAGAATTGTATGGAATGCGGCTGCTGTACCTATGTGTGTCCGGCGAAGCGTCAGCTGACCCAGAGCATCCGGATGGCAAAAGCCCTTGCCAGAATCAAGAAGCTATAATCGGTATCGGAGGACAGTATGAATAATTATGTAATCTCATCATCTCCGCATCTTCGTGATGACAGCTCTACGAAGCGGATCATGCAGGATGTGTGCATTGCGCTGCTTCCAGCTGCAATCATGGGTGTTCTTTATTTCGGATACCGCTCAGCGATTATTATTGCTTTGTCCATTCTGGCTGCTGTAGTAAGCGAATGGTTTTATTGCAAAGTCAGCCACACAAAAGTGACCATTGGTGACTTCAGTGCGGTTGTGACCGGCCTTCTGCTGGCAATGAACCTGCCAAGTACGGTACCGTTCTGGATGCCGGTGATTGGTTCTGCGATTGCAATCCTGCTTTGCAAGGAAATCTTTGGCGGTCTCGGACAGAACTTTGTAAACCCTGCTCTGGCAGGACGCGCAATCCTGTCTCTGTCCTGGGCAACACTCATGAACACATTTGCGACTCCTGGTCTGTTTAATTTTGCCGGCGTTGATACAATCGCAAGCCCCACCCCGATCGGAGCAGGACTTGGCGGAAACTACACGCTGATTGATCTTGCAGTCGGTAATGTTCCGGGCACCATCGGCGAGACCTGCAAAATTGCACTGCTGATCGGAGCAGCCTATCTGTTTGTCCGGCAGATCATTACATGGCATATTCCAGTCGCATTTATCGGTACGTTTGCCGTATGCTATCTGATTGCGACCAAATTCAATGTCAATGAAACACTGTATCAGCTGCTCAGCGGCGGTCTGATTCTGGGTGCCTTCTTCATGGCAACGGATTACTCCACATCACCGACAACCGGAAAAGGAAAACTTCTGTTCGGTTTCGGATGCGGCCTGCTTTTGTTTATCTTCCGTTTCTGCAAGAGCGCGAAGGCAGAGTGGTGCTCCTTTGCTATTCTTCTGATGAATGTTGCCTCACCGCTGATTGAGCGTATTACGTACAACAAGAGTTTCGGGGAGGTCAAGAAAGCATGAACAATATGATTGTAAAGCTTGGCATCCGCTTATTCTTATTCTGCGCAATCGCGGCTATCGCGCTTGCAATCACCAATGAGGTGACAAAGGGACCTATCGCCGAACAGGCGCTTGCCTCAAAGATGGCAGCTCTCAGAACAGTAATGCCGGGCTGTACATATGAAGAAGCAGCACTCGGTGAACTTGAAGATGACAGCGAACTGGACGAGCTTTTCGTTGCGAAAAATGCAGACGGAAGTGTTTCCGGTTATGCCATTACAGCCAGCCCGCAGGGATATGGCGGCGAGATTCCGATTACTTTCGGTGTTTCGAATGAAGGTTATGTAACCCAGGTTTATGTAGGCTCTCTGCAGGAGACTGCCGGTCTGGGAAGCAAAGTCGGCGAAGCCGAGTTCAAGGATCAGTTCATTGGCATTGCTGCAGATGATACTACGCTGCGCAATGATGTGGATATGATCTCCGGTGCATCCATTTCCTCTGGTGCTTTCCTTCGTGCGGCGGAGGATGCACTTCAGTATTCCAAGAATGTGTTGAACATTACGCCTGCTGCCGGCGACAAGGATGCCATCCTTGCAGCCTACAATGCGGCCAATGGCGGAGGAGAGGAAGCAGTAGAAGAGGTAACGACTACTGCATATTCTTTACCGGTTAAAGGTTTTGATGCATTTAATGTCAATATAGAAGTTGATTCGAATGGAAAAATCGTTTCGGTTTCTGTTCCGGAACACAATGAGACTGCCGGTTTCGGTGCGGATCTGATTGCTGACAGTGCTGTTTTTGAGGCGCTGGCAGGACAGGATGTGGCAACCGCACAGATTGATGTCCGTACAGGCGCAACGCTGACGAGCAATGCCATTAATGAAGCACTCGCACTTGCAGCTGACAAGGTCTCCGGCAATGGCGGTGCGGCGGTCTATGATGTGACTGGATTTGCACCGTTTAAGGTTGCTGTTGAACTAGACGATACTGGAAAGATCGTCTCCGTTTCCGTACCTGAACACGAAGAGACTCCCGGTCTGGGCGCAGACCTGATTGCGGATACTGCTGTTTTTGAGGCGCTTGCGGGCAAAGATATCGCAGACGCTCAGATAGATGTCCGTGCTGGTGTTACCCTTACCAGCAATGCAATCAACGATGCCCTCAAACAGGCTGCCAAGGCATTTGGCGGTGATACGGCTACGGCAGTACCGGGTGATCCATATACGGTAAAGGGTATGAACAAGTTCACCATCTACATTGAACTGGATGGAGAGAATGTCAAGAGCGTTACGGTTCCGGAGCATAACGAAACACCAGGACTTGGTGCTGACATGCTGACGGAGGAAGCGCTTTCCGCACTTGTCGGATCCTCTATTGCTGATGCAAAAGTAGATACGGTTTCTGGTGTAACGCTGACTTCTGCAGCACTCAATCAGGCACTGCAGATGGCGGCAACTGCCAATGGCGTTGAGCGCAGTGCAGTGGCAGAGGTTCCTGCTGCGGAAACCATGGAAGCGCCGGTTCAGGAAACAGCTGATCCTGTGACTGATGAGAATGCCAAGGCTTATGAGGTAACCGGATTCCAGGCATTTGCTGTGAATATCGGTGTCGACGAAAACGGCAAGATTACCAGTGTAACTGTTCCGAAGAATGACGAGACGCCGGGCTTTGGCGCTGACCTGATTGCGGACAGTGCAGTGTTTGAAGGACTTGTGGGCAAGGATATTGCGGATGCACAGATTGATGTCCGTGCAGGCGCAACGCTGACCAGCAATGCGATCAATGATGCACTCAAGCAGGCTGCCGCTGCGTTTGGCGGAGCTGCCGAACCTGCAGCCGAGGCGGTTGAGGAAGCAAAAGCCGAGACAGAACCCGCGGCAGAGGAAACTAGGGAAGAGACAGTTCCGGCAGGGGAGACCAACTCCTTTGAAGTAACCGGGTTCCAGGCGTTTACCGTGGATGTGACCGTCGATGAAAACGGAAAGAGCACCGGCGTGACCGTTCCGAAGAATGATGAGACTCCGGGTTTTGGCGCCGACCTGATT
>JAFUHD010000212.1 GCA_017469025.1 Clostridia bacterium
GCGATAACATGGCAGTCAGCCTGGAGTTCTGTGGTCAGCATCTGCATGTATCCACATATGGGACTCAGATACAGGGTATTCCAGTCCTGATTTCCTGGTGCGCCCACTGTTCCCTCACCGCATGTGATACTGTCTCCGATGAATTCGAGATGAATCTCAGAACGTCTTGGCATAAAAATGGTACCACTTCCGGACAGCGATTGTATGATAAAGGTACTGTCAGGATCATCAAAAACAGGCTGTGTTTCCCGGACAATTTCAATTTCATGGCGCTTGCGGTCCATACCATTCAAAATCGGGTATACTGCATGTCCGCGCCGCAGCGGGAAACGCATGACGGGCATTTTGTCGATGAGAACGGCAACATATATGGGAAACTGGTGGTATGTACATTCAATCTCGCAGCTGAGATGAGTTCCTGTGTAAGAAAAACGAATCCCGGACAGCGGCCAGAATATCTGTATTCCGGATTCAGTCTGAAGTGTTCGGCCAAGGAGATACAGTTCTGGAATTTCAAGTACGTTCTTTTTCCACTGTGCCATCTGTCAGCGTTTTCCCTCCTCTCGGTCATTGTCTGTCAGTTCATTGTGCTTCTTAATATAGGCTACAATTTCATCTGCGCTTGTAAAAGCCAGAGCCACATATGTATCAGCGGCACCATAGTAAATTGCAATGCGTCCGGTCTCGTTGTCCTGAAGCGTTGCGCATGGGAATACCACGTTTGGTACAAACCCGCGTTCTTCATACCATGTTTCAGGTGTTAACAGGAAATTTCCGCACCGGTATAGTACTTTAGAGGGCTCATTAATGTCCAGAATTGCACCGCCTATGGAATACACATAGCCGGAACATGTGCTGCTGACTCCGTGATAGAACAGAAGCCAGCCTTCACTGGTTTCAATCGGGGCAGCTCCGCCCCCAATCTTGACGGATTCCCACCAGTTGGTTCCCCTGCTCATGACATGTCTGTGCATGCCCCAGAATGTCATGTCCGGACTCTGGCTGAGGAAAATGTCACCAAAGGGCGTGTGGCCGCTGTCAGACGGTCGTGAGAGCAGCAGGTAGCGGTTGTTTACTTTTCTGGGAAACAGAACGGCATTCCGGTTAAACGGGATGAAAGGACTTTCAATGCGTGTAAATGTTTTGAAGTCAGTGGTTTTCGCCATGCCGATGGATGCTCCGAAGAAATCCTGACACCAGATAATATAGAAAGTATCATCTATACGGACAAGACGCGGATCGTAGGCATATACCGGCATGGCTGACTGACCATGCTCATCGGTGAAAGGTATTTTTTCCGGGTCTATATGCCATGCAATTCCATCCGTGCTGCGCCCCAGGTATATAGCGGGGATGCCGTTTACCTGTTCTCCCCGAAATACGGCAACAAAACCATTTTCATAAGGACATACAGCACTGTTGAATATACGGGCAATACCAGGAGCCGGATTTCGCGGGATCAGTGGATTGCCGGTAAAGCGCCAGACCGGAGCATCGTGGGTGTCGTCTGCCGGCCGGTCCTGCCATGGCAGGTTTTGAACAGTATTTGTCCCTAGAAGTTTTACCTGAATCATGATTATCCTCCAGTCCTATTGCTTGTCTCTCAGAAACTGCGGTACAGATATCTTTCTGGATGTCTGTTATTCAGAACTTAATAAAACTAAAAATTTAAGTAAATAATTACCTAATAAATTCTACCATTGGTTTCACAGTCTGTCAATTAATCTTCCCTGTTTTGTATTGACATCATATCATGGATTGGATAGACTCAACCTTATAATCCAATATTGGTATTTTGCTCAGGTCAGACCGATCACGGGGGTCAAAGTTTGATAGATTTGTTTATTCAAAGAAGATGGGCCAGCACTTCATGCTGGTAAATAATGACAACTGTGATTGATACGGTGCCGAAGGCACATCTGTGTCATTTAAGGAGGCAAATGCATGTCCATTTGTTTTGAAAACAACCGCTTCCATCTGAAAACCCGCCGGTATAGTTATATTTTTGAACTGACAGCCGGCCGCTACCCTGTTCATCTTTACTGGGGCCGAAAGGTGCGGGATATAAATGATCATCCCCTTTCCAGACTGACACGTTATGATGACAAAAGCTTTACACTCAATGAGCAGACACTCGATCACCTTCCGCTGGAATGCCCTGTATTTGGCGGAAGTGATTTGCGTCCAGGCATGCTGCACCTTTTGCATGCTGATGGAACACATGCACTGGATCTTGTCTATAAGACACATGAAATACTTGATGGTAGTAAAGTGATTCAAGGCCTGCCATCTGCACGGGGAGACGACGCTCAAACACTGGTTGTGACCCTTGAAGACCGTGTTAGTGGAATAAAGGCAGATCTTTTTTACACGGTATGGCAGGATCTGGATGTGATTGCAAGGCATCTGCGTATCCGCAACGAAGGAACGGCACATGCTATGATAGAAGAGGCAATGAGTGCTTCTGTCGACTTTGAGAATGCGGATATGGACCTGCTGACACTGAGTGGATCCTGGGCTCGTGAGCGGGAACCATTCCGGCGGAGTCTTGTACCAGGCATTCAGGCAGTCTCCACTGAACGCGGTGCATCATCCCACCAGACAAGCCCTTTTATCGCCTTAATGTCAAAGAATGCAACTGAGCGGTCTGGCGATGTCTATGGCTTTGCATTGTGCTACAGTGGTTCCTTCTATGCCGGCGTCAATGTTGACCAGTTCGGAATGGCACGTACAATGATGGGCATCAATCCGTATAATTTCGCATGGAAACTTCAACCTGGTGATGCATTTGAGACACCTGAGTGCTATCTGGTATATTCAGATACCGGTATTGGCGGCATGAGCCGGATCTATCACAGATTTATCCATGAACGGATTACAAGCGGCCGCTTTGCATCTGGTCCAAGACCCATTTTGATCAACAATTGGGAAGCAACGTACTTTAATTTTAACGAGGACAAACTGCTGGAGCTTGCACGGTGTGCAAAAGATGTCGGCATCGATCTGTTTGTTCTGGATGATGGATGGTTTGGACACCGCGACAGTGACAACTCCTCTCTTGGCGATTGGACGGATGATCTGAACAAGCTGCCGGGAGGTCTGCGTCATCTCAGTGATTCCATCCATGAACTTGGACTCAAGTTCGGACTCTGGGTTGAGCCGGAAATGATTTCTCCGGACAGCGATCTTTATCGTGCTCATCCTGACTGGTGCATTCACGTTGGCAGCCGTCAGCGTCTTGAAAGCCGACAGCAGCTTGTGCTTGATCTCACCCGGTCTGATGTGCGGGAGTACATTGTTTCAGCGATCAGTTCAGCCATAAACCGTGCGAATGCTGATTATATTAAATGGGATATGAACCGTAATATTTCCATGTGGGGAGCTTCTCAACTGCCTGCGGACCAGCAGCAGGAACTCGGGCATCGTTATATTCTGGGGCTTTATGAGATCGTTGACCGGATCACTAAAGCATTTCCAGCCATACTCTTTGAAAGCTGTTCCGGCGGAGGCGGACGATTTGATCTCGGAATGCTCACGTTCATGCCCCAGACGTGGTGCTCGGATGATACAGATGCATGGATGCGATGCAGAATCGAATCTTCCACGTCGCTGCTGTTTCCACCTTCAGCTATGGGTGCACATGTATCTGCAGTGCCCAACCATCAGACTGGGAGAAATACACCTCTTCAAACCCGGGCGGCTGTTGCAATGTGCGGTACATTTGGATATGAACTGGATCTGCTTAAACTGACACCGGAAGAACTCGATGAAATCCGTACAATCAATACCCGTGTTCATGCCTGGCAGATGCTTCTTTACTACGGTAATTTTTACCGTCTGTGCGATCCTTACAATTCAAATGAAGCAGGATGGATGGTCGTCAGTGATGATCGGAGCGAAGCGATAGTCACACATGTATACGCTATGGCATACCCAAACCAGAAACAGCGGATGCTTTTGCTGGACGGGCTCGATCCTGATCTTCATTATTTGGACGATGCAACAGGCAGAATATATGGCGGCGATGAACTTATGTACCATGGTTATCCGCTTAAAACGGCCTGGAATGATTATATGTCCCAGCAGATTCATCTGACCGCTGTGAAATGAAAAACGCACCGGAAACCGCTTAAAGGTCTCCGGTGCATTTTTAATCTGCCATAACATCATGACGAATGGTTTCCCAGTACACTTTGGTATTCATCCCGTCAGGCCATGGAAAAGCAGCATCTGTCAAACGCAGAATTTCCTGTGTGATGAAAGCGGCATGCTGCTCTTTTGCGATTTCAGCTGCAAGACCGACAAACGGTACTAGCCAGCTTCGATTGATGGTCATCTGTTGACATATGATTCGCGACATGATGGGATAGATTTCTGCCATCCCTGTATCCAGAAAAAGACGACAGACGCGGTGCATGTCATACGAAACCATCTGGGGCCGCAGGACGACAGTATCCTCATACAGCCAGAGCATGGTATACATGGCCGTACCTGGAGCACCGGCATCCATACAGCCGCTGCTGCCGATGCTGTCTACAGTCAAATCCTTCGTCCGGATTTGTGTTGGATTATGACCATGGCCGCAGATGATGTGCCGGATCCCGTCAAAATGCATCCCGCGCAGCTGCGGTACTGCTCTCTCCGGATCATATACGGGAAAGGTATCCATTCCCGGCAGTGCATGACAAAACAGCAGTGAGCCGATCTGCTCCGCTTCCGGCAAATTCAGTTCATCCCGTTTGATGCGTTCTGCAGTATAACGCAGTGTATCAAAATTTGCACCTTCATATCCAGATTTGCCATCCATTACTGCCCTGACGTACCGTTCATGATTACCGTCAAGGCATTTGACGTGATTTTCAGCCAGCAGATCCAGTGTTTCACGCGGGCTGGGTCCAAGATTTATCTGATCGCCCAGTGATATGATTCTGTCTGCGCCCTGCTGCTTTATGTCTTTAAGGATAGCTTCAAGTGCGGTTACATTGGCATGAATATCTGAAATCAGAGCAATTTTCATTCTGTTACTCTCCATCCTCTGAAAGCAGTTCAAGCAGTTCTTCTCTGGAGAGGCTGGCAAAATTGCCGGTATCTCCATTTAATATGCCCTCGGCTAGATCACGTTTAGTCGCCTGAAGTTTCTGAACGCGCTCCTCAATTGTATTCTTCGCAATAAAATTAAAAACGGTCACCGGGTGTACCTGCCCGATGCGGTGTGCCCTGTCCGTTGCCTGGTTCATGACAGCAACATTCCACCACGGTTCAAAATGAATGACTACATCTGCACCGATGAGATTCAAACCTGTTCCACCAGCCTTGAGCGAAATCATAAAGACTGGTGTATCGTCAGAATTGAACCGGGCTGCCATTTCAACACGCTCCTGCTTCGGTGTTTCGCCGGAAAGATGATAGAACGGGATGGATTCCGACTCAAGATCCTGCTCAATCAGTGACATCATGGAGGTAAACTGTGAGAATACAAGAACTTTATGACCGCTTTCAATGGCTTCTTTCAGAAGCGCAATCAGTTCTTCACGCTTTGAACTGCTGCCTGAATAATTGTCAAATACCAGATGGGGATCACAGCATATCTGCCGAAGCACAGTGAGTGCAGCAAGTATCTTAAAGCGCTCCCTTTCTTCATTCTCTTCGGATTTCTCATAAAGCATCATCCGGATTTTTTCTGCCTGTGCTTCATAGAGAATGCGCTGTTCATCTCCCAGTTCAATATACCGTGTTTCCTCTGTCTTTTCCGGAAGATCTTTGAGTACATCGCGTTTGAGACGACGCAGAATGAATGGGGATGTCATGCGGCGAATGCGTTCCATCGCCTCGTCATCCTGAAAACGCATAACGGGAATTTCGATCTCGTTACGGAATTTCTGGTAATTGAACAGGAAGCCGGGCATCAGATAATCAAAAATGGACCAGAATTCACTAAGCCGGTTTTCTATGGGTGTACCCGTCAGTGCCATTCTGTGGCTGGATTCTACGATTTTAACGGCTTTTGCGGCTGAACTGGCAGGATTTTTGATATATTGCGCTTCATCCAGTATATGCAGCCAGAAATGTTTTTCGGCATATTTGTCGATATCGCGCTTGAGCAGGTCATATGAAGTGACAAGGACATCGAAATCTGAAAAATGGTCAAGAATCTCATTCCGGTTTTTGGCTGTTCCCACGATCAGACGGACAGAAAGCTGAGGTGCAAACCGTTTAAGTTCTGATTCCCAGTTATAAACCAGGGATGCAGGACAGGTAATTAATGACGGCATCCCGCTGTTTTTGCCACTTTGCCTGTCGTATAACAGAACAGAGATCATCTGCAGAGTTTTGCCAAGTCCCATATCATCTGCCAGAATACCGCAGAAACCGCAAGACAGAATCCGCTCCATCCACTGGAATCCAGTGACCTGATATGCGCGCATGGTTTCCTGCAGCGAATACGGTACAACATATTCAGCTGATCTGGCATCCCCCATTTCATCAAGAAGCCGCATATATGACTCAGAGCGGGTACTTGCAATTTCGTCATGTGACTTCAGCATTTCATCGAGATACAGCATTCTGTATGCAGGCAGATGCATTTTCCCGTTGACAAAGTCCTTGACAGAAATATCAGATGCGCCAAGGAAAGCAAGTACTGCATTTTCATTTTCGCTCAGATCAAGAAAATCACCGTTTTTCAACACGTGATAATGTTTCTTTTTCTGGTAACTTTTCAGGATATCCATGAGCTCATTCTGGGAATAATCATTCGATGTCATTGTTACAGAAACCAGATTACCCTCAAGCTCGAGACTGATTTTAAAATCAAATTTCTTATGAAGACGAAGCCTCCGAAATGCTGCAGATGCCTGGACTTCTCCGAGCAGCTGCAATTCGCTGATACCATCCCGAAGAAAAGAAAACGTAGATTCGGCTGTTCTTGGGCGCATACTTACCTTTTCAGAAGCATCATAGAGGCCAAACCATTTTCTTACAGCATCATATCCCGCCTGTTCAGAATAAAAATCCCTGAAAAATCCGGCTTTTTCGTTTCGATTGACCAGATCAGCGGTATATTCACCATACTGGACATTTGCCCGGCAAATCAGATTTTTTTCATCACAGTCGAGGAAGAAGATAGTTTTGCCTTCCGGAGGAATGAATGCTTGTGCAATCTCGTAAGCATAATCGTCGATTGCCATCTCTTTTGACATTGACGGCAATACTTTCCGGTAGAATTCCCCCATTCTCTGACGTCCGATTTCAAATCTGACATTTCTGTTCAGATCGATTGCCGAATAAAGCGGGAGAAGGTTCTCAATCTTCTGTTTTTCTGTGCGGATCATGGCACCAGGCTGTTCAAAATAGACGTATCTGAGGCCTTCAGCTTTTTTGGGCAGATGTCCCCTGACAGTAACACCTTTAAAGCGTCCGGTTTCATCACGTTCTGGTTGTACGTCTATATGGATCATCGGAGTTCCGTCAGTCAGGAGTCTGGATACTCCGTCAATCTGAAGTTTTTTTCCGATGTATATTTCGAAAAATTCATCCAGTTTTTCACCGAACAGTTTCAATCTGTTTGGACTTTCTGAATAGGCTTCAATGAGCATAGCGCCATCAGCACTCTGCAGTTTCAGCATCATCTGCATCAGGCGTTCGGAAGGCCTGTCTGGCTTGTCCACCCGGAAATTGATGAATTTGTTCTGCCAGAGCTGCATTTTTTCTCCGGATTTATAGAGATTGAGCATCAGTGAAATCTGTTTGACAGCGTAATCTTTTTCGGTACCACAACGGAGTTCCATATAAATCTCGCGTACATGCCGGAAAGAAAGAGACGGAACGAGTCTGAATACTTCGCCTCCAGTCAGGGTTCCAGCATCTTCAGCAGAGACGATCCGTGTATATCGTGCAATCATGTGCTGACCGTAAGCATCAGTTGTATCCACATTGCCCTTGTTCTCGAGGTAGGTACGCAAAAGAAGCATTGCAGCTACCTGATGTTCGCACAAAACATTCCCGTCGAAAGGATCGTAGTTTGGATATGAACGGCAACGTTCAGAGGTACACCGGATGAGCTTCATTCTGTCCCTGCTGCATACCAGGTTTACCGGAAAAGGATTCAGTCCCTCATCCACATTTACTGTAATGCTGCACAGCATTCCACCGTTTTGATAATCATTCTGGATGTCTGCATATTTTATCGCTGCTTTTCCGCTGCTTATCAGTTCTTTTCCACGATTCAGCACTGCCAGAGTTACCTTGTAGTTGTCCGAAAAAATCTGTTTAAAATCGAATACGTTGTAAGGGACCAGATAACTGTCATGACCGTCATATTCATGATGATTGCTGTCCTCATTCAGCGACAAGGTCTCAATATTAGGTGCTTTTTTCCAGACAAGGTGGTCAGTTCCTTCAACCCAGTTTTCATACAGTTCATCAAGTTTCATCATTGCTGCAGCCATATGCCTGCATCTGAAGCCGTCCATGGCATGAGGACAGTTGCAGCTTACCTGAAGTCTATACCGTTCCGGCAGTAATATTCTGACCCTGATCGGCTCAGTTCCGGTGATTGTACATACAAAACAGTTCTTTGACAGTTCGACCTGATCGTGCACCTGTCCAGATTCATACAGCGCTCTGCCACTTTCAAGCGTCTGTTTTGAAAAGATCTTTTCCCAATTCATTTCTGCTCCGCTGCTTTCATTGCCTGTTCAATGGCTGCAATCCGGTTTGCCATTCCCGGATGATCATATTCAAGTGTCTCAATCAACGGATGTGGATTGACATCCACCAGTTCATCATTACTCAGACGCTTGAATGTTTTAATCAGTTCCCGTCCGTATCCATTTTTGACTGCTTCACGGTCTGCTTCATATTCCTCGCTTCTTGATCGACTGTTATTGAACAGACCTAGCAGAATGCCAAGCGGTCCGATCACCTGTCCAAGCACTGTAATAATAATAGTATAATTTACAACTGTCATATCAAAGGAGTCCATTACCCATTTGCTCAGAAAAAAGATCGGAGCAGGCTGATGAATCAAACAGACAAGCAGGATGAACATGATAACAGGCATACCGTAACTCAGGTAATTCTGCCAGTTTTTTTTATGTTTGAGATGCCCGATTTCGTGTGACAAAACGGCAAGCAGTTCACGTTCTTCATTCTCATTCATGAAATTGTCTGCTATGCCAAACTCACGATGCCAGAACAGTTTCAGCAGAAAAGCGTTCTTTGTAGTCGTTTTCTTTGATTCGTTGTATATAAATACGGACTTGACTTTTTTCTTGGAATCCCGCTGGAGATCGCGTATTTTATCAAGAAGAGGCCCTTCTTCCATAGGTGTAAATTTATACTGAAGCCGCAGTGCCAGATAAGCTATTCCCTGCAGGAGTGCAAAGAAAACAAAAAGTACTGCTGCAATGATCAGACTGATTTTGAATGATCCAGCCCAACTGATGCTGAAATGATCAGTCCAGCTTTCCATATGTTCACAAACAAAAACCAGAAACAGTGTCAAAGCAACTGTGACAGCAAAATCAAGAATCAGTGAGATACAAAGGTCCTTTATGAACTCACGGTTTGTCTTCTTGTTCATACCGTACTTTTCTTCTATGCGGAATGTAGAAATCCAGGACTGGATGATATCAAGCAGGGTTGATGGTATAAAGAAAACTACGAAAGTTAAAAGTGCAATACGGTATGGATTCTCAACGCAGATATGCTGTATAACAGGGTAGATGCCTGACAGCAGCAGCGGAATCTCTACGAGCAGATTAAGAACAAGGAATATATAACCCAGCTTCCTGTATTCTGCCTTATAAGAAAGAAACTTCTGATATCGCTCCGCATCATAAACATCACTTACGGATGCCGGCAGCGGCTTTTGGCGCTGAATATTAATGAAGTGGGATAAAACTGCATTGTAGATAATGTTCAGCGCCATCATCAGCAGAATAAAGAAACGCGCGGACATACATACGCCTCCATGGATTATTTCAGTTAAGAACCTGAAAAGCAGCACAATTAAAGAAACGTTCCTGTCATTATAACAAAGGTGTATGAATAATCAAGGGATTATCCACACTTACAGCATTTCTGTCTGTCTTTGCAACAGACAGACAGAAATCCGTAAATCAGATATGGTGTTATGCCGAAGACAGCCTGGCAAAATATGTCAGTTGTTTGTTTCAAGCCAGACAGGATGGCCGCATTTCGGAATGATACAGGAAACATTTCCATATTTTACATTTAAATAATCTGAGAAACGTGTTGGATCCTCGCTGTTGTTTGCAAACATGTCCCAGTGTCCTGGCATCACAAGATCCGGATGCAACTCACCTGCTAGATCTACAGCTTCCTGAAAGGTCATATTGCCGATACAATTACGCGCGTATCGCCCGGCATCCCGTCCATTAATTGGAAGGAGTGCTGCATTAAGATGCCCGAATCGGGAAATCCGTTCACGCATTCCATCATAGCGAAGGGTATCTCCTGCATGATAGAGGCGTATTCCATTCCCCTCAATCACATACTGAAGACAAGGATACTTTCCTGTATGTTTGTCCCGTGCAAGAAATTCATGGGCAGCAGCGACCGCATGAATTGTGATGTCACCAAACGAATGGCTTTCGCCGTCGTCCATGCCGATCTGTCGCTGCCGGTTTATTCCATCGGACAAAACAGTTTCCGCATGTGCTTCTGGAAATACAAAGCAGGCATCTTTACAGTTGGCTGCCCATATTTTCCAGGAATCATGGTCGATATGATCCATATGATCATGTGTTCCAAGAAATGCAGTAATGCCACAGACATTTTCTGCCGGTATCGGAGGAGGCGTCTGTCTGCGTGCTTCCGGTTTTGCATAATAATCAATGCATAAAATATTTTTTCCGATTTTTACGATCAGGCCCATCTGTCCCATCCACCACATACAGGCTTTGCCGTATGGAACGTTGGTTTCCAGGATGCTTTCCATCAGATTCATTTCACTCATAGGTTTCTCCAGATTTTCTCATTTACAATGCTGACTTGGTTGAAATACAGCGTCTTTTACTGACTTTCGGGATATCAGTTCTTTTACGAAACAGAATACTGTTCTGTTTAACCCTATAAAAACATCAGAACTGAACTGCCTGCATAGTATGCACTGCATTACAGAATCATTTTTTTCCTGCTGTGTTTGATAAAAATGAATGCAAAAACAAGCGCAATTATTTCAGATACAAGTGGTATGATCCAAATTCCGCGCAGACCCCATAAATGTGAAAACAGCAAAATACCGATCAGTGGAATCAGAAAACTTTTGAGTGCTGATATGACAAGAGAAGCTGTTCCATCCCCCAGTCCGGTAAAATAAGAAGATGAAAAAGTCGTAATGCCAGTAATCAGAAAAGAGAGTGAAACGATGTTCAGTGCTTCCACAGACATAGATGTGAGTTCGGAATTATACCCTACGAAAAAGCGGGAAATACTTCCGGCAAACACCACGCTGAACAGCGTCATGAAAATGCCTATAACACCGGTGAGCAAAATACCGTTTTTCAACAGGCTTTTGATCTCTGACAGATTTTTCTCTCCAAGATGATAACCGACTACAGGTGTTATACTCATTCCGATACCGAAGAAGACAGCTGTAAAAATACCAGTTACGTATTCTGTTACGGCATATGCCGAAACGCCATTTTCACCGGCTAATTTCACCAACATCAAGTTGAAAAGAACAGCTATAATGGAATATGAAATTGCATCAACCATTTCGGAAGCACCGTTATAGCAGATTCCTGCAATCGCTTTCCAGTCAGTTTTAATCTGTTCAAAATGCACCGGATTTGATCTGTTCATGAAGAATACCAGCGAGATCAGGGCGCGGATAATCCATGATAGACCAGTTGCCAGTGCAGCGCCTGTCATACCCAGTTTCAGTTCAGCGATCAAGAGCCAGTCAAGAACAATATTTGATACTGCGTTGATTATGGATACGGCAAGCCCGAGCCCGGGTCGTTCTGCAACAATCATAAGCGGATAAAAGGCACAGCTCAGCATTAAAAAGGGCATGCAGATCAGCAGAATACGTCCATATTCAACACAATATGGAAGCAGTCCTTCGTCTGCGCCAACCAGCTGTGCAATGTATGGAAGCACCAGAAGCAGAAGTGCAGAACAGAGTATACCTGCAATAAGCAGAACAGAAATTGTAAATGTAAAAAGCTGATTTGCCGCCTGCCGCTTGCCTTCACCAATCTTTTGGGAAATCAGTGCACTGGCTCCGCTGCCAAACATTAGTCCGATACTGGCGAGGATAGCTATGGGTGGAAAAATGAGATTCTCAGCTGCAAAAGCAGAACTATTGATAAAATTGGAAATAAAATAGCCATCTGCTACCTGATAGGTATTGGATACAAGCTGAACGCCAATACTTGGAAGGGAAAACAGCAGAATGCGTTTCCAGGTAAAATGGTCTGACAGTTGAATGCGTTTCATGGTACATGTGCCTCCGATGTCAGGTCTGCCTTTTATACAAAACGACCCGGCAGAGCAAGAAAAATGTCTGCCGGGCATTTTTAAGTTTTAACAGGAATTATTTGATCGTGATTCCCTTCAGAATTTCTGTTGCGAAAGCATGATCCTCTGTCGTCAGATCTTCGAAATGCTCTTCGAAATGAGCCTGAATCAGTTCCATTTCAATATTTTCAATAACCGTCAAGACACTGCGAATATTGGATACGCCTACGCCGATATATACATTGCCATCTTCAAGCGTCTGTGTATCAACCGTATACTGCCCTTCTTCATACTGCTCGGCCATATAGTCGATCAAAATCTGGCGCTGCTCTTCAGTAGCATTCTTGAGATTTGCATGCAGCACGACATCAGCCGGATATACGTCGATGGAAACCGGAGCAACGCCCTTACGGCTCACAATACCGATGAAACCATCATTGACATCATTCTGAATAATCGTCAGTTCAACCGGCTCTGCAGTTGTCAGCGTAATTTCAACAGTCTGCTCTACCTGATTGCCGTTTTCATCTTCATCAATAAAAGTATGCTGCCAAAGAGAAATGGTATTCGACTCTTCCTCAGCAAGCGCTGCAAAGCAGCTCAGAGAAAAAATAATACAAAGAACAAAAATCAGTTTTTTCATGATGCTATCTCCTTACCGAAGTCAATTGAATATTCTGTTCCTGCATCAGATGCGGAGCAGGAGCGACTTCATCATGAATCCAACTTCACCAGTGGATTCATCCAAGACCTGGCACCAGCTGCTGTTTTCAGCAAGCACCTTCAGCTGTGCGCCGTAGTAGTAAATTCTGCGGACAGGAGAAGCCTTACTTGCTTCCCAACGCATATTGACGTATGTATTCTGCGGATTTACGATGACGTAATAATTAGCGGTCTGGAAATTCTGATAGCTGCCATTGGTGACCTGGCTGGTGGAAGTGTTCGTTGAGGAACTTGGCTTGTTGCGACTGATATACTTTGTAGAGATATAGCCATTGTCCGAGCCTGACCACAGCGTCATAAGGGCCCAACCACCGGATGTACTGATAACGTCAATTTTGTCGCCACGGTTAAGATGCGACAGAATATCATAATCGGTTCCTGGGCCACTGCGTACGCGAACATTGTTTCCTGTTACATAATAAAGTGTTGCCGATGCTACGGAGCAGACTGCAATCATCAGAACAGCTGCCAGAAGCAATACCCCAATTTTCCTGGTCATACTAGGTTCCTCCTCATTGTATTTGGGTACGGGTTAATTAAAACGGGACAGTTCCTGAATGCACCGTTTCATTCTGTTGTGATTCTAAACCATGAATATATGGTAGGAATCTATTCATTAGATCAAAACCCTTCATATAGTATACCACTTTTTAACAGATAATAATGTGACAAAGTGTCACATTATTATCTGTTTTATACTATATTTCTTCTGAATCCGGTAATTTCAATGCTTTATACGGATCCGAAAAAGATTGGCAGGTGTCGCATGCAAAGAGATTTAGCGCATGAAACGCTTGGTTCCGGAAACAATTGCTTTCTGTGGGCAGACCAGTACGCAAAGATGACAGCCGACACATTTTTTGCCATTCAGAACCGGATGTCTTTTATCATCAAGTGTGATTGCCTGATGTCCACCATCAGCACAGGAAATGGTGCAGCGTCCGCATCCAATGCACCGATTACGTATAAACGACGGGAAAATGACGGTGTCCCGTTCCAGATGGTCTGTTGTCCCGCTGATTGAATCGAGTCCCAATCCGATCGTTTCTTTGATATTGTTGAATCC
>JAFUHD010000213.1 GCA_017469025.1 Clostridia bacterium
AGACAGGTCAATGTCGTTCCGTTCCACGGATTATTCCAGGTCAGGATCGTTTTTGATGACCGTAAGGCAGTGCCGGAGGTCCGGGCTGAGAAAAACGGCTCTCAAAGAATCTGTGCAATCGATCTTGGTGTTGCCAACTTCGCAGCCATGTCGAACAACATTACAGTAGCAAAATAATTATAGTCTCTACGAGATAACGGCTATGTGATGTAGCCTTTACTTGGTGTTTATTAGCACTGGTATAAATGGGGGTTAACCTTTATGCCCTCACATCATTAAGTGCAGCATGGTCACCTTCTTTGAATTCCACAATGGCATTCACTTCGTCCCCGGAGACATTGTCACGGAAATGATATGATTGTCCTCCCAGAATCTCCGCATAGATCCGAAGATCTCTTTCCACCAAAGCCTCAAACATAATTCCAAAGGTCTCATGTTCCTTCAGACGTTCATCGACTGTTAAATGGAGTCTGGCACAGCTGAGCGACGGGCCAACCAGATGCCTCTTCGCATTTTTCCGATCCTTGTGGATGACCTGTAATGGATGCTGAATGCCTCCTGATTTGCGATCAGGAACATGCTGTCAAGCATGCCGGTGCAGTCCGCGATCGTAGCCCTGCTTTCGATCAATTCTTCGCTGTTTTCATAATCTTCGATATCCCGAAGCAACGTTTTATCGCCCGTTACTGTGGATTCGTGCCGTGGCAGCGCATGGATCAGCATGCGCATTTTTGTGGATTTCTCTTTTTCGTCTGCCTTTCATGTATAACCGTGGTGACGACCGTTTCGATATAATGTTTCCGGCTACCCGCCGTGAATGATCAAACGTACTATCTCGTCCAGCCCTACCTTCCTGACATATCCTTCATCGATCTCACCGACAAGCATCTCTGACGGGGACACTTTACCGGAGGAGTCTCCTGATTCAAAAAGACTCATGGGATGCATTCTGATCAGAGCAATCCTGCCAGTCCCTGTGCGGCGGACTTTGCTTTCGCCGCTTTTCTTCCGCAGAAATGTGGAACCTGTCAGAATGTATTTTACCTTCTCAACTTCTCCGCACCTCAAAGATCTCATCATAATCATTGATTATTCCATGTTTATTCGTGTATCTCTCCATACTGCATACTCCCTCCAGAAATGGAGGGAATTTTTTTACATCAAAGTTCTCAAATTGCCGGGAGATATGATCCGGAAGTGAAACCACACCTTCCCAGCTTCAGGTTTTCTGTGTCATCCTCAGAATGTGCTTACCGCATGCACATGTCAGAATCATCCGGCAGTTCTTTCAGCTTTGCAGAAGGCAGAGACTGGTACCAATATGCCGTGCTCGTATAATCATCATATCTCGGGCCTGTCCATCCCATATTATCGATAGTCATACGGAAAGATTCCTCAAAATGGATAGGATCCGGCACATGGAACCGGTAAAGAAGAAATCTCTGCTGTCCGTTGTAAAATTCCCGGTTGTCTCCCAGGATCGCAAACATACCGCTGTAATGTCCACTGAATGTCTGATATTGTTTTTTGTAAATATCGTTTCCAAATCCGTATGATCCAGTGAAATAATCTTCTGTACCCGTATAATGAATGGAAGGGTATTGATCATCATCAATGTACATTCTTGCTTCGCCTTCCACCCAGCACGTATTGTTCCCGTTCATACCAGCGGCAAGCGTGACGCCAAGGAATTGTCCTTTCCCTTTGATTCCATCAATAATCGTATAGCTACGCCCTTTCTGAACAGGATGCTCCTGCCTGTAAGACGCATGGAAGTAGGCGATATTCTCCGGCATCTCCCTGTAGCAACCAGTAATAATATAGTACAGATTTTCATCCTTCTCGCTCCGGTTTTCCATCGTAATTCTGCAGGCCTTCCGGAACGGCATCCCAAAGAAACAGTTGTATCCACGTCCCGGAGCCACCAGCATGACAGCTGAATTCAGTACAGGATAACATCCGTCGCGGTCAATGAAGTTTTCATCATACGCACAGCCGAAAAAAGCAGACAGAGGCGCTTCAACTGAAGGACACTCCTGGTCTTCCCAGTAAATCCGCAGAATAAAACTGTGTCCGACATATCCGGTAAACCACATATTCTGAATCATACCAGGACCTATGATCTCAGCCAGCGTCACGTTTTCTCCCGCCCGGATGGTCACGGTCGGAGACAGTTTTGTGCAGTCTCCGCCCCGGGAACCACCGCCACGTGTTCCTGTGGGATTCTCAGCGGAAAATGCAAAGGAGCGATCATTTGAAAGAAGCGCATATGGTTTCAAAATTGGAACCTCCCATAATCTACAAGGTATTCACACGATGTATAATATTATATCACCATTTGATAAATTTACAAAGTGTTTGGTACTCGTTTAACTTAAATAATGCTTACCAAGGATCATTTTTTCAGGCAGATCCGTTGTTCCAGCAATTTCAAGTTTGCTCAGCTGTTCGGAAATCTGTCTGATAATCCTCCTGAAACCATGGTCCGTCATCTGAATGATATCCCGAAACCTACCTGTTGTCTGGCAACAGCCTTCTCTCATGACCATTTGCTGCCTTATGTCAGTTCATTCATTATGCCTTTTCTTCCTGCTGACAGTTTGCTGTCCACTCGAATGCATAGCTGCCATCTTTACGTTCATTGCTGTAACGCCGTATCGAAGAAACCAGTTTTGCCGGGATATTTTCAGCATCATTGGCACCCTTCATCTGTTCCAAAGTCTCCGCCAACTGATTGTACCACTGGACCTCCTTTTCGCATTGCACCACAGTCCATTTTTCCTGATTCAGAACTATTTCGGCAGCCTTCATCTCCATCATGGCAAGGCTTGAACGCTGATAGAAAACCGCCTGATATGTCTCACCCGGTTGTGCATGTTTGCTGCGGAATTTATCCAGATAATAATACAATTCCGGCTTTTCAATCGCTTTACAGTTGTTTAAAGCAGATATTTCCAGCATATCCAGCACACTGATTTTCTCTTTATGAAGTTCCGTCAAAGCCTTATGCATAATCCGTCCATGAACCGGCATCAGGCCATTGTCCTCAATATTCTTCTTTGAATCACTGCCTTTTCTGATAATCGTACCAAGAATATTGTCATTAATAAAAAGACTTACAACAACATCGTTACCTTCATTAAGCCCCAGACAGACTGACTGGACACTGTCCTGTACCTGTCTGGTCCTTTTCACCCTTTTGGGCGGACAAACCTTGTCAATGCCGCCCTCCTGATATAGCCGCTTTACAGTGCGGACCGTGAATTCACTGGCTTTTGTCTCCCTGATCACCTCAATGATGGTTTTCCCCGAGATAATACACAGCAGCACTCTGGCCCTTTGCTGATATGTTCGGGTATTATTCTTGTCATTTATTAACCGCTTGAGCTTTCTTACCTCTTTGGCTTTTTTTATCTCGTCATCGTGATCCATATCCAGCCCTCTCCAATTGACAAAAGCAATTTTATTTTTTGTCTGAACTCCATATTATTATACATATTCCGTATAATTTTATCAACAATTCACCATACAATACTATAAATTTTATTGCCATGATATCATTTAAATAATGTATTCACGTCAGTATTCTATATTATTGTTTATCTTAATTTCACCTCCTTTCTTTCGATTTTCTGTTGACAATCTGTATTTCCACTTCTATAATTCAAAACGCATCAATCATCGTTAGGGGCGCTTTTGCTGAGATGGCCTTTGGCCTGTCCCTTTGAACCTGTGTAGATAATCCTACCGTAGGGAAGCGATTTTTTTGAGCTCGTATCAAAAACGCAGTCCTTATGGGACTGCGTTTTTTTAACCTTGATTGTTTGCAAATTCAATCCAGGGAGGAGAAAGACATGTCTTTCAAGTTTTCATCCATCACGTCCGTTACATGGGCCGTTGTCGCTGCGTGTCTGATCATCGGAATCATCATCTTTATACTGTCAAAGGACAAACGCCGCTGGAATGCAAGAATGATAGCAAATGCTGCACTCTGCATCGCACTTTCATTTCTGCTTTCCTGCATCCGCCTGTACAAACTGCCCCAGGGCGGTGCCATTACGCCTGCCTCCATGCTTCCACTTTTTCTTTTCGCCTACGTCTACGGCCTTGCCCCGGGCATTTTGACCGGTGCTGCTTACGGTTTCCTTCAGTTCATCCAGGATGCTTACTTTGTCCATCCGTTTGAACTGCTTCTTGACTACCCTCTGGCTTTTGCCATGCTGGGACTTTGTGCCCTTGGCAGACGGTTTCCAGAGCAGTGGGGCATGGTGCCCGGCATCATTATCGGAACCTTTGGCCGTTTTCTCTGCGCATTCCTTTCCGGACTCATCTTTTTCGGTATGTACGCACCAGAAGGGCAGAATGTCTTCGTTTATTCAGCTGTCTATAACGGTTTTTATCTGATTCCCGAAGCCGTTATCTGCATCGTCATTGCCCTCATACCGCAAATCCGCAAATTGGCAAAGCAAATGGCGCTCAGTGATGCCGCATACCGGTAATCCTGATTTTCTCAGCACGTCCGTTTAACGGACGTGCTTTTTTATATAGCTTATGTGCTTGGATTGATATTTTTCTGCCACTGCCGGATCCACTCCAGCGTTTCCTCGGCATCGGCAATATACCTGACATAGCCATGCAGCGTCTGTGCTTTGGAGGTAAGCGAACGGGAATGCCCGTCGATCAGCATCAGACTTTTGTATTTCCCGTTCTTTGCTTCCTGAAGCAGATTTGCCGCCGCTGAATTACCATCCAATGCAATGAGTATCGCATTGCTTCGCTTAAACAGCTCATATGCAAAGCTTTTATACAGGCTGATACCAGAGGGTTCTATGGATACCCGGATATGAACGCCGCTTTTTCTGAGGCGGGCGTACTGGGCATTTGTCAGCATGGTCGGTACAATCGCATACACTGGAAACCTGCCCTGGTTTCGTTCAACCAGATACTGTTCGTATCCTGTCAGCCGGTGGCCTATCACAAAGTAGGTCTGTGTTTCGTCCATTGTATCAAGACATGCATCTATCAGTTTCTTCCCAATATCACGCATGACTGTTCTGTGCTGGCTGTTATTGAAACTTCCGCCTGCAATCACTATAGGCATACCGGACGGTAAAGGTTTGATCTGATTAGCAAGAGCCTGCCTCGCATCCACTGAATGTGATTCCTGCCAAAGCATCAGATGCGGCATATTGACAGCTTCATACTGCCTCGCATAATATGCATCTGCCTTTTCCGTTCCCACCGCATTGTTAAACACCTGCAGCTTTGCTGCAAAAGCTGTCTGTCCCGTCTCACAAACTTGCCTGTCAGCCGTGCGCATCTGGCAGAGCTCTTCAAAACTTAAATCCAGCAGCTTCTCCAGCGCCAGTTCTTCTTCAATAGAATCTGTACCGTACAATGCACAGCCGTCTGTCCCCTGTACACAGGCAACACCCTCATGAAGGTACCGTTTAAGCGGATGATGTCCTAGATCGCTCAGGTTATTCAGACGCACATTTGAAGAAATCTGAAACTCCAGGATAACATGATCGTCCCGCAACGCCTGAAGAAGCCTTTTCCCCTTTGGCGTATTGAGATTCGCAGTATACAGCCCATGTCCGAGACGCAGTATCGGCATCTTATGACCGGGTTCTACTGCCTCACGTACACATCGCAGACTGTTTTCCACATTGTCCCGCAGACTGTCATTTTCCCCCGCATGAATCCGGATAACAAACGATTCATTCATTCCAGCGATCCGGACCAGTTCACGAATAACCGGTCTCAGCTCCAGAATGTCATTGATCTCCTCTCCAAGTATATCCACACCCGCCACATATGGATCAGATGCTATTGTTTCAAGAACCCGCAGGTTTTCCCGAAAGTAATCTGCACCCGTCACAGAATCACGGACTATTGTCAGCGGAATCCGACGGATTCCGGCAAGAAACCGGATAAGTACGCCTGTTTCTGCCTGCACCCGCGGCAATACTTCATGTATTTCGCGCAACCGTTTAAAGGCATCTTCCCGCCGGACAAGTACCGTATCCGAAATCTCTGCGTAATGAATGCCGTGCGCCTGATAAGTGCGTGCAATCCAGAGCAGCTTGTCCTCAAACAGTGTATTGGCCCGATAGACATCCGCATGGTCTTCCAGAACCTTTGCAAGAATTTTCGAAACATGCGGATTGGATATCCCCGCCGGATTGCCTGGCACGATTGTATCCGGATGGGGCTGTCCGCGTGTAAAGACATACCGGTACAGATATACCTTTTCAAGATTTGCAAATACTGCCTGTCCATCCTTGGGAACCGTCAGAGAATTGCGGATTTTGTCAATATTCTCTGCAGCTGAAGCCGGATTGCCAAAGATCAGCTCTGCAAAGTTTATGAATGTATTATCATCAATCTTGCGTTCCAAATATCGCCCGGTCAGTTCTGAATCCGCAAACTTTGGTACAGTCTGCATCCGCTGCAGCATCAGCTTTTCCTGTTGTACCGGCGTCAGATCCAGCTTCAGTTTCCGGATGTAATACAGCGGATACCGAATCTGATGATATATGCCGAGCGCTATCAGGATATCTGCCTCCAGAATACCATTCATGTGCGTATGAACATCTGACTCAAATTTACATTCACTGCGAATATATGTTTTGACGATCGTTCTGGAAATTCCCAGCTTGTAATCCTTAGTCTGACTCATCAGTGTTTTTGAGATTGCCGGTATAGAGGCTTTCAGCTCCACCCGCCCGTCCGGATAGATATTTGCCACTTTTGTATTGCCAAGGCGGAAAATATACATCCGCGCATTGCTGCCATCTACATAGCAGGGAATACTCCCGCGGATGATCTTTAGCCCATGTTCATCCTCACCGAGCGGCAGCTCACAGAGTTTCGCCAGATTTGTAATCAGATTTCCTGTATGATGGTTCGGCGTCCTCAGGGTATACCAGAGTTCACCTGCTTCCATGAATAGTTGAACAACAATATCCCGTTCCCTGTCCAGATAAAATTCTCCGAAACGCTCCATATTGTCCACTCCCATTTTTACAGCTTTCAGTCATGTATTTAGAAAAATGCCTGTGTGATTCCTCACACAGGCACAGATCACGCGTTTTTTCCGCAACAGTTCTTATATTATTTTCAGAACCGCAGGAACATGGTGAATTCCGGCCAACCTCCGGTGCAGCATGCACCTGTTTCTGTGTTTCCTTCTTTTCAGGCACCTGCCTGACAGCAGTAAATGTATCCAGCCGTTCATGCGACTTCTGTTTTCCGTCAACGCTTTTATCTCATCTATACGTCCCAGTTGTTCCACCACTTCGCAGAGGCGCTCAAAAACCAGAACTGTCTTTGGGGTCCAGTTCTGTTTTTCTATCAACGGTTTCGTCTCGTCGAAAACTTCCTGCTCTCTGCCATCGGAGATCAGGGCATCTTCATCATTCGGATACCGTTCAAGAATATCCTGGCAGATCCTCTCGTATTGACCGCGTTCTCCCTTCTGCGCGCAAGCATATGCCAGTTCCCCGGCAAATGCGATTTCATTGAGAGTGCCATTGAAATCTACAACAGAGAAGAGCTGCTCAGGATAAGCAATCTGCTCATCCTGCCGTCCCGTATCGGCAAGATGCTGCTGACAGTAAAGAACAGGTCTATTGCCTCCATGTCGTCCGCTTTATCTGACCATTCGCAGCTTTTTATGTTTTCTCAGGCTGCTTTAAAGTTCTTGCAGATTTCCGCTTCCATTGAAGCATCCATTTCATCTATCATAAAAAGCCGTCAAATTCCATTCGGTATTTTCTTCCTTTTCTTTCTTACGCTGTACCATCAGATAATCACACGGTTCCGTCCGGATGTCTTTCCCATATACAGTTTTCTGTCTGCCCGTTCAATGATTGCATCAAGGTCAGACTTAAAATCGTACTCCTCAACACCCGCTGTTATCGTGATATGGATCGTCTGCCCTTCAAATTCAATTGGAAGATTTTGAATCTTAAGTGCAAGGTCCTGCATGATATTTCCTGCCACATCCAAATTCATCTGCGGGAAAAAGAGACAGAACTCTTCACCGCCCCAGCGTCCACAGCTGTATTTGTTATCTGAATGATCACGAAAACATTTTGCCAGCATACGCAGGGTTTCATCCCCGCAGGCATGTCCATATGTATCATTGACCCGTTTAAAAAAGTCTATATCTGCAATTGCAACACAGAACTGCTCATCAGGATTTGCTTTCTGAAACAGCACCATTTCATCCCGGATTGAACGCCGGTTCAGCATCTGTGTCAGCGCATCCGTCTCGGCTTCATGCTGCAGCTCCTGATTATCCAGCAGCAGCTGTCTCTCTGTTTCCTGAATACTCGTGCTGAAAATAATGCAGTTGGTTGCCATTGTAATAAACAGAAGAAGACTGTTAATCGTCTGATAAAGGATACTCATGCCCGTATCCAGATGAATCATTGGTTCATGTGTCCGGGTATAGTAGAAAAACAGCATCCGGACAGCAACAAGTGCCACAAAGTACACGATTTTTACAGCCGGCTTCACATAAACCGAAAAGAAGATCAGCATCAGCAGTGGAAGCAGAAAGTGCTGTCCTCCGCTAGACCAGCCGAACGTATACAGATACCAGCTGCACCACAGAATCGTTGTCACCGCATGAATCAGCAGGTTCTGATTCATGCTCATCTGCTTTGCTCCAAGTGTTTCCGCAGTTACACAGACAAACAGTACAAGAGGAAACCACAGAATCCGGTGATAGATACACATGCTGAGTACTGTAATAATCAGAATTAAAAACCCAAGCTGGGAGTTGTTGCTGTTAAGTGCCCTTTGGTAATAAAGCGGCATCTTTTCCTTCTGATCTTTCGGTACTTTCTGCCCAATGAATTCCCGAATAAAATGTATCGGACTGTTATGTATCATAAAGCTGCTCCAGTTCAATTCTACATCAGTCCAGCAGGCAAACCCAGGCCCTACAGTTCAGTCAAAATGGTTCCGTTCAGTCTCGCCTGCTGATATATTTCCTTGCAATAATCAGGAGTATACTTTTCATCCGTTCCTTTTTCATCAATGGCCAGAAGACCATCAGTAATGATCCGTCCCTCAAAGGGAAGCAGTGTCGTTGCAAGTTGTACTGGTATTTCATTCTTTTCAGTCAGTTCTTCAAGGCTCTGCGTAACCCCGTGAACCAGATAGAGTCTGTCCGGATTATCATATTCAGCCACAACACTGCCGCTGGGCAAATGCCGGACAATAACCAGTTTCCTGTAAACAAAACGCCTCCAGCTGCGTAGAATAGACTGCTTTTTCTGGCTCATTTCCGGAGTGCCTGACAGATATTCCGTTAGCAGTTCCGGATGATTTATCCAAATATGAAGCGCTACCTGTATCATCTTATAGTGATCGGTATTTTTACGGTCTGCAAACCGGCCTGCATCCGGAATGATCCTGTATCTGGAATTGACATAATCCAACAGGTTCAGATAAATATCAAAAAATATATCAGATTCCGGTTTCGTCAGATGATTTCCCATTAATATCTCCATTCTGCAGTAAACTGTCACTTTTACTGCTCGATTATATCATATTATGTAATTATTTCAAGCCAAAACCAATCAGAGATTCAATGCTCAAAAGCTGTGTGTTCATACACTGGTCCATTCAGATCAATATACCTGACAGATGATCTATCTCATGCTGAATAATCTGCGCTGCAAATCCCGTAAATGCCATCCGCTGTGGCTTCCAGGAAGCGTTCATAAATGACACCTCAATCATCTCATACCGAAGCGTCTGGCGCACTCCATCCAGAGAAAGACAGCTTTCTTCCGTCATATAAGGACCTTCCTTCCGAAGAATCTCCGGATTAAACATCAAAAGGGAAAATGGACCACCTGCCGGGTTTACAACAATAATCTTCTTCCGTACACCAATCATGTTGGCAGCCATCCCTACGCAGCGGTCTGCATTTGCACATAAAGTGTCCTGAAGATCCTGCCCGACCTGCCCGTCCCCCTGCTGTGCAGGTTCAGACGGTATGCTCAGAAATGCTTCATCTCTGATAATTCTCCTGACCATCTCGGTTCCTCCTTTAATGACATAGTCGTGCTTTCGGCATCGTATCAATCGCAGTTGTCATGATTTGACAAACCAGCATGAAATGCTGGGCCATCTATTTTTTTTATGGTGCAGCTTCGGTTCCTGGCCATGCATCCGGCTATCTGCCATTTTGGACAGTCCCGTGCAAAGGTCCATATTCTGCTTTTGATCAGATCAACAACGCATTTTCCGTAATAACAGCCTGTATTTATTTAGCAGATGCTTTGGTCTTTCGCCGTCAAACTGCTTCTGCAATCCCTTATATTTTATTGGCTTCCTTCTGAAGCGTCAATAAACGGGCAAATGATTATGTTCTTTAGCGCTGTTTCCCTGGCTTTCAGTTCATAACCATTGCAGTTATTATCAGCGAACTGAAACCTCTCATTTATATTGCTGATTAATGCATTTTGCATCTCCGGCATCTTGTTTGCCTCAATGCTCAGTCCTACTGTACATTCCACCCGTCTTGCTTGACAGGGCTCATTCAATTGCGTATACTTTACATCGTTCCCTGAGTGTGTACTATATTATCTGTTAAATAAATTTGTAGCTGATACTAACATTTTATCGCATTTTTGATTTATTTCTACAGTTTGCACAGCCCTAAGATATATACTGCTGATATAAATACATAACAGGCCTTTCTATTGGAATCAGGCGCGTCACCGGGCCCATCATCCGCCGCCAGGAAAAGTTATCTCAGGGGCAATCAGTTTAGCGAATGGAGGTTTCCGTGTTGGAAAACGAACATCAGAAAGGTGACTCCTTGATCATTGATCGTGATGCTACGATCAACGTCACGGTAAGCAATCCGCTCGATGCGGATGACGTGGAAATTGATCTGTTTCAGGTTTTTCACAATATGGGAAAAACTGCCGGCTTTTACCTCTGGGTACTCGTCCTTTTCGTCGTTATCGGTCTGTGTGTCCCGGTGATTATGTACCAGTTTGACCGTCCGCCTCTTACTGTCAGTTCGGTTGTTACACTTGACTATTGGGTGGACAAAGGAGACTATCGGTCACGTGTTAACGACCTCAGCGCGCCTGACGGCAGCGTACTCGATCTCAATCAGGTTACTTCTTCCTTTGTGCTTCAAAGCGCACTGGATGGACTGGAGCTTTCTCATCCCATCACCATCGAAAATCTGAGAACCAATATTACGATTCAGAAGGTTCTGACCGAATCCTCCCGCCAGCAGCTGGAACTGCTGACCACAATGATCGCAGACAAAAATTCTGCTGCTTACGAACAGCTTCTTTTAATGGAACTGAAGTATAATAATTACTTTGTGGTGACCCTGACAAATGGATTCGGAGAGGAAGACTCAAGATTCAAAACAAATCTCCGCTACGATGAACTTCAGGTCCTGCTCGACAAGATACTCGCTGCATACAATGACTATCTTGTAGAAACATATGCCGACCTCAAGCTCCCGGATGATACATTTACATTTATCTCAACTGACAGTTCGGATATCATGCAGCGGATCGACCTGCTGAATACGTCGGTTGATGCACTCTATGCCTATTGCGAGGAAGAGCCCGATGACATCCGTGCTTACCGTTCTTCAACGACTGGTTATTCACTGAATGATCTCATAGGCATGCTCGATCTGACCCGGACAATTGACATTGCATATCTTGAAGCCCATGTCCAGTCAAACGCCATTACAAATGATATTGAAGCTGCACGCCTCAACTATCAGTACCAGCTGAGAAAAGACCAGCAGCAGCTCGATACGCTGAATATCCTGATCGAATCTGTCAACACAGAACTGGCCAATTACAAAAATGACGAAGTGCTGATCTCCTCACAGGATTCTGAGACAGTCAGTACGACCAAACAGAATACCTCTTATTATAATTCCCTCATTATTTCCCAGGCAGAAAACTACAGTCAGGCTGCATCGCTTGAGCAGGAAATCATGGAGATCCAGGCCAAACTGACGCTGCTGGATGCCGATACCTCCAGAGCCGCTTCTGAAGAAACCTCTGAAGAATTTACCCATGTCATTCAGAAGTGCCAGTCGCTGTACAAAAAGATCTATGATCACATGGATGAACTGTTCCGCAGCGCTTCCTACAGCAATTATGCTCATCATTCCGCAGCCTACGGCACCTCCCAAGGCTTCTTCAGTGCCAACAGGAAGCGCCTGATGATCGGAGCTGCCATCGGAGCATTTTTGGCCATCATGCTTTGGGGTATGGATGCCCTGATGCATGATATCCGTGTAAACAAAGAGAAGTTTCAGCGTCTTTCGGAGGTGAACCGGGCATGAAAAAGCAACACTGGTTTCTCAAAATTCTGCTCGTTCTGATCCTCTGTGGTCTTGCGGGCACCGCACTGGCTGCTTTCCTTTTTCTCAAAAATCCGGATCCTTCGTCAGCCTCTGCTAAAATTGAATTTACATTCAACGGGTCAACTGATGCCACCGCACCCAACGGACTAATTTACAGTATCAACGAACTGTCTTCAGATGAAGTTTTGAATACTGCTCTCACCAGCGCCGGCATGTCAGACCGTTACACGGTTGACGAAGTCCGTTCCGGTCTCAGAATTGCCGGCCAGTATCCTTCAGACCTGCTCGACAAGGTAAATAACTTCATTTCACTCATCAACTTTGATGCAAATCAGTCGAATCTGTTCAGCACTTTCAATCCTACACTCTTCAATGTTACACTTTATAACAGATTTGATTCAGACATCTCCGAAAGCGATCAGACCAAACTGCTCGAATCCATTATGAGCACCTACAAGGGTTATTTCCGGGAAAATTATGGTGCATCTCTGAATCTGGATACCTTCAACAGTTCATTCGACAGCACAAGCTATGATTACATCCAGCAGCTTGAAATACTGGAACAGCAGATTCGCCTCATTTCAGATTTCAGTCTTGAGATGTACCGTCGTGCACCGACATTTATGCTGAACGGAGTCAATTTCAATGACATCGCAGTTCGTCTTCAGAACTTATCCACCTCTTCCATTCCGCAGCTGAGTGCCAACATGTTCCTCAATTCCCTGGCCAAGAATCCGCAGCGTCTTCTGAACCAGTATCAGTTTTCGCTTCGCAATCTGGTCTATGAGCTCGAAACCAAGCAGAAAAATCTGAATAATCTGGACACCCTTATTGCATCGTTTGAACGAAACGGTATTGTCTACCTGAGTGCAAATAACTCCTTTACAAAAATCGATGGCAATTCATCTCTGACTTACAATACCCTCAACGAGCTTAAGAACAAGCTGATCAGTGATATTTCCGAAGTGACTGCCAATATCACACTCTATCAGACACGCATGAATGATATGTCAAAGCTTTCCAACATAGCAAAGACGGAAAGTGAACATACCAATTCAGAAATCAATGATACTGGAACTGCTGCATCTGCTGACCCTATTACTTTGGACAATCTGACAGAAACCATCGAGGCCGCCGAAGGCGTTTCCGGACGCCAGATTGGCATTCTGCAGCGCCAGATCGATTCAATCAGCAGCGAAAAAGACCGGATTGTTGCTGACTTCCAGGCCCTGCTGACCGCCTATTCCGACCAGCAGATCAATGACGGTACCGTAACCGTTTCCGACATCAAATACACAACACCGTCGCTTGTTTCCATTGATTTCATTAAAAAAGCGATCAAAACAGCTTTCCCATTCTGTGTTGCGGGATTCATTCTCTGTATCCTTTCTATGCTTCCCGAACTCAAAAAGCGTTATTCCTGGGAAACACTCTCCAAGGATGAAGCTGCCTGATTTTCCAGTTCAAGCAGAAAGCCGTCCCCTGATGGGACGGCTTTTTTTATAATATTTCCGAATCAGTTAAAACCTACCACACGGTTCGCTATCCGGTAAAGCAGCTTCGCAACAGCTCTGCCCGGGCGTGTCCGGAAACGCACAATGGTTCCCATTGGCGCATGTGCCAGTTTCCTGTACAGTTCAGGATTCTTATTCTGTATAAAAGACCACAGTTCATCTTTTTTCCTGAGGCTTTCCTCTGTTCCCGACAGAATCAGCATGATTGAGGATATTGTCGTGATGATTTCCAGATAATTATACATGTATTTCCTGCAGTGCCGCTCAGGCAGTGCCAGAATATCCACAGACTCGACCATAAGACGATTGACGCGAAGCTGCTGGTCAATACGGCGGATCATTACCTGTTCCTGGACTGACTGATCTTCCCTGCCGATATAATAGTGATACAGAACTTCATCCAGATAATACAGTGTCTGAACATGCGGCATCGGCACATAGACATACAGATTGTCCACATAAAATGTATGTTTGGGAAGGGACAAGCCGCACTCTATCAGCAGCTCCCGCCGATATGTAGCCGAATGCATCAAAATATACTGTCCTGTCCGGAGTGAGTGCATGCTCTCCCATGTAAAACGTTTGCCAACCGGCAACGCGTTTGCATAACGCATCACATGTTTGTTGGTCACACCCTACTTGTCGTACAGATAATCCGTTATCAGCAGATCTATAGGCGTCTCATCCGGTCCCTGTCCTTTCAAAACGGAAAGAACGTGCATCAGCACATCTGAATCAAGCCAGTCATCCGAATCAACTACACGGAAATAGGTTCCTTTTGCATGCAGAAGGCCACACATCACGGCGTCTCCATGTCCGCCGTTTTCCTTGTGAAGCGCCCGTACAATTCCAGGATATTTCGCTTCATATTCATCTGCAATCGCTGCTGTTCCATCTTTGGAACCGTCATCAACGACCAGAATTTCAACATCTTCTCCGCCTGGCAGAACGCTTTCGATCGCGTGGCGCATATACGCCTCGGAGTTATAGCATGGAATGGCAACCGACAATACTTTATTCAAAGAACCACCCCTCAATACTGATAAAGCTATCTCGGACATATTATCCGCTTTTATACACATTTTGTCAAAACAAGCTGCAACACAAAACGGCTCCGTCTAAACGGAGCCGCAATTTAATAAGCGATCAACGCCTGTCCGTTGTCTGGAAACGTTCACGATCCTGCTTGTGGGCCGGAATCGGCGCAATTTCGCCAGCATCACGGAGTGCATTGCGCGTCATCAATGGACCAACCATCTCATAAATCAAAACGCCAAAGAGCGTGACATTCCGGATAATGGATGCCGTTGTACCGCCGAGTGCTGCTGCCTGATTGACCATACCAAGAGCGACGCCCGCCTGCGGCAGAAGTGTTATGCCCAGATATTTGACGACATTCTGCGGACAGTTCATGGCCTGCGCGCTCAGCCTGGCTCCCATGTATTTACCAAATGAACGTGAGAGAATATAGGTGATGCCGATCAGTACATAAACCGGATTGCTGAATACATTCAGTTCGAGTGCTGCACCACTCAGCACAAAGAATGTCGCATTTAAGGGCGCAGTCCATTTTTCAGAACGGCGCATAATGTCTCCGGAATACTCACTGGTATTGCAGAATACCGTTCCCAGCATCATGCAGACCAGGAGGGCTGAGAAGGAAATTTCCGCAGGACCGACCGGAATCTTCAGATAGGAGAGTGCGATGGTCATCAGCACAAAGGAAATCGTCATGGACAGACGATTGGAGTTTGAGTAGAAAAGTTTTTCGATTTTTGAAAGAACAAAACCAAGTCCGCCGCCAAGCAGCAGCGAGAAGAAGATCTCCAGAATTGGATTCACAATAATGGAGATGACATCCAGATTTCCTACCTGCATTGCCTGGGCAATACCAAAGGAAATTGAAAAGACCACAAGACCTACCGCATCATCCAATGCAACAATTGGAAGCAGCAACCGTGTCAGGGGACCGTCGGCCTTATACTGACGAACAACCATCAGCGTGGCGGCCGGTGCAGTAGCTGAAGCAATTGCACCAAGAACAATTGCTACTGTCATCGGCAGAACACTTTCACCCAAAACAAAATGGAGCGCAATCAGTACTATATCAACAATCAGTGAGGCCACAACTGCCTGCACAATACCGATAACTGTTGCCGCCTTCCCCGTATGTTTGAGTTCCTCCAGACGGAATTCACTGCCAATGGAAAATGCAATAAATCCAAGCGCTGTCTGGTTGATTATATTAACAGACTGAATATCCTGATATGTTGAAAAACCAACGCCTTTTAAACCAAACCTGCCAATACCATATGGTCCTATAATCAGGCCGGCAATCAGAAAGGCCGTAACATCCGGGAAATTCAGTCCGGCCTTCTTGAATACACGTGTCAGCATCAATCCTGCAAACAGTGCAATTGCTACTGACAGGAATATTTTCATTTCCATGAAATAACCCTTTCTTTAATGACACAGCATGAGCTTTCGGTTCCCTGCCGGATGCCTCTGCCCCTCCTGACAAACCGGTACTGAACACCGGTCCATCTTTAAAAGCGCATTTAAGCGATCAGCTTCGTACCGACTGCACCTGTCCGTAATTGTCAGGCCGTTGCTTTGCACCGGCCCATTCCCTATTAGCAAGTGCACATTATAGCTACCTGTCTGCCAAAATTCAAGGTCATTATTATCCAGTTTATGCTGATCTGTATTGGCAGGAATCACATTTCAGCCTGTCGTCTGTTCGGTACATCATGTTCACGCTTCCATGCCTTGATCTCCGAAAGCCTCTGTGCATACCGGCTCTCGATGCCCTCATTCGTCGGTACATAATAATTTCTGTCCATCAGATCTTCCGGAAGACAGTGCATGGCTGACAGCTTCTCTGCCGTGTCATGTGCATACACATATCCTTTTCCGTAGCCAAGACTGTTCATCAGACTGGTCGGCGCATTCCGAATCTGAAGCGGCACAGGTTCAGCCAGACGTGTTTCAGCATCCTTTTTTGCTGATTCGTAAGCCATATACAGTGCATTTGACTTTGGTGACATGGAAAGATAAACAGCAGCCTGTGTCAGATGAACACTGCATTCCGGCATTCCAAGAAAATGACATGCCTGATAACAGGCAACCGCCTGCTCTATGGCCCTGGGATCTGCAAGGCCGACATCCTCACTTGCAAAGCGTACCAGACGTCTTGCAATATACAGCGGATCCTCTCCTGCCTCCAGCATTCGGGCAAGCCAGTACACCGCGGCATCCGGATCCGAATTACGCATGGATTTGTGAAGTGCAGAGATAATGTTGTAATGCTCTTCACCATTCTTGTCATACAGCAGAGATTTCTTTGAAGTAATCTGAGCTAATATTTCCTCCGTCACAGAGATCCGGCCGTCCTGACCGATACTCCCGTTAAGCACCGCCATTTCCAGCGTGCCGAGTGCCATTCTTGCATCTCCATTGGAAAAGGCTGCAATCTGATCCAGCATCTGTTCAGGGATATCCACCTGCATTCTGCCAAAACCGCGCTCATCCCTGAGCGTGTGCAGAAGCATTTGCCGGATGTCCTCCGGTGTCAGTGCCTGCAAGACAAACACCTTACACCTGGAAAGCAGCGCTCCATTGATCTCAAAAGACGGGTTTTCTGTTGTTGCACCGATCAATATAATGCTGCCCTTCTCAACATATGGCAGGAACGCATCCTGCTGGGCTTTATTAAACCTGTGAATTTCATCTACAAACAGAATGGTCCGCTCTCCAAAGCGGCGTCCTTCATCTGCCTTTTCCATAATAGCCCGCGCTTCACGGATACCACCCGTAACCGCTGAAAAGTCCGCAAAAGATGCCTTTGTCCGGTTGGCAATGATCCGTGCCAGAGTGGTCTTGCCGACACCAGGCGGGCCCCAGAAAATCATTGAGGAAATTCTGTCCTCTTCAATCAGGCGGCGCAAAATCTTTCCTGCACCCAGCAAATGCTGCTGCCCTACAAACTCATCCAGATCCCTTGGCCGCATACGCGCAGCCAGTGGCTGTTCCACTTCCTGCTCAAAAAGGGCTGTCTGTTTCATCATGACAGTTGACTGAACACCTCTCCCAGTTTATCATGAAACACGAGATCCGCAATATGATCCCGTGGTGTTGCTGTCTTGTTGATCAGGACCAGTCTGTTTCCCGAATACTCATCCAAATATGCTGCTGCCGGATAAACAGACAGTGATGTTCCTGCAACAATCAGCACATCCGCTGCACGAATTGCCTGTACGGCGCCATATGTCACCTCAGGATCCAGGCCTTCCTCGTAAAGCACGACATCAGGTTTGATGCGTCCTCCGCAGTCAGGACATACCGGCACAGTATCCAGTGCCATGAATTCAGAAAGCGTAAACATCCTTTTGCACTTCTGGCAGTAATTTCTGTGAACACTGCCATGCAATTCATACACCCGTTTGCTTCCGGCCGCCTGATGGAGACCGTCAATATTCTGTGTTACCACCGCCAGCAGGCGTCCCTCCTTTTCCCATTGCGCCAGCTTCAGATGGACAATATTCGGTTTTGCATCAGGCACAAGCATCTTTTCACGGTAAAACTGGAAGAACACTTCAGGATTCCTGCGGTAAAAAGTGTTGGAAATAATCGTCTCGGGCGGATACTTATATTTCTGGTTATACAATCCATCCGCAGACCGAAAATCCGGAATGCCGCTTTCCGTGGAAACACCTGCCCCGCCAAAGAAAACAATCCGTTTTCCTTCACGTATCCACGTTTTAAGTATTTCCATTTTCTTCTCATCCATAAACGTTCCTCCATTAATGACATAGTCGTGCTTTCGGCATCGTATCATAAGCAGTTGTCATGATTTGACAAACCAGCATGAAATGCTGGGCCATCTCCTTTAATGACATAGTCGTGCTTTCGGCACTGTATCAATTGCAGTTGTCATGATTTGACAAACCCGCATGAAATGCTGGGCCATCTCCTCTTTAAGACAGTAAATCTTTCTGCTTTGCTCCGGCTGCAACTGCCGTCTTTTGACAGCCCGATGCAAAGTACCCAGCCAAATCTTTCGCCCTCACGTGTTATTCCCAATCAGTCATACCTCCTGAGAGGCAGACAGATCCTTTTAAAATGATGCCTTGAATGCCTGCCGTCTGTCTTCATCAGACGGAGATGTTTCCTGATCTGTCAGAGCGGAATCATTTTATCAGACTGAAACTCCGCTTCCAGCCGGTCTTTTACCATTCCCAGAACAGCAGAAAAAACTGAAGACGACACATCCAGTCCGTCCTCCAGCGCCTTAAGGCCCTTTTTCATTATCTGCTGCAAGTCGCTAACATCCTTAACGGTCATCCCGGCGGCGCTCTCACCTCTGCATTCTCTGCACAGCAGGCCGCCCGCCTTGACGGAAAACCATGCAGGATCTGCCGATCCTGTCTGCTGCTCTGATGCCGGAATCTGGCGGCCACACGATGCACACCTCGTCACAACCGGTCTGAATCCATTGAGCGACAACAGACCCATCATAAATACAGCCGTGACACTTTTCGGTGGATACCCGCCATAGGCCAGATGAGCCAGCGAACGCAGTAAATGCAGAAAAAAACGTTCATTTTCCTGTTCCGGCTGGACCACCACTCGGCTCATTTCAAGCATCAGCGTTCCATGGCTGAACCTTTCATAATCCTCTCTCAGTGGATAAAAAGCATCCGTCACCTGGCAGGAGACGACTGTTGCATGTTCCTTGGACTGAAACAGCACATATTCTCCTGAACAAAAAAGTTCACTTGCTGACAGTAACGGACTTTTCGGTGATTTTGCCCGCCTCGCAATTGCATCAATTCGCCCGAGCGTTGGTGAAAACAATGCAAGTATCCTGTCATTATCCCGATAATCGGTCCTTCCAATTACGATTGCATTGATCTTGATCTGTGCCATACTCCCGCCTCTTACAGGCAACCAGCCCGGTCCTTCAGCACCATATATCCGACTGACACCCTGCGTCAGTCCAAATCGTTACAGGCAACCATTGGTTTATCTGTCTGCCAGGCGCTCTGCTCCGGCAAATCTGCACCTGTTCTTTTGACAGTTTTTGACGCCGCCTTCCATATTAAAACATACAGCCATTCTCTTTGCTGTCATTCAATGCATTTGCTTCCATTCCCTGCCTCTGTTTTTCCCGCATACAGAATCAGGACAAACATTACCGGTACACACGCCATGAATGAATACGCATAACGAACCAGAATACAGGCTGAAAAAACATACGACAGAACAATACCCCAGACCGGTAAAAGGACCAGCCGTTGGGTCCGTACTCTGCGGACGTGTGTCAGAAAAGTCAGAAGAAGCAGTGCATACACATACAGAGATGGTCTGAAAATAAGCGAGATCAGCGGAATCCGTTCATGTCTTGAAGAATGTGCTATCCCCTGAAGGAATGAATGCAGAGGTTTTAACAGCGGCGTCTGTTCCAGCGTGCCTGCTTCCTCAGGGAAAATGATCCCTGTTCTTGCGTATACAAAGTCCCATTCCTCTGAATCCAGAGCATGTGAATGACTGATATCATCCGGATTCCAGATGCCAGCACAGTTCTGCAAAAAGGCCTCAAGGTAAATTGACGGATACCTGATACCATATCTCATGTACATTCCCCAGAACTGTGCTTTCTCTCGGGTATACCGTTCATAATCGAAGTTTCCGCCTTTAGATGTATCTGCAGAATGCGGTCTGTATCTCTCCACCGAACCTTCCAGCCACCAGCTGCTCAGTTCAGTGCGTTCATCTTCAGGCATATCTGCATATTTTGCTGTCCGCATCAGCTGCTGACATGGTACAGACATCATTTCGCTGGCTGGTGTATTCCCTGCGCCGACAGCCGCCTCTAGTCCCTTTGGAAGAGACATGGATACAACCATTATAACTGCCACCAGCACGAACGCCTTACGGTTCCGGAAAAGGAACAGCATTGCGATGCCGGCAAATGCGTAGGCAAAGATACCATTGTGACGAAGCAGAGACAGCAGCAAACAGGTCAAAACCAGACGCACCTGGGCTGCACGGGAATGCCAGAATGCCTTTGGTGTCTCCTGAACGGCCCACAGCTGAATCAGCAGCAGAACAAGAATTGCCGCAAACATGGCATCCTTTACCGTGGAAACTGCCATCAAACCATGAACCGGAAAGAGTGCAAAGAAAAACAGAATCAGACAGGCAGCACGCTTCGGTATTCGTCTAGACAGAAAAACTGCAACGCATGCAAATGAAGCTGCCATAATCAGAATCTGCACCATACAGTACAGCACTGCGCCAAGCGTGTAGGATCCTGTCAGAGCATATCCTGTAGAAAATAAAAAGCCTGTAATGATAGAGTGAAATACTGGATGAGCACCATAGTAAATTCCTTCCTGATACTGGACCAATTCCCACATAAGGTCGTAATTGACTATGCCCGGAAAATAAGCCAGTAAGACCAGAACATAGCAGACCGCAATTCCAGCAAAGCAGGGAAACCATTTGAACGCTGTTCTGCTTTCGCTGCTTTCCGCTGGTATATAAGACAAAATATAGGAAAACAGCGCTCCAAGGAGTGGAGCGGCCATAACCGGCACTGCCAGACGGCGGATAAAGCTTCCCATTCCCGGCAGAAAAGCTCCGTACACCGTCAGTTCGCTGCCAATACTCAGAAAGAATGCAAAGATAAGGGCAAAAGCGCACCCAAATCCAAGTTCACGGCAGTTTTTTGTTTCAAAAGCAGTTCGAACCGGAAAATAAGCAGCCAGACACAGAAGAAACGGCAGAACAGAGGAACGAAAAACCCTGCTGTCCGGATCAATTGACGTCAGATAAGGTGCTGCAAGCATGGCCAGCAGAACGGCCAGTGCCGCTCCCGGCTTGGCATATTTCTTGATCATTTCATCCGTATCCCTTCATTATTTCTACAGATCATATACAGCACAGAGTCTCTGTGTTCCGTTCGATTATAGAGAAAAAAAGCCGTGGAAACAAGTCATAAACGAAGAAAAAGCACCGAAAGATTCGGTGCTTTTGGGAATCCCTTATTACTGCTCTACCGGATAGACGCTGCACTGGGTCCTCTTCTTGCCAAGGCGCTCATAGCGAACAACACCATCGACAAGTGCGAAGAGCGTATCATCTCCGCCAATGCCGCAGTTTGTGCCCGGATGGATGTGAGTTCCACGCTGACGATACAGAATGTTGCCAGCCAGTACATACTGTCCATCCGCACGTTTTGCGCCAAGACGCTTGGATTCGCTGTCGCGTCCATTGTGGGAGGAACCTGTTCCCTTCTTATGCGCGAAGAGCTGAAGATTCATCTTAAGCATTTGGTTTGCCTCCGTTTCTTGTTTCTATCCGAATCCACTTCGGATAGCTTTCTTCAATGTTGTTAAGTCCCGTCAGGATGGTTTCAAGAATAATCTGTGCCCTCTGCTGCTGTCCCTCATCCAGGCCGCCAGGAAGAAAACAGGAAAGATATCCATCTTCCACTTCGACCCTGGCTTTAATGCCGCCGACTGCTTCCAGCGCATTGACTGCCGTTGTTGTCAGCGCGGACACAGCGCTGCAGATGAGATCATACTCACCATCCCTGCTGGCGCCCGCATGTCCACTGGCAACAAAACCAGCAATGCGTCCGTCAGCATCCGTTTTCACGGTGATTCTGGTCATTCTCAGGCGATCTTGGTGATTTCCACCTTGGTGTACGGCTGACGATGACCATTCTTGCGATGGTAGTTCTTCTTGGACTTATACTTGTAGACGATGATCTTCTCGCCCTTTACCTGGCCGAGGATCTTGCCCTCAACGACGGCACCCTCAACGGTCGGGGTTCCGATCTTCACGTTTCCGTCATTGCCTACAAGCAGAACATCAAAGGAAACGGTTGCGTTGACGTCCTTGTCGAGCTTCTCGACATAGATAACGTCACCCTCACTGACGCGATACTGTTTGCCACCCGTCGCGATAATAGCGTACATTTGGTGACACCTCCATTTTCAATACTCGCCGGACAACGGTAGTCCTAAAGACATTTAAATAACCGTCTCCGAGCGGCTCAGTTTGGAATCATATCAGGTTTCATGCATGCTGTCAATCCCCAATTTTTAGTGGATTCTTTCACCCCAAAGTATACTTTGATACCGTGTTTACAGGTCTCTGATTAAGAATCCAGCCGCATGAATCAGTAACCGGATGCTTTCTGGCCCTTGACCAGTTTAATGATCCGGCTGGTACCAAGTCGCGTTGCTCCAAGTTCCAGGAAACGCTCAGCATCTTCCAGAGAAGAAATACCGCCTGCCGCTTTAATACCCTTTCCCGGAACCATATGAGCCTTCATAAGCGCAATATCCTCAAATGTTGCGCCGCCCGTAGAAAAGCCGGTAGAGGTTTTAATATAGTCCGCCTCAGACTTCGATACAATATCACACATCCGGATCTTCTCTTCCTCTGTCAGAAGACATGTTTCAATAATAACCTTCAATGATTTTATCCCGCACGCTGCCTTCACGGCATTGATTTCAGAGAGAATATCCTCATCCTTATGGTCCTTTACCCATCCGACATTGATCACCATATCAATTTCATCCGCACCGTTTTCAATGGCATCTTTTGCCTCAAATACTTTGGCAGCTGTGGTGGTATAACCATTTGGGAACCCAATAACCGTGCATACACCGACGCGGTCCGGACGATTCGCCATATACATCGCTGCATGCTTTACAAAACAGGCAGGAATGCATACCGTCGCCGTATGATAATGCATGGCATCTTCACAAATTGTCTGAATCTGCTCCCACGTACTTTCCTGTTTCAGCAGCGTATGGTCTACCGCGCTTAAAATCCGTTCCAAATCCATTTTTGTCAGGACTGGTCTTCCAGTCCGCTCCTTTCTGTTTCTTTTTTTTGACATCTTCAATGCATGTAAAATTTCAACTGTGTACAAAACTGTGTACATTGATGCTTATTATACGGATATACAGGGTTGATTTCAAGGCGGCCTTCATTTTTTACACCTCCTTTCCTACAGCTGATAAACTTGTAAAATTCTCATCTTTCCTGTATACTCAATGTATTCTGGATGTCCTGTCTGTTTCAAATAGGACGTTTCAAATAGGACGTTTTACTTGGGAGACAGCCCAGCGTCTTGTGCTGGTTTGTCAGATAATGACATCTGCTATTGATATGATGCCGAAAACCAATCTATGTGATCAGAGGAGGAAGCTTTTATGATTATCGGAATGCGCGGCCATGATTTTGGCCGTCTCGAGCCGGATGTGCTTGCGGCGGAAATCGCAAAAAACGGCTTTAAAGCTACACAGCTGGCATTTACCAAAGCGTTTCCGAAGCCTGAAGCGGAATATATGACGCCGGAAATGCTGAAAAAAATCCGCGAAATATTCACAGATGCCGGCATTCAAATCGCCGTCATGGGCTGCTATGTCAGCGCAAGTGACAAGGATCCGGAGATTCTGAGTGCAGCAAAAGCACGCTTTTCAAAGTGCCTTGAAGCAAGTAAGCTGCTTGGTGCCGGATGCGTTGGTACAGAAACAACACATTTTACCTTCCCTGAAAGCGAGCGGGAGGCGGCCTACCTGCGGTTGCTTGATTTCACCAGCAGTGTCGCCAAGACAGCCGAAAAATGTGGAGCAACGATAGGCATTGAACCTGTGGCTGTTCACACACTCAATACACCGGAACTTACCGGCCGACTGCTCAGAGAGGTAAACAGCCCCAGTCTCCATGTTATTCTGGATACTGCCAACCTGATCACACCGGCAACCACAGCGCCGGAGGCACAGATGGAAGTACTGAAACGTGCCCTGTCAATCTTTGGTGATAAGGTTTGTGCGCTTCACATTAAAGACGGTGTCTTCAACAGCGAAGGCAAGTGGGAAAACCGTCCGCTTGGCGCCGGCATCATGGACTGGCCGCACATGTTCCCTGTTCTGCGTGAGAAACTAGATCATCTCTGCGCCATGCGCGAAGACGTATGGCCGGGCATAGCCGCCAGAGAATGCGAAATCATGCATGAATGGGCTGCACTCTGATATCAAAGGACCCGCCATACGGCAGGTCCTTTTTTGAATGCTGTCAGGAGAGCAGCATTCTGTCATTATTCAGTTCGGCACCGGCTGCCTTTTCAAAAAGTTCCATTAAATCTCCCCTGGTCATAGCCCGTTTCTGATTTCCGGAAACATCCACCACAATGCGGCCGGCATTCATCATAATAAGTCGGTTGCCTATGGCAATTGCATCCTTCATGTTGTGGGTGACCATGAGTGCTGTCAGATGCCGTTCTGTGACAATCTTCTCTGTCAGTTCAAGCACCTTGGCAGCTGTCTTTGGATCCAGTGCCGCCGTATGTTCATCCAGCAGAAGCAGTTTTGGTGTTTTCAACGTTGCCATCAGCAGTGTCAGCGCCTGCCTCTGTCCGCCTGACAGAAGACCGACTTTGCTGCTCATGCGTTCCTCGAGACCAAGCCCCAGTGTATGTAGCTGTTCGCGGTACATCTCCCGTTCCATATTGGAAATGCCCCATCGAAGACCGCGCTTCTGCCCGCGGCGCATGGCCAGTGCCATATTTTCTTCAATATTCATTGTTGCAGCGGTTCCGGTCATCGGATCCTGAAATACGCGTCCCAGATAAGCCGCCCGCCTGTATTCAGGCAGGTGAGTCACATCTTTCCCGCCGATCTCAATGGTCCCCCTGTCTACCGGAAAAACACCGGCCACTGCATTGAGCATGGTTGATTTCCCGGCACCATTTCCACCTATAACCGTAACAAAGTCGCCTTCATTCAGATGCAGATCCACATCCGCAAGCGCAACTTTTTCTGTTATGGTACCCGGATTGAAGGTTTTGGCAATGTGATTGATATGAAGCACTGCCTATACCCCCTTCCTGGACCGCATCCTGGTGCGAAGCTGTCCACGCCAGTACGGAATTGCAAGGAAGATGCCAACCACCAGTGCCGTCAGCAGTTTCAGGTCATTGGTATTGAGACCCAGCCAAAGCACAACCTGAATCACCAGATAATAAATAATGGCGCCAACAGAAACGGCCAGAAGTTTCAGAGCAAAATTCCGGAAAACTTTTCCAAACACAACCTCACCGATAATCACTGCTGCAAGACCAATGACAATGGCACCACGTCCCATTCCAACATCAGCAAATCCCTGATACTGCGACAGTAAAGCGCCTGCCAGAGCCACAATTCCATTGCTCAGCATAAGACCGACTACCTTACCCCGCTCCGTATTGATACCCTGCGCTCTTGCCATATTGGGATTCGCACCTGTTGCCCTGAGCGAACAGCCATATTCCGTTCCAAAGAACCAGTACATGACCGCTATCAGAATTACGGTCAGAATTGTCAGTGTGATAATCGGGTTCTCCACACTCATCTGTCTCGCATTTCTGGCGGATACGATCAGCTTGAAATTGTTTACGCTTATGGCCATGTTCGCCTTGTTCCCCAGAATGCGAAGGTTAATAGAGTAAAGCCCAAGCTGCGTCAGTATACCCGACAGAATAGCCGGAATTCCCATACCGGTATGAAACAGGCCTGTTACCAGACCAGCCAGCATTCCTGCAAGAAATGCAACTGCCAGCGACAGCCACACATTGCATCCGCTTGTAATCATGACAGCAGCAACAGCACCGCCTGTTCCAATACTTCCATCCACTGTCAGATCCGCTACATCCAGGATTCGGTAAGTAATATATACACCTATCGCCATAATTCCCCAGATGAGTCCCTGTGCAACTGCGCCTGGCAAGGCATTGATCAGCTTGATCAGTTCCACCGTCATTCCTCCGCCGTATCAAATACATGCCTGAAGAAGAGAAAAAACTTTCTCCTCCTCAGGCTGTTTTTCACAAGTTCAGATCAGTCAAGTACCGTATAATCTGCCGGAATGGTTACACCAAGTGCCTCAGCATTGGCCGCGTTGTATTTTTTGACAAACTGTGGCGCACTCTGCACCGGCATGGTACTGATATCCGCACCGTTTGCCAGAATCTCATACGCCATCTCACCTGTAGCATAACCGATATCATAATAGCTGATCGTCAGCGTTGCCACACCGCAGCCGCGGCAGATACCTTCCTCACCGGCAACGACAGGAAGCCCTGCCGGTATCACAACATTGGCAATTGTCTCCGTATATGCCGCACAGGTATTGTCCGTCGGTATGTACAGCACATCACAACCGTCTGCAGCAGCCTGTGCCACAGAAGCAACATCGTTGGAATCCGTAAAGGAGAACTCAACACACTCATAGCCGAGTGCCTCAAGATAGCCGCGAATCGTTTTGATCTGATAGACAGAGTTCGCTTCAGCGCTGCAATACAGCAGACCAACCTTCTTGGCCTCCGGAAACAGCTCTTTTACCATATCGGCCTGTCCATCGAGCGGAGCAAGATCTGTCGTTCCGGAAACGTTGATTCCACTTGTTCCATTAAATTCGCTCATGCCGAGAGCAGTCGCATAATCTGTTACGGACGTTCCAAGAATGGGTATGTCGGCTGTGGCCGCTACACCCGCCTGTACCGGTGCTGTAGCATTCGCCAGAATCAAATCGACACCATTCGATACAAAGGTATTCATAATGGTTGCACAGTTCACTGCATCACCAGATGCATTCTGCTCATCAAAAACAACATCCGGCATTTTTTCACTCAGTGCATCTTTAAAACCCTGTGTTGCTGCGTCAAGCGCCTCATGCTGGACAAGCTGGCAGATGCCAACCGTTGCGGCATTCGCACAGGCAGCACAGATTACCAGAATCAGTGAAAGAACAAGTACAGTAATTTTCTTCATAAAGAGGTCCTCCAGTCATCCGGGTTCTTATGTACCAAAAAGCATTCAGCCCCAAAAGGCTGGCGCTATTATATTTGCTTACTAAAATTTTGTCAACACAAATTTTGGGTATTATCTATTTTCCCCTTGTAATTTCGCTTGATTAGCTGTTGATTATCAGATTGAGGTTGACAATCTGTCTTCTTTTACTGTCAAAAAAGGCTGTGCACGTTTCCATGCACAGCCTGAAGGAGGATCTTAGACAACACCCTGGGCTTCCATGGCAGTCGCCACTTTGAGAAAACCGGCAATATTGGCGCCAGCAACATAATTGCCAGGTACACCATATTCCTTGGCCGCAGCATCAATATTTTTAAAGATGTTGACCATGATATCATGCAGCTTGGCGTCCACCTCTTCAAACGTCCAGGAAAGACGCATGGAGTTCTGGCTCATCTCGAGAGCGCTGGTCGCCACACCGCCTGCATTGGCAGCCTTGCCCGGAACGAAGAAAACACCATTGGACATGAGATATTCCGTTGCTTCCTGGGTTGTCGGCATGTTGGCACCTTCGCAGACTGCGATGCAGCCGTTTGCAACAAGTGCCTTCGCATCATCAAGCTGAAGCTCGTTCTGGGTTGCACAGGGAAGCGCAACATCACACTTGACGGTGAAAACGCCGCGTCCTTCATGATAAACAGCGTTTGAACGGGCCTTTGCATATTCTGTCAGACGGGCACGGCGCACTTCCTTGACATCCTTAAGCAGAGCAATATCAATGCCTTCCGGATCATATATCCAGCCGGTGGAATCGGAAACCGTCACAACCTTGGCACCCAGCTGTTCAGCCTTCTGCGCCGCATAGATAGCAACATTGCCCGCACCGGAAATCGCAACCGTCTTGCCGGCCAGTTCAATGCCATTGGACTTCAGCATTTCCTGAGTAATATAAAGCAGTCCATAGCCGGTTGCCTCAGTTCTGGCAAGAGATCCGCCATAAGTCAGACCTTTTCCGGTCAGAACACCTTCATATTTTCCAGTGATCCGCTTGTACTGTCCATACAGGAATCCGATCTCACGGGCACCAGTTCCAATATCACCAGCAGGTACATCCACATCCGCACCCACATGACGATACAGTTCAGTCATGAAAGACTGGCAGAATGCCATAACCTCACGATCGCTCTTGCCTTTGGGATCAAAATCGCTTCCGCCTTTACCGCCGCCAATCGGAGTGCCGGTCAGGGAATTCTTGAATACCTGTTCAAAACCGAGGAACTTGATAATGCCAAGATTGACACTGGGATGCAGACGGAGGCCGCCCTTGTATGGTCCGATCGCGCTGTTGAACTGAACACGGTAACCATTGTTTACCTGAACCTGACCCTTGTCATCCACCCACGGTACGCGGAACAGAATCGCACGCTCCGGCGTCGTCATCCGCTCAAGCAGTGCCTCCTTGCGATACTTTTCCTCATTCCGCTCAATTACGGGACGCAGGGAATCCAGCACTTCCCGTACTGCCTGATGAAATTCCGGCTGTGCCGGGTTCTGCGCAACTACACGCTCATAAACCTCATCTACATAAGACATTTGTATTTATCCTCCTTGATAATGACCGCACCCTTGCGAGCCGATCGGATTACGCAGCACATTATAATGTTCTTTCTGTAGAATTGCAAGCAGTTTTTAAAATTTTATTCACATTTCTTTTAAAAAAGCCTTTATACAGCTTTAAAATGAATTTTGTTCATTCATAAAAATCATATTTATCCCGTACAGGCGTTTCCCCGCCTGTTTTGTTCCTTCGACAGTAATACATCGTCAGCTGGTCTGTCAGCCTTCCACTTTTGCATTTCATCCAGATTAACTTGTCAATTAATCTGGAATTCATCCCTAATAATCTGGAGATTTCTGCATATTTTTCAATTCAGATTGCATTTTTTCTTGATTCTTCTTCTCAATTCCTGTATGATTATCCGTCGGGTATACAGCCTAAATACACGCCCGGCACGTTTGCCGCAACAATTGAGGAGGTTTTTATGTCTCAGCAAAAGTTGTCTCCAAGCAAAATGCTCATTCTTGGCTTCCAGCACGTATTTGCCATGTTTGGTGCAACCGTTCTGGTACCGACGCTTACAGGCCTCAGTGTTTCTGTCACACTTCTGTTTGCCGGACTGGGCACACTTCTGTTCCATTTGATTACCGGAAAAAAGATTCCCGCTTTCCTCGGCTCTTCCTTCGCATTTCTGGGCGGTTATGCTGCCGTGCACGCCCTAGTTGACAGCCGCGCCGCTGAGCTCGGCACCACGCTCAATTGGATTCCTTATGCTGGTGTCGGTGTTCTGTGTGCCGGCCTTATTTATGTCCTCATTTCCGCGTTGTTCCGTTCATTCGGTGCCAGCAAGGTCATGCGTTTCTTCCCACCGGTCGTTACAGGTCCGATCATCATCTGCATCGGCATTACACTGGCCTCAAGCGCCGTCAACAACTGTGCTGCAAACTGGTTCATTGCCATCATTGCAGTTGCCGTGGTCGTCATCTTCAACATCTGGGGAAAAGGCATGCTCAAGATCATTCCGATTCTCCTTGGTGTAATTGTTTCTTATGTCGTAGCTGCTGTCATGGGGCTGGTTGATTTAACGCCCGTTAAGGAAGCTGCCTGGATCGGTATCCCGATCAAATTTGACGAAACTGTCTTCTCCCTGTTCGGTCATGCAGACGGTGCCCTCATCCTTTCCTCTCTCATCGCCATGGTTCCGATTTCCCTTGCAACCATCGTTGAACATATTGGCGACATGTGCGCCATCTCTTCTACAGTCGGCCAGAACTTCATCGCAGATCCCGGTCTGCACCGTTCCCTGATGGGTGATGGTCTTGCCACCTCCCTTGCTTCCCTGTTCGGTGCACCTGCAAACACCACTTACGGCGAAAATACCGGTGTTCTGGCGCTTACCGGCGTATATGATCCCCGTGTCGTCCGGATCGCTGCCATTATTGCCGCTGTCTTCTCATTCTCACCCAAATTTGCAGCCCTGATCTACTGCATGCCGACTGCAACCATCGGCGGTGTCAGCCTGATTCTCTATGGCATGATTTCAGCAGTCGGCGTCCGCAATGTGGTCGAGAACCATGTTGACTTCACCAAATCCCGCAATGTTATCATTGCAGCCCTGATCATGTCCCTGGCACTTGGCATCAACTTCTCCGCTGCCGGCGCCATCGCATTCTCAATCGGCTCTGTTACCATTTCTCTCTCCGGTCTGGCAGTCGCAGCCCTGATCGGCATTCTGCTCAACGCTGTTCTGCCTGGAAACGATTATCAGTTCGGCGTCGACCAGCAGGGCGATACCTCTGTCAACTTTAAGGTCTGATTCCTTTAGCCTTTCAGTGGATGACTCCGGTCATCCACTTTTTTTATGTCTGAATGCCAGCCCATGTTATCGTTTTCCACTTGTTCCCCTCTGAAAAACAAAAAAGCAGACTTGCGGTTTTCCATGTGGAAAAGCCGCTTGTCTGCTTACATATACAGGATACTCCGTGTTATGATGAATAGCGGAATCTACAGTTTGACCGCCCGTTCATAGAGAACTTCACCCGTTTTTTTGTCCAGCACAGCCACATATACGTCTGTATCAGGCTGAACAGCAAGATGAAAATTCCCATGTTCCGCATTGACAGCAGCATCGCCTGAGCTGCCATTTAAAGCTACGCTTCCGAAGGACGTCTGAACAATGCCATTCTCCACGCATTCTCCAATATTCCGGCTCTTTCTGTCAATAACCGCCATATATGTACCGCCTTCAGGCAGTTCAAGCGGCATCAGGGAATCGGACCAGACAGCTTCGTCCACATCCTCCATCATCAGATGTCTGCGTCCGGCATTCTGCAAAAGCTGTATTGCCAGGTCATCCTTATAAACCGCAGAGCCATCCGGAATCAGTATGACTGGGCTGAAAGACGGATCGGCAAGCAGCATCAGAAAGCTGTACGGATTTGTTTCACGCTCAAAGCTCTTCAGTTTTCTTTCCTTGTATGCTGCATAATCATCATTCCAGGATGAATAGGCATGATCTTTCCGATGGTCTGGCATACCATAATGTTCTGACAGATGCTGCCCGATAAAATCCGTCACTTTCCATGCGCCTGAGGGATTGAGATGGGAAGCAGGGTCATAACAGTCCGTACTGTAATCAGCAATCTGGTCCATGTACACAAAGTCTAGATATTCGATTCCATATTCTTCTGCCGTATATGTAACCGCATTCGTGTACATCATCTCATCTTCATTGTTTCTGCATGGATAAGGCAGATTGGTAAGCATTATATGAATTCCGGCATCTCTGCAGTATTCAATCATGCGGCGCAGGTACGCAAACCCGAATCCCTGTTCGCTTGCAACGGCAGAGGTAATTTCATATGCATCCGGAAGCGCTACGGCTATATTACGTTCCCCGCCCAGTTCACGGTTATAATCCGGTTTCAGATCCTCCATATTCAGATCATGCCAGCGTGAATGATACTTGATAAACGGGAAAATAAACTCAGCACGCAGATCATGGTAACGATGCCCATGTTTATCCGTAAGCAACGGATCGTCTGTAAGATCAAATATAGCTTCCAGTTTCGTCCGTGACAACGGAAATCCATCCAGTGCAATATGCAGATCGCTGCTGGAAGGACAGAGCTTTGCCTGCTCCCAGACCTGATTGACATCCAGTACAACCATTTTCGGTTTGCAGCTTGACAACGCATTGCGCATCACCCAGTAGGAAACCGGAATCGGTATATTGTAACTGGCCAGATTGTACGATGCGATTCCATAATCCTCCCAGAGTTCCATAGGATAAATATCACTGCTGGTGTGACTATCTCCAAAGAATAAAACATCAATCTGCTTCGCGTGCCTTCTGAATGGTACAATCTTTTCCCGGCTTTCTTTGTATTCCATAACATGACTGAGGCATGCCAGCAGTAAAACCAGACCGGCTGTGAATGCCAGACAGGACCGTGCACTCTTGATAGTCTTTTTCATACCGGTTCCT
>JAFUHD010000214.1 GCA_017469025.1 Clostridia bacterium
AATGGGCAGGATCTATCGTGGATTCCTGCTTGTTTTGCTGATTTCGGCATTGTCTCTGCACGTGGTTTACATGGCGTTTACCTATGCGCGCATGGAACGCCAGGCAAGGGAGGAACGCCTGCGCATTCTGCAGCAGGGCGTGAGCTTTGCAGACCGCTTCCTTTCTGAAATTGAAGACTGTGCCAATATTCTCTCCGTTTCCCAGAATTTGCAGCAGGTGCTGCTCAGCCGGCAGAAGACGGATTACCTGGCGTTTAGAAACGTCCAGCGTCTTTTGAATGAGTACACGCTGACGCCGTTTGATATTTACCGGATCGATTTGTATGTCAGCAGCCAGGAGACGCTGGCGACCTCCTCTGAAGGCGTGTTTTACCACCTGGAGCCGGATGAAAAAGCGGTTTATGAAAAATACATGGAGGCCGCTGACAGCCGGTGGATGTTCGATTATCAGGGAAATGAGCCGCAGCTGGTTAAGAAAACCAGAAACGAAAACTACATTACCTTCATCAAACCGGTGGTATCCATCAATACGGGGAAAACCCGGGGCGTGCTTCTTCTGTCCGTAAGATATAAGGAATTTGAAGCTTTCCTTCCGACTGTTCAGGAAGGGGAGGCAGCACGTATTCTGTATGGACAGGAGATGCTGTGCGGCAGTGGTCCGGATGAAGGGGACGACACCGTTCTTACCGTTAGTTCACCGTCAAGCGGCATTGCTTTTGAATACCATTACCGTTTTCTCTGGACACAGATTTTCAGCACCCGGCTGCAGCTGCTCATTGCACTGATTACGCTGATGTTCCTGGTGAGCTTTCTCGTTATCGTTCTTATTTCCGAGCGCATGGTGGGACAGCCCATTGAACGGCTTCTGTATGGGTTTGCAGAACTGGAAAAAAGCCATTTTGAAACCAGACTGGACAGCGGAAAGGATGAAATATTCGCAGAACTGTACAGCGGTTTTGATCATATGGCTTCCCATCTGCAGTCCGCCGTGGACGAACTGGTAACTGAAAAGACCAGAGGAAGGGAATTGAAACAGCGTCTGCTGCAGATGCAGATTCGGCCCCATTTTCTGTATAACATTTTCAATAATATGGTCTGGATGACCGAACAGAAAAAGTATGATACACTGGAACAGCTTGTTAAGTCTACCGCGGGCTTTTACAAAACGGCGCTGAATGCTGGCAGCAGTGATATCATGCTGCTGGAAAATCAGCGGCAGTTACAGTATTATGTCACTATCCAGAAATTCCGTTTCGGAGACCGGTTCGATCTCACCGTGAATCTGGACGAAAATGTGGAGGACAGGCTGATTCCCAACCTGCTTTTGCAGCCGCTGGTAGAAAATGCTATCGTCCACGGTATGCAAAGCCTGAACCGGCGGGGGAAAATTGTTGTGACTGCCAGCGAAAAGGACGGCGGTATTCTGCTTTCTGTTGAGGATAATGGCAGCGGCATAGATCCGGAGCGGCTGCGTCTGATTCGGGAAACCATTCAAAGCGGTGCGGATAATTCAGACCAGTTCTTTGCGCTGGTGAATATTGCGGCCCGGCTGCGCAGTTTTGACAGGGCATCCCTGCAGATTCAAAGCGTGCAGGAGCAGTACACCCGTGTGGAAATCTGGATTCCTGATTTACAGCGTGAGGCGTGACGGGGACAGTTTGGGGGATAACATGTATCGAATGGTGATAGCGGACGATGAGGAAATCGTCCGGAACGGAATCAGGGAAGCCATTGACTGGCAGAGCCTGGGAATTACGGTCACCGGCTGTGTGGGCGATGGGGAGGCTCTGTGCCGGGAGGCCGTTGCAACCAGAGCGGATATTGCCATGGTAGATATCCGCATGCCCATTCTGGACGGACTGGCGGCTATCGAGCGTATCCGGAAGGAACTGCCCGGGTGTGAATGCATCATTTTTACTGCCTATGAGGATTTCAGCTATGCCAGAAAGGCGCTTGAACTGGGCGTTATGGCATATATCACGAAACCGGTACTTAAAGAAGAGGTCATCGAAAAAGCTCAGCTGGCTGTCAGACGCCTCAAAAAGCGGGAACAGGCGGCCAGACAGGACGTGCCGGATGAAGCCGCACCTATCAGCCGTATCAAACGTTACGTTATGTCCCATTTATCCACAGTCTCTCTGTTGAGTGCGGCAGACCATATGCAGATGAACCCCGCTTATCTGTCACGCTATTTCAAGGAAAAAACCGGGGAAAACTTTGTAGATTACTGCAAAACCGTGAAGCTGGAAAAAGCGTGTCAGCTTCTTCGGGAAACCAGCATGAAGATTTATGAAATCGCAAATGAGCTTGGCTATACCAATGCCCAGCATTTCAGTACGGTGTTTCGGGAGAATAAGGGCATAACGCCGCTGGAATACCGCCAGAGCAGAGGAAAGGAACAAAAGCGATGAAGGATATTGTTTTGAGTCGTGAGGATTTTTCGGACTTCTCCATTGGTGAATTTCCCTATGATCCGGATCACTCCGCCATGGGAGAATACCAGTATGTCACGGAGAGGGGCTACCATGGCCGCTGGCTGGACCAGGTGTGCAACTATACGTGGAACGGTACCGGACCTACCTGGCTGATTACCGGCCTGGACGGAAAGCATTACATGGAATGCATGCGCCTTGAAAAGAATCATCCGCACCGTATCTTTCCGACACTGGAAACCGGAGATCAGGACTGGCGGGATTATATTGTTTCCGTCACCCTGCGCAGGCTTTCCCAGCGGGGCATGGCAGGCATTGTCTTTTGTCTCAATCACAGTATTGACACCCTGGTATTTTCTCTTGAAGACCGGGATCAGGCTGTGCTGGCATATCGGCACAAGGAGGAAGTGATTGTGCTCTCAAAAGCAGCATTTCCGCACAACAGCGACGACAGTTACCGCCTGACAGCTGATATAAACGGAGACCAGGTACGGTGCATGATTAACGGTCAGATGATCCTGGAGGCCAGGGTTCCCAGAGCTGTACGTGGCGGCAAGGCCGGCATCACGGCAGACTGTCCTGCCAGATTTTCGGATTTTGAAGTCAGCGTTTCAGAAGAAGGAATGAATGCAATTCAGGCCGCACAGGCACAGCGCCGGGAAGAAGAAAAAAAGGCTGTCAGCGCCCATATTCCCATGAAACTCTGGAAGAAGATCGACTTGCGGGATTTTGGCACAAGCCGCCAGATCCGCTTTGGACATTTGCTGGGAGACGGAACCTGGCAGATCGTTCTGGCCCAAATGCAAAAACGTGTCAGCCGGGATGCCTATGGATTTATCAGCTGCCTGACTGCGATTGATCTGGAAGGCAATGTACTCTGGCAGCTGGGTGAACCATCTGCGGATACAGCGAACCTTGGAAAGGTATCCGCCGATATGGCATTGCAGGTATACGATATCGACCATGACGGCGTGGATGAGGTCATCGTCGGATGGGATTTTGAAATCCGGATTCTGGACGGACGGACGGGTCAGGTAAAGTGCAGGGCACAGACCCCCATTGCCGATCAGGACGATGAAGGACTTATCGGTGCGCCTTACAATCAGTATGCCTTTACCCGACTGAATCCCGATGGCATCCGCATCTGCAATTTCCGGGGACTGGATGCTCCCTCTGATATTCTGATCAAGGACCGTTACTGCCGTATCTGGGCTCTGGACGACCGGTTGAACGTGCTCTGGAAATACAAAAGTCCCACCAATACAGGTCACTGCCCACTGCCGGTGGATATTGACGGCGACGGAAAGGATGAGCTGCTGGTAGGCTACAGGATGCTTGACAGTGATGGAAAGGAACTTTGGCACTATCCCATCGAGGACGACCATACAGATGAAATTGTAGCAGGCAAATGGAAGGCCGGAGACGAAAACGGGTATTTTGCCTGTGTATCCGGAACCCAGGGCTTTTTCATAGGGGATTTTTACGGCAATATTCTGGCCAGAGACATGATCGGTCATGCACAACGGGTGTCCGTGGCCAACTACTGTCCGAACCTGCCTGGACTGCAGATTGCAGTCACCAATTATTGGGGACATCAGGGATGCATTTTCCTGTATGACAGCGATGGGAATCCGCTCTGGGAAATGCAGAACGAAATGAACGGCAACGTCATAGCTCCGGTGAACTGGGACGGGGACGGCACGGAACTGATTTTGACGAATGCAGACCCTGTACGCGGCGGACTGATCAATGGTGAAGGTGTGCGTTCAGTGGTATTTCCGGATGATGGCCATCCTGTACTGTGCTGCGAAGCCATAGATTTGACAGGAGATGAACGGGATGAGCTGGTCGTATGGGATTATCACAGCCTGTGGATTTATACCCAGTCGGATTCACCGCGGGAACAAACTTATCATCCGGTCCAGTTCCCGTCTTATAATGCTTCCAATTACCGCGGTGAGTACTCTTATCCAGATGCCACATATCTGAAATTTCATGCGGACAGAGATAATATGAAGAAGGAATAAAAGTCATGAGTGATAATAAAACGCGCTATGCCCAGGTTGGAATTGGCGGCCGGGGCAGAATGTACTATGAAGCTTTGTGTTCAGAATATGCGGATACAAGTGATCTGGTGGCTTTCTGCGATTTGAGTCAGACACGCATGGACTACGCTAACAGTGTCATTCGTGACAAGCTGGGAAAGGCGCCTGTGCCCACCTACTATTATACGGATTATGAGAGAATGATTCGTGAACAGCATCCTGATATCGTCATTGTGACCAGTGTGGACCGTACCCACGATGATTACATTGTACGGGCTATGGAGATGGGGTGCGATGTGATTACAGAAAAACCAATTACCACAGATGCACGGAAAGCTCAGCGTATCATTGATGCTCAAAAGCGTACGGGCAGACATATCAGAGTGGCATTCAACTACCGTTATGCACCGCATCATACCAAGATGCGGGAATTAATCATGAACGGTACCATTGGAGAAGTGTACAGCGTGCATTTCGAATGGCTGCTGAATACGGTCCATGGAGCAGATTATTACCGGCGGTGGCACAGAAACAAAGTCAACAGCGGAGGATTGCTTGTACACAAGGCTACCCACCATTTTGATCTGGTCAATTTCTGGCTGGGCACTGAGCCGGAAACGGTGTTTGCCTTTGGTGATACCAACTTCTATGGCAGGCAGAATGCTGAAAAGCGGGGCGAAACGAAATTCTATTATCGCTGTCATGGCAGTGAAGCCGCCCGTGGAGATCACTTTGCCATTGATATGGACAACAATCCCAACCTGAAGGCAATGTATCTGGATGCAGAGGAGGATTCTGGTTATATCAGGGACAGAAGCGTGTTTGGTGATGATATCAGTATAGAGGATACAATGGCTGTCCTGGTGCGTTACAGAAACAATGCTGTAATGAGTTATTCGCTCAACAGTTATCTTCCCTGGGAAGGCTTCAATGTGATGATGAATGGCTCTAAAGGCCGTATAGAATATCATGCAGTGGAGCGCCCGTATATCAACGCGGGTGGAGATAAAAACCAGGAAGGAAGGGTACGCACTTACGATATTCTGGTATATCCCATGCTGGGCGAACCGTACCATGTGCCTATTGACCATATCGAGGGTGGTCACGGCGGCGGCGATCCGGTAATGCTGCGGGATCTGTTCCATCCTGGTGAACAGGAAGACCCGTTTCATCGGGCAGCAGATCATGTGGACGGCATCAAGTCCATTTTAACAGGTGTAGCAGCCAACCGCTCCATCGCTTCCGGCCTGCCTGTAAACGTTGCAGACCTGGTACATTTTTAAAAGGAATCAAATATTGAAGAGAAACAGATCATACACACTTCCGATAGAAGCAAACGCCGAAAATATAGAGAAAGATCAAACCGGAAGCCTTTTTCTTCTGTCTGCTTAACGTCAATAGGCCGGACAATTGAAATGATGCCCCCGCTTTCACCCGAAGTTTTACCTGCCTTCCGGTATTCCTGCTTCAATATGCTTCGATATTCGCAAGTTCTGTGCTTTGGCTCAGGCTGTCTTATCTTAAAAATATGATTATCCGTCCGTTATGTGAAAACAAAAGGGCTGTGTATCTGTTGATGAACAATAATACACAGCTCTTTTCTTTATTTACGTTTTTCTTGGCCCGTATTCATTATCTGGGGGGAACAGGAGATTCCCTGTCTATTATATGGATTTGAACAGAGAGGGCTGGATGGTACCACATGTGTAATTAAAGAGGACATGAGCCTTTTTTACTGAGACACAGATATCATTCAAGCGCTGCTGTCAATTCACTGTTATGATATTTTTTGATCATTTGAACCGGATTTTCCCAACTGTTCCTGTCAAAGAAAAACATAAGAAAACTTCGTTGATTTTTTCCTTGATTTTTACTATAATTTTATTGTACCTTTATGATGGCTTTCAGATGTAAGAAGTCCGGATGTTAGACGTTATTCAGAACGGGAAGATGAGCCGCTGCTCAGTGCTGTTTGTCAAAACTGCAGACAATGCTGATCAAACGGTACTGAAAGTCCATGCTGTCATCTTGGCAGGTATAACCGGATGCAAGGCTCAACGTCTCCGTATGAAAAATTAAGCCGAAGCAGTTCTTATCAGGAGGAAAAGTGTAGATGGCGGATGCAGAGAAAAACAGGGAACTGACAGAACAGGAACGGAAGAAACAGATAGAATACCATTTGGCGGAGCTGAAGAAGCTTCGTGCAACGCCCCGCAGCGACTGGCATGCAGGTTTTGAAGCCCTGCTGCGGATAGAGACACACAAATATGCCGGTCTTGTGCATATAAACACAGAAGAGGAAATCGGGGAAGTTCCGCCCAGAACTGATTTTGTCATTCTCGTAGAGGATGAGGAGGTCAATTGGGAAAAGGCTGTTTTCAGGATTTTCCGCAAGATCAACATTCTCGAGTACAAGAATCCGCATGATGCACTGAACATGAGGGTAATCCGGAAGGTATGCGGATATGCGAATCTTTATATAGGTGTGGCGGAGCATGACGGAGACCGTCCGGAGGACCAGGTGACCATTTCCATCTTCAGGGCAGTAAAAAATCCGGATCTGTTCGAAGAAATGGAAAAGAAAGGCAGGCTTGTCAGGGACGAGGTACCGGGAATCTACCATGTGACAGGCTATACAGATCTTCCTTTTCAGATTATCATCACAGGTGAACTGAAGGGCGAAGAGTATGCAGCATACCGTGCTCTGACAGATAAAGCCGACAAGGCGGATGTCGGGCGGATAATAAAGTGCATAGATCAGGAAAAGGACGAAGCCGTAAGGGAACATTATGGAGTACTGATCCGGCTGGTCCTTGAGAAGAATCCAGAGTATATCGAAATGGTAAAGGAGAATGGAACAATGGAAGATGTATTGATGGAGATTTTGAAGGACAGGATAGATGAAAAGGTAAACACAGCGGTAAACACTGAAAAGCAGCAGACAACGGTGACTCACATCAATGATATTATGGAGTCCTTTGGAGTAACTATCGAAAAGGCAATGGATACCTTAAAGATTCCCGTGTCACAGCGCAGCATATATGCCGGACTTGTAGGGAAGCAGATGCAGTGAAGCGGTTTGTCTGCCACTGATGGAACTGCACATATGAAGATGTTCATCAAAGTCTGCCAAAAGTACCAAGTGAT
>JAFUHD010000215.1 GCA_017469025.1 Clostridia bacterium
AGGACTGATCCTGAAGGAACTGAAATTCAACCAATAAAAGGAGTGCTGTTCAAATGATGAAGTATCTGCTCAAGCACATTCGGGAGTGCATAACCATCGTAGCGCAAATCGTCATCGGTATCCTTCTTCTGGTTAATCCCTCTATTTATACCGTCAGCCTGATCCGCATTTTAGGCGTGCTGCTGATCCTGCGAGGCGTAATCAGAATCATCCATTACCTTAAAAAAGAAGCGGATGAAGCCGCAGAGGGTGAAGAATTCACAACCGGGCTGATGGCTGCTACGCTGGGCCTTTTCTGTATCTTTGGGCAGAATTGGTGGTCAGAAGCGTTCCCTGCGCTGGCAGTGGTTTACGGCCTGTTCCAATTGCTGCTTGGCTTCCAAAAGATTCAGAAAACGGTGGACTGTCTGCGGCTTCATAAGAAACTCTGGTACTTCCCTGGCATCTGCGCGCTTCTTTATCTGATCTTTGGTTTTGTAATCGTTCTTGATCCGGGTATGAGTTGGATTTCGGTCTGGGTATTTACTGGAATCGCATTGATTATTGAAGGCATAATGGAGGGTGTAACCCTGTGGATGATGAACAAAGAACAATGAAAACGACTACTTCTACAATTGATGATGTAGTCCCGGAACCATCAGTAAAACCAGCTCCGCAGCAGGAAGATACCATTGGGGCTTATTGCTCTGTCTCAAGATTGGATAATGGAAAAACAGAAACTCACTGGATCGACAGAGAAGTGATTAAAGTTGGTGTTGTTGTAGAATTCTTGGAGGAATATCAGCTGGTGTATGGTGTAGTTGTTCTTATTCAAACAAAACAATCAGTTTTACTGTTGAATTGTAGTAATTTGAGATCAGCATTTTCGAAGGCTAATTCCTCTTTGGAATTATAGTGGTTATCCCGAAAAAAATATTATCCCGAATATGGTAACAAAGCCCTTGTAAACACTGGACTTTGCCATGATTTTTTCGGGATAATATTTCTGAGCTTTTATAAGCATGAGAGTTCAGCTGTAATATTGCAGGTGTGAAATTCGGGATAATATTGGGGTTCACAGTCCATACAGTTTCCGCAGAACCTCTTCATCATCAACGGTGTAGGGTGCATCACGCAGTTCCCCGGTCACGCCACCGCCAAGGGCTGCTTCAATTGCTTTTCGCTTGTCCTCGGTATCAGCGTGAGCATAAATCAGTGTCGTTTCCAACTGGCTATGACCCAGCCACTGGGAAATCCGTTCAAGGTCCATACCATGCTGGTAAAGATGCATTGCCCTTGTGTGACGCCACATATGTGGATGAGGATTGTCTGGCACATCGGAGCATTTCTGTTTTGCAGCAGCAACATACCGCTGAATCCTGAAACGTGCGGTATCATCGCACATTTGCACTTTCTGCCCCTTGTGTCGTGTAAAAAACAGATAGGTTTCAGAATACATGCTTTCATCTTTGTGCATAACCGAGAGATACTTTTTCAGATGTTTCACCGTTTCCTGCATCATGGGAACAACACGGATCTTGTTTCCCTTGCCGTGAATAGTAGCGGTGGGGGTCTTGTCAATCTTCAGGTCACAGAGCCGGAGGCTTAGGATCTCCTGTATTCGCGCTCCTGTGTCATACAGCATGACCATCATAAACTGGTCTTGGAGTCCTGTTTGTGTTGAAATATCCGGCGTTTCCATCAATGCCTTCACCGCTGCTTCGGTCATATAGTTCACCTTGCCGAACTGGTCATTCTTCTTCACCCTAATCTGGCCAAGCCGGTTCTTGAGATCGATATATTCCGGCTTGCAGGCGGAGGCATAGGCAATGAATGCGCGAATCACCGCCAGCCGGTTGTTGCAGGTTGCTGTAGATACTTTTTTGTTGTTGGTGAGCCATTGGAGATATTCAGTCACCATGTCATAGCTAAACATCGCTGCGGTGAGCGAGTACCTGGAAATTCCTTTCTTCTGTGAGACAAAATCAAGGAATTGGTTCAGTCCCGTGCGGTAGCTTTTTACGGTGTTCTCTCCAGCGTGGCGGTGAACTGGCAGGTAGATTTCCAGAAAATTGCGGATCAGCATAAATAACTGTGCGTCTTTCACTTTTCCCATAGCTCGCACCTCGGCAGAATCGCATTCATGCTGTCCCAGTCAATTCCTGCGTTTCTCACAAGTTGCTCTGGGAGAAGGTGAATATAGTAGGCAGTTGACACAAGCTCCTTGTGCCCCATGTAGGTTTGCAGGTATGGCAGACGGGAGGAAAGATCACGCTTTTCATCCAGCCATTTGTTCAGGACGGTCGTCGCAAAACGGTGACGAAGATCATAAACTCTCACCGCTGGCAACATGTCTTCAGGAATATCAGGCTGTGACTGGGCGAAGAACATTCGGAATTTTGACTGCATTGCAGTAGCACCAAAAGGCTTGTTTGGCTTTTGGGGAAAGAAATAATCATCATGGGAGTAGGCCGCATCGCGTACAGCGGCGTACTTTTGGGCCATCGCCATCATATCGTTCGACATCACGACAGTCCGGCTTTTGTGCCACTTGGTATTCAGGATACGAATCTCGCCGGTTTGCAAATCCACATCCTTCCTTTTTAACTCACGTCCCTCGCCAGGACGAAGCCCACATGTGTAGGTCAGTCGAAAATATGTTTGGTACTGCATTGAGCGCAAGGAATTTGTTTTGTTCGTGTAATTGTCAATGGCCACAAACAAACTTGTCATTTCTTCATCCGTAAACAGGTATGGGACGAAAGCTCTTTTTCCGGATATATAGGCATCCGGAAGCACATAAGCATTTTTGCCAATGGCTTTCTGGTAGTGAGCAAGGCTGCGCAGGAAAGCTGCCCGTGCATGAACAACCCCAGGCGATACATCGTCATCCAGGCGCAGCCAGCTTACTGCCAGTCCCTCCGTGACAATGTTTGCATCTGGATATTGTTCTGCGCAAAAGAGGTCAAATACCCGTCCGCGTTCCAGGTAGGTGCTCTCGGAATAGTTCAGTGCCATCTTGAGATCAATCATTCCATTCAGGTCTGGTGCAAAACCGCTGGTGAAATTTCTCATATGCCCAGCCCTCCCTTCACAGGGATCCTGGAAAAGTCGAGAGCACATTCTCGCAGATTTTCCGTGTCCAGGGATAAATACTGCCGGACAGATTGCAAATCATTGTGCCCCAGGATCTGCGCAACGGTGGTTAGCGGCGTTCCATTGACAATCAATTTTTTCGCAAGTCTCCGCCGCAATCCGTGAAATCCTTTTCCGTCAAAAGGTTGCCGGACAATCCCTGCTTTCTTCTGGTATTTGCCAAACATATCGCCAACTGCCACTGCGTCCATCATAGCGGCATGAGGCGCTCTGAGTCTCAGAAACACTTCTGGGCTCTCTGACGCTGGCCGAGCATTCAATATGTAGTCCTTAAGCGCATCTCCAACCTCTCTGGTCAGGGGAAATGATACAAATCGTCCGGTTTTCTTTTGCACAACCCTGATTTCACCTTTTCGCCAGTCAATATCTGACAGCTTTATTTGGATGATATCACACGCCCGCATCCCTGTTGCGGCTGCAACCATGATGATTGCATAATTCCTTTTCCCGTTGTCGGTTTCTCTGTCAATAACGTTGAGTACTGCCTCCAACTCCGCATCTGTCACATAGCTTTGGATAGGCATTTCCCTGTATATTGTGTAGTCGAACAGATCAACACAGTCCGGTGCAGGGATGGACTGCTCGCGCAGGAACATATGGAAATACTTCACGTACAGCAACAGTGTGTGAAGTGTTGACAGCTTAACTTCCGTCGCCACACGCAAAAGAAACTGCCTTGCGTCCTCAACTGTTACGTCCGAAATGCTTTCATGCCCCTGCTGCTGAAAATAAAACAGATACTTCCGAACTGCCCAGATTGCATCATCCCGTGTGTTGCTACCATAT
>JAFUHD010000216.1 GCA_017469025.1 Clostridia bacterium
ATCTGTGTCATTAAGGGATATGGCCCAGCGCGAGCGCTGGTATGTCAAATAATGGCATCTGCAAGGACACGATGCCGAAAGCAAATCTGTGTCATTAAGGGAGAAGACAAATATGTTCAGGGAAATGCGGAGAATCAGACAGCAGATTTCTACAGAGGAGTGCGCAGAAATCCTGCGCAGGGCATCCTCTGGCGTGCTGGGACTGTATGGTGATGATGGTTATCCCTATACGGTGCCAATCAGCTTTGTATATCAGGAAGGCGGCAGCGGGCTGGGAACCATTGGTTTTCACTGCGCGAAAACAGGCCACAAGATAGATGCTATTCGCAGGAATGAAAAGGTTTCCTTTACCGTTATTGACAGGGATGAGGTTATGCCCAGGGAACGGACAACCAAGTTCTGCAGTGTGATCGCTTTTGGACGTGCCAGAATACTTGAGGATGAGGAAGAGCTGCGTATGGCAGCGAATGCCGTCGGCGCAAAATACTCTGCCGGATTTGAGGAACTGTATATGAAGGAAACGGAAGATACGATCCGTGAGGGCAGACTTTGCTGCGTGGAGATTACAATAGATCATATGACAGGCAAAATAGGGCGGCAGGTGCTCCTGGAACGTCAGCGTGAAGGCAATGAGAAATGAAGATTGAGCATGTTGCCATGTATGTCAATGATCTGGAAGCTGCCCGTCAGTTCTTTGTCAGGTATCTCGGTGCGGTTTCCGGGGACGGATATGTGAATACGAGGACCGGTTTCCGGTCTTACTTTCTGACCTTCGAAGATGGTGCGCGGCTAGAAATCATGAATAAACCTGGTGTTGCTTCACAAAATAGTTCGAATGAACACCTGGGTTATGCACATATCGCATTTTCGCTGGGCAGCAGGGAACAGGTAGATGCGCTGACGAATCAGATGGCATCAGATGGATATGCTGTCGTCAGCGGGCCGCGTGTCACAGGCGACGGATATTATGAAAGCTGTATTGCCTGCATCGAAGGCAACCGGATTGAGCTGACGGTTTAGAATGCCGGAACGCTTTCATTGATCGATTCACACCGATGGAACTAAAGTGGTTCCACAGTCAGGGACAAATTGTAGACAGTTATTAGTCCAGTAGTAGGGGCCGGGAAACCGGCCCCTTTTTTTATGTCCAAGTAGGAATACTGCTGTGTTGTTGTTCACTGGCAAAAGCGTATAGGTATCTGTCATGGGGACCGCTGCCTGTTTCTTCCGGGCTTTTTTGAGGCATGACTTGAAAAGGTAGTCTGTGACGGGTAAAATGTATTTGATCGTGCCAAACCAAATTTACGCAGGATAGATTGTGTTAAACAATATTCGCTGTGACGGCGGATTATATTGCGGCATTCTGAAAGGAAACAGCAGAAAAGCGATGTTGAGAAAAGCGGCAAAGCAGATTGGAGTATGTGCAGCGGGACTGATCCTGTTCTGCATTATATGCAGAGTGACATTTTTCAGGACATATACAGTGCATATTCCACTGGACCACAGAATGATGCAGGAAAACGGTGCAAATGCTCCGGGACCGAAAGCTGTCATTGACAGTCCGGAGGTGGCAGAGCTTGCTGTGGAGGGAATCCGGGATGACCGGATGGATATCCGTATACAGCCCATGCAGGCTGGCGAGGCAGAGATTCATGTTCTTTCCCCGGACGGTGAGGACAGGATGTCCTACTATCTGAGGGTAACGCCGCTGGGTACAATATATGATCCGCAGACAAGCGGATTTACCGGCGATACCGCGGTGATGATTGCCGTAACACTCTTCTGGCTGCTCGTCAGCAGCATCATGCTCTGGCATTATTTTCAGGCAAAAGGACCGGATTACTATAACTATTCCACGATCTATTTTGCCGGTTTTTCATTGTTCTCTCTTGTAACTGGGCTGCTGATGTTCCGTGTCACGCTTTCGCATATCCTGCACCCACAGTATTACAACATGCTGGAGGCATATTCGGTGATCAACGGAACACCGATGCGCTATATGATGCTGACCATGCCGGCTATGCTGCTTTTTGCTGCCGCAATGGCAGTATCGAACTGTGTTCTGCTTCTTCATGAACGGTTGGGGATTCAGAATGTGCTTGGCCTGATTGTCAGCCTGCTGCTCATTGCCGGTGAAGCTGTCGGCATGTATTTCTTTACGCGAAATTTCGTAGGGTCCGAGCGGCAGATGCATGTGCATGAGACCATCCACAATGTTTATGCATCCATTTTCGTCTATATGGAGTGCATGCTGACGGGGTCTGTCATCTGCGGAATTACGGCAGCACGCAATCAGCCGGAGTATGACAAGGACTTCATTATCATACTTGGCTGCTGGTTCCGAAAAGACGGAACGCTGCCGCCGCTTCTGCGCGGACGTGTGGACCGGGCGCTTTCTTTCTGGCGGGAACAGAAGGAGGAAACCGGGAAAGAAGCCGTTTTTATCCCGTCCGGCGGGCAGGGGAAGGATGAGCCGATGCCGGAGGGCGAAGCCATGCGGCGTTACCTGATAGAAAACGGTATTCCGGACAATGCAATTAGGCCTGAAACAAAATCCAGAAACACGTATCAGAACATGGCCTACTCAAAGGAAATTCTTGAGGAAACAAAGCCTGGCGGCAGCGCTGTGTTTGCGACGACCAATTACCATGTGTTCCGGAGCGGAATCTGGGCCGCGGATGCAGGCCTCAGGGCAGAAGGCATTGGTGGAAAAACGCGCTGGTGGTACTGGCCGAATGCGTTTATGCGTGAATGTGTCGGACTGCTTGTAAAGCGGTGGCGGGAGGAACTGCTGCTGCTGTTTGTACTGATTGCCTACTTTGGAACCTTGTCCATGGTGCTCGGATAATTTACAGCATGGCAGAAGGATGGAAGGAAACGCCAATGAAGAAATTCAAAAATCTGGTGATCGGAGGTATTCAGAATAAGATTTTTAATCTGATTCTGTTTACTGTAATTCTGCTGACTGCAGCCTTTATTGCACTGTCACTGCATCAAAGCCGCATGCTTGTTTCCCTGACAGAGGAATCATCTGCAAAGCAGAAAACATCCATTGGGGATATCACCGGTTCGGTTATGAATTCGGTGGTAGAGAAATCCATGGTCAAGTCAGCGAATATGGAAGCCATGCTGGCAGATGAGATGTTCAGCGGACTCAAAACACGCGTCGAGATGATGGGTCAGTATGCTGAAAAGCTCTTTGCTTCGCCTGATCAGTATCCGAGAATGCCGTATGCGGTTCCGGATCCGGGAAAAAGCGGACAGGTTACGGCGCAGGTGATACTGGCAGAAGATGCGGATCTGGACAATCCTGTGCTCACGGATCATATCGGACTTGCTGCCAATATGTCTGATATGATGATTTCGCTCTTTGGGGTTTCGGCAGAAACGAATTCATGCTTTATTGCACTGTCTGAAGGGGCATTTCTGGTGGTGGATGACAGAAGTCAGACAAAGTTTGATGCATCCGGCAGCATGGTGCACTACGATCCCAGAACCAGACCGTGGTACCTGCTGGCTGTGGAAAAGCAGTCCCTGATTTTTACGGATGTGGAAATAGATGCCTTTACAGGAGATATCGGAATTGTCTGCGCTATGCCTGTATATGTGGATGGGTGTCTTGCAGCAGTGGTTGGTTCGGATCTGTTTCTGACATCCATGAAAAACGGTGTTGAAGCCTCCGCTGCCGACGGCAGTTATGTATGCATCGTCAACAGTCAGGGACATCCTGTCTTCTCTGCGGCAGAATCGGGCCTGTTTGCTGTAAAACAGTCTTCAGACGCAGTGGATCTCAGGGAAGCTCATAATCCTGAACTGGCAGAACTGGTTGAGCGTGCCATGCACGAAGAGACACAGCTTCGTCTGGTGTCCCTGGATGATGGCGATTATTATATGACCGGTGCTCCAATGAAGACTGTTGGTTGGGTGCTGCTGAACATTCTCAGCAGGGAACTGGCAGAGCAGCCGGGCATCATGCTTCAGAACAGCTTTGACAGTATCCAGGTTGAAGCCATACAGAGCTATCGGTCAAAGACTGGAGTTGCCCAGAAAACTGCCATTGCGCTGCTTCTGGGGGTAACAGTGCTGATGCTTGCCGGTGCGCTGGTCCGGGGAAAGCGGATTGTCCGTCCGCTTGACACCATCACTAAACGTATCGCGGAACTTGGCGGGAACAACATTGAATTCAAAATGGAGGACGCTTACCGGACTGGAGATGAGATCGAACTCCTGGCAGATTCATTTGCCTCCCTTTCACACAAGACTGTTGAATACATTGAACAGGTTAAGACCGTAACAGCCGAAAAGGAACGCATTGGAACGGAACTGTCCATGGCAACCCAGATTCAGGCTTCCATGCTTCCGCATATCTTCCCAGCATTTCCCGACAGAGCGGATTTTGATATTTATGCCAGCATGGATCCGGCAAAAGAGGTCGGCGGAGATTTTTATGATTACTTCCTGATCGATGAGGATCATCTCTGCATGGTTATTGCGGATGTCAGCGGAAAGGGTGTTCCTGCTGCGCTGTTCATGATGGCGTCCAAAATTATTCTGCAGAGCGTCGCCATGCTGGGCCATTCTCCGGCAGATATTCTGACAAAGACCAACAATGCTATCTGCTCGAATAACGAAGCGGAGATGTTTGTTACGGTCTGGCTCGGTATTCTTGAATTGTCCACGGGGCATCTGAGGGCAGCAAATGCAGGACATGAGTATCCGGTTGTGACTGCAGGACCGAACAGCTGCTTTGAACTGTTTAAGGACAAACACGGCTTTGTTATCGGCGGTATGGATGGCGTACGTTACAGGGAGTATGAACTGGATATCACACCGGGCACGCGGCTGTTTGTTTACACAGACGGTGTTCCGGAGGCAACCAATGCAGAAAATGAGCTCTTTGGGACAGACAGAATGCTTGAGGCGCTTAACCGGGAGCCGGATACCACACCCAAGCAGATTCTGGCAAATGTGCGCAGCAGCGTGGATGCTTTTGTGAAGGATGCCGAACAGTTTGACGACCTGACGATGCTCTGCCTGCAGTACAATGGAAAAGCATAGAGAACGGACAGGAATGCCAGAACGGATGATTTTATGAAAAAAGCGTTTCACCATAATGGTGAAACGCTTTTTCGTTGAAAATGGATTATGATCAAAAAGGAGGTGAAGACACAGCTTATCTGATCAGATGGAGAAGATGACTCGGCCTGCGGACCGGATTGTGGACCCGGGGAAACAACGGTTTGCATCATAAATATCCGGTCTGAGTGAAAGTGACAATCATCACAAAACAGGTGAAAACAGAAACTTATGATTCCGAAATACGCATGGTAAGATTATGAAAATAACACTGAAATTGTGTAAGGGGTTTGTGAATGGATTGTCGAGCATATCATGACGCATTTGAACATCTTGTATCATTAATGACGGCTCTTGATGAATTTGATATACCGGACATCCTGTCAACACTGGCGGAACTGTGCAAGATGCTTCGTATTTCCAAGGGAATTACCTATTTTTATGATAATCCTGAAAAAGAGCAGCATTGCATGGGCGAATCATTTGTCTGCTATGACAGCGGCGAACCGCATGTCATCGTCTCGCAGGTCCGGCAGGTTACTCCGATTGGAAATGTGATCGTCAGTAATGCCTATCAGGCAGCAGGTGCAGATGCGCTTACAGAACAGGAACGTTACAGGCTGGAGATGGTTCAGCGGATGATCGTGACCAATCTGAACAGGTCCCGGCAGAGCAGAATTGTCGAGCAGCTCAAATACTGGGATGAGGACGGGTACACAAATCTTCGCTATTATTTCAAGCAGATTTCCGACATGAAGGAAGCAGGACGATTGAAGAGAAAGACTGCGGCACGAATTAATATAAAGCATTTTTCTCTTGTCAACCAGCAGGTTGGAAGAAGCGCAGGGGATATGGTTTTACGTCGTTATATCAGCACAGTTGTTACAGCGATGGGACCTGGCGCGCTTATTTCCCGTCTCGGCGGGGATAATTTTGTCTTGTTATTTGATACGGACAAACTTGCTGAGGTGATGCGGGTTTTATCCGGTATGTCTGTCAAGTACGATGATGATCAGCGGATTGAAGTATCGGCTGTGGCCGGTATGTATACTATTTCGGAATCAGATAATGTACCTCATCCTGGCTATATAATGGAACGGATCATTACGGCTTATCTTGCTGCCAAACGTGAAAACACGAATGATGTGGTTTTTTATACGAAAAAGCTTGAGGAAGAGCGGCAGCGTTCGCTTCTGGTTCAGAAACGTTATAAAATCGGTATTTCCAATGAAGAATTCAAGGTGTATTATCAGCCAAAGGTGGATATTGAGACAAAGACAGTTGTGGGTGCAGAAGCACTTTGCAGGTGGATTTCGGACGGAGAACTGATCCCGCCGGCATATTTTATCCCGGAGCTTGAACGTGGTCTGGATATCTGTCAGCTGGATTTTTACATGCTCGATCACGTCTGCTGGAATATACGTGGATGGCTGGATGAAGGCATGCCGGTTGTTCCAATTTCAGTAAATATTTCAAGGCGGAATTTATTCAGTCCGGATCTGTTTACGCATATTATGAGTATAATAGACAAGTACAGTATTCCGCATCGGCTCATAGAAATTGAACTGACAGAGACGACAACAGATGTAGAATTCAAGGACCTGAAAAGACTTGTCGGTCAGCTCCAGAGGGCAGGTGTTGCAACATCTGTGGATGATTTCGGCGTCGGGTATTCTTCACTCAATCTGATCAAGCAGATTCCCTGGAATGTGCTTAAACTGGACAAGAGCATTCTTCCTGATGATGAAAATGACATGGAACGTGAGATCAGGCTGTTCGGGTACATTGTCAGTGCTGCACATGAAATGGGACTCAAGTGTATCGCTGAAGGGGTAGAGACAGAAGCGCAGCTTGACATCATGAAACAGTGCGGCTGCAGATATGTTCAGGGATATGTTTTTGACAGGCCGATGCCTGTATCCGAGTTTGAGAAAAGACTGATGATTGGAAACTACTGAGAAATCAGCCTGTGTATGAGGCAAATAACAGGAGGCGGCAGTATGCCGCCTCCTGATTTGTATACAGCTGTTTATTCGTTTTCAGGTCCAAACGGGTAATCCGTATGCAGAATGATTGAGATCAGGCCTTCCTCGAACATAATCGCGGTATTATATGGATTCAGTTCTTTCTGGATGTCGGTATCTCCTGTAATGAGATCTACGAATCCATCTGCATCATAAACGGATGCATCTTCTTCACCGCTGATCCAGCCGAAGGAGAATTTATACGGGAGCGGCATCATGATTTTGACATCCTGAAGATGCGTACAGGGTACCCAGTCATTTACAAGCGCTGTATAGGTGCCGCCTGCATTTTTCTGAAGCACAAGATAGCCGTCAAACTCTTCCTTTGGATAGATTTCATAAACGCCATTATCGTGTTGCGCAACATCTACAACCGTGAAATTCTGATTGTTGATGCGGATTCTGCTGCCAGCAGCAAGCGCTTCAACCTGGTCAGCTGGATACTCATCCTGTACATAAAGCTGAACGGTAAAATACCCGCCTGACATGATTTTGTCAGCATCCGCAATCTGTACCTGATAAACACCGCTGTCTGTATTTGCACTCAGGCCGGAAATGTCAAACGGGACCAGTAAATCGTCAGATGAATCGGGTGAAACAATAAGGACGTCGGACGGTATGTCCACGGGACGTGCATCATCTCCACTTGCAGGAAGCTCCAGATTATCGGACGGGATATCCTCAGGCAGATCGGCTGACCCGTTTCCCTGATTCTCTGTCTGTGTTTCCGGCGGAAGCGTGTCAGCGCCGTCAGATGCAATGGGTTCCAGTGCCAGACTGTCCGGCGTATAATAACGGACAGCAGCTTCAAGAACGGTCATGACACCTGTATCTTCTCCATCAAGGTATTTTGCGGTATATTCCACATCACCGTCATCGCGGACTTCAATCAGGCGGAGAAGAACGACCGTTCTGCCCTGAACCTTGTACATGTAGCGCGCGCCAATCAGGTCTTTACCGCCGACCGTCCATGTTTTTGCAGGGTTCATGCCGATCATGTTATCGCCCTGCTCGTTTTCCATATACTCACGGAAAACGTTGTTCAGATAATTCTGGGGATTATTGAACTTCATGCTGAGCGGACGCGGACAGACAATGACATAGGGAATATAACCGGTATGTTCTGCGTAGATCTGAAAACCGGTGCCGCTGATATATTCAGCAGTGCATTTTTCCGGTATCTTTGTTGTAAATGCCAGTTCATCACAGTGAACGTCCAATAATCCGTTCTCTGCCAGAGATACGCATGTGATGCAGACCAGCAGCGTGATGGCCAGCAGCAAATAACAGACTTTTTTCATGTTGTGCTCCTCCTTAATGACATAGTCGTGCTTTCGGCACCGTATCAATTGCAGTTGTCATGATTTGACAAACCAGCATGAAATGCTGGGCCATCTCCTTTTCCAGAACCCGGAAATGCATATTTAGCATTTCCCTGCAATGTAGAATCAATTGCATTATATCATTGATTTGCCGGCTTTTGAATAGCAGGAAAGGATAAAATACATAAAAACAGTGCAAAATGTTGATGAACAATGGTTAATGAAGACGAAAAATGATAAACTGTAAATGGTAAGTTTCTGGAACTGCCTGTTGAGCTGTTCCGTTTCCGTCTGAAATGCAGCTTTGCTTTGTCCATAAATCATGTCCAGTGTTGTGGATTGATGAGAATGACGGATTTGAGGAAAATGAAACGGAGGACCAGCACTGCTGGATTAAAAATGATGAAGAAATATGAGTTTGATGCTGTGCTGAATGAACTTTCAGACGGCGGTGCCTATGTGAAGTTCCCGTGGGATGTTCGCAGTGAATTCGGGCATGGACGTGTTAAGGTACATGCAGAATTTGATGGTGTTCCGTATGACGGCAGCATCGTAAACATGGGTGTCAGAAATGAAGACGGATCAGTCTGTTACATTATCGGAGTTTTGAAATCCATACGGTTAAAGCTCGGAAAGCATGATGGAGATATGCTCCACGTTGTCATATGGGAGCGGTGATGGAGGCATGACGGTGACCATCGGTTTCAGTCTGCGCTCTGGTGCTTCATACAATACGGAAGGAACGGCAGGGAATATGAGCATTGTCACACTGAAACAGATCATCTGCTCCTGTATGCACAATGATCTCGGTTTCATGGTCAATTATCGTCTCATCGTTCCGGTTGAGGCGCAGTTATGCTGTCCCACGCCTGCTGATATATCCAGATATTTGCAAAACGCCTGTACCAGTTCAAATAAGCAGAACAAATTCGGCACAAAAAATGAAAGCTGCCAATTCCGGATTGCCTGAGTATTCAGGCAAATCCGGACGGCATTCTCAGGGAAATATCACTGGTCAGGTCAACAATACGTTCAGGGGTTCCGGTTACTATGTACTGAAGTGGCCGCCTTCGGAGCGTGGCGTTTCTAATTCAGTAAGTATTCTGGGAAAATGGGGTTAAGATAGACAAAAAAACGTCTCAAACGCGGTGCCAAATGTTGATGTATCCGAAAGATGGTGCTATAATCCAATCATTCAAGAATAACTTATGCTGTATTTAAGCGCTTGCAAACAGGTTGTTTTTGATTTAATACACTTCTGCATATCCGATGTGTCAGACAGAATATGTTTTTCGGAGTGCAGAAAGAAATGACAGACAGCATTCCCGAGTATAAGTTTCGTGGAATGAGAAAGGATCATAAACATGACTATTAAGGAATTACGGACAGAAAAGAAGCTTACCCAAAAAGCATTTGGTGAAAGCATCGGTATCAGCGGACCGGCTGTTGCCCAGTACGAAAAGGGAACGAAACCGAGTGATAAGGTGATAAAGGCAGTTAAAGACGTTTATGGCGTCGATTTGACACTCGAAGGTGCTGCGCAGAAGGCAGAACCTGAAAAGAAGGCTGCTCCCAAGAAAGCAGCTGCAAAGAAAGCTGCCGAGACCGCAGTTGAAGAAAAGGCTTCCGAGAAGAAGACCAAAAAAACAGCTGCAGCCAAGGCATCTGCTGAGCCGGAAAAGAAACCCGCAGCCAAGAAGACAACGGCAAAGCCTGTTGTGTATATTCAGTCCGCTATGGGCGGATCCATTACGGTAGAGGATATTCTTGCCCGTATGGACAATGTAGATACTGTCTATGTCAAGGTTGAGGAAAACAAGGCTTATTGGGTCAAGGGAAATGAAGCCGGCAGCGTCGATCTCTGGTAATAAGGTGGATAAAATGCCTCTGCAGATGAATGCGGAGGCCTTCTTTTTTGGTAATGCCGGAGTTGGACAGATGGAAAATAATTTCCATGCTGTATGGCCTCTAATGCATGGCAGGGAAGAAATAAAGAGTATGGTTTGTTCAAACGCTACGGGCAGAAGATGCTCAGCAGCGGAAGCTGGTGGTCCCGGTCCTGAAAGCAGACGTTTGACGGACGAAATATGGAGACAGCGGTGTGTATTCAGAAGGATCACAGCCATAAAGTGAGAGCAGTTTACGGCTGCTTCCTGTTAAACTCCCGTTGACTGCAGAAAAATTGAACGAAAATGCCAGAATACCGGTCGAATGCTTCGGCTTTTATCCGGTATTTTGTGGAGGCAGTTATGAGCTTTCTTGAGGATTATTACAATAATTATGATGAAGAAGGACGCCTTCTTACCCGCCATGGACAGGTTGAATTCCTGACCACGATGAAATACATACGGGAATGCCTTTCAAAGATTCCTGAACCGGACATTTTGGAGATTGGTGCAGGCACAGGGAGATACAGCGTCACACTGGCAAAGCAAGGTTACAGGGTTACAGCTGTGGAGCTGATTCCTCATAATCTTGAACTGCTGAAATCGAAACTGGATGGGTCAGAGCAAATCACGACGATACTGGGCAACGCGCTCGATTTATCGGTATTGCCGGATGCCTCATTTTCCCTGACCATGGTGCTTGGGCCGATGTATCATCTTTACACAAAGGAAGAAAAGCTTCAGACACTGTCGGAGGCAGTGCGTGTTACAAAGCCCGGTGGGTATATTCTGGTGGCATACTGCATGAATGAGCCCACCGTCATACAGTATGTGTTCGGGAAGAACAAGTTGAACGAAGTGATGGACCTCAATATGTTGACTCCCGACTGGCATTGCATCAGCGAGCCGAAAGATCTGTTTGAAATGGTCCGCACAGAGGAGATTGCCGCCCTCAATGCTGAGCTACCAGTCAATAGGATCAGGCTGATTGCCACGGATGGAGCGACCAATTACAATCGGGCGGTTATTGACGCAATGGATGATGAAACCTTCAGCAAATGGATGGACTATCACTTCACCATCTGTGAACGGCAGGATCTGATAGGCGCTTCTCATCATACCTTGGATATCCTCCAAAAACAGTGACAGAGTCCAGTTTGTTGATCTGCATCATTCTGACTTTCAGTCTTGTACGGCTTTATCTGCACGGTTTGGCCAGGGACTGTGCTTTTCATCACTGACCATGTTCAGCGACTGTTAATCAGCATCATGCCGGTTCAGCGGTCTGCTGCCCGTTTAACAGAGCGTGTGAGAAACAACTGCAGAGCAGATTTTTGCCGGATGGAACCTGACTGGTGTCAGGAGACGCGGCGATGACAAATGCTGGCAGGAAAATGGCCTTTACTTTTACATTTTCAGAGGGTACAATAATCCTGTCAGGCAGGTTCCACTGCCTGTGGTGTCTGACAGCATTAATTGATTGCTGGGAAAGGAGATGGCCCAGCACCTTGTGCTGGTTTGCCAAATTATGACAATTGCGATTGATATGGTGCCGAAAGCACGACTATGTCATTAAAGGAGAGGCATCGTCATTTGACGTTATGCCGGGAAATGTGAATGAAAAAAATTCTTATCGCGGTAGGCGCAGTACTTGCGGCACTTGCAATGATCGGCAAGGCAGCAGAAAAGCGGGAAGCAAATAATGCCGATCCTGCGGATAAAAAATAATCTGTAGACTGTCTGATGATCAGGCGGCAGGACGAACTCATCTTGAAAACCGTTTCCACTCACTTGAATAAAGTGAGTGGATTGTTTTTGCCGTACAGGCTCTTGAATTAACCGGAGGAACAGATGGAAAAAGAGCGGGATGATCTTAAGTGGGAACTGGTTCAAACGAAACACCTGGTTCGCAATCAGTGGATTGACTTCAGGGAGCATGTATTCCGATTCCCGAACGGAAAGCTGTTTGAACCGTATTACAGCTACAGTAAACGGGATTATGTTGTCATTGTGGCCACGGATCCGGAGGGAAATTATCTCTGTGTACGTCAGTTCCGCCAGGGAATCTGTGAGGTGACAACGGAATTCCCTGCTGGTGGACTGGAGCGGCCGGAGGGAATGGCATATGGTTCTGCGGAAGGCAGGTCCACGGAGGCAGAAGGACTGGCAGCCGCGATGCGGGAACTGCGTGAGGAAACCGGATATGCCTCTCAGGAATGGACGCATCTGATCACCATGCCGGCCAGTGCAACGATTTCAGATAATTATGTTTTCGTCTACCGTGCAAAAAACTGCCGGCGCATTTCCGGACAGAGCCTGGATGAAACCGAGTTCCTGAATGTTGAGATACTGACACCGGATGAACTGGAAAGACGAATTCATGCCGGGCGTTTTCAGCAGTGTGATCATGTCATGGGCTGGTATATGGCTAAGGAACAGGACCTGAAAGAGAATGACGCCCATGTGGTAACCAGTCAGAGGTGAAAGATCATTCCATTTCGCAGGGCAGGAGTTCATTCTTGCGAGGCGGATGATGAATCGTCTTTTTTCAGTATGCTGCAAGACAAGGGGTGTGCCCGTCCCAGCATCTGACTTTTGTGGACAGCGGTTCATGGACGGCTTGTCCGTGAATCCTGTGACGCTTTTTCAGCGCATGACATTTCAAACATGAAGGTGAATCTCTTAAGCCTCAGTCAAGGCCCTGGCGGGATACCTGTTCTGGTGATCCTGCATGGGAGATAAACGCAGGTTAATTGTGCTGCACGCATGGAAATTACAGATCCTGGACAGACAAGGCAATTGATTTATATAACGTCTAGTATTATAATAGAAATTAGACGAGGTCGATTCAGATGCTGCACAACAGGCAGCAATAAATTAATGCTGGATGGGGTGAACCGGATGCTGATTTCCACAAAAGGACGATATGTTACCCGGATGCTGGTGGATATAGCCATGCATCAGGCGGATGGCTATGTCTCCATGAAGGATATTGCCGAACGTCAGCAGATTTCCAAAAAATACCTCGAAACATTTACAGCTTCTCTGGCGAATGCCGGAATTCTGGGAATCCGCCGTGGAAAGACAGGCGGATACCGGCTTGTAGCAGATCCGGACAAGATCACGCTGTGGGAGATCGTATGCCTGACGGAGGGGCCGCTTCATGCTGTTTCCTGTCTGGAACGGGAGCATAATGACTGTGCGCGGTGCCAGTTCTGCATTCCGCTGCCAGCCTGGGAGGGACTGGATAAAGTAGTGCGGGAATATCTTTTGTCTGTCACGCTTGGGCAGATGATTGCACAGGCGAAGCCACAGCCGGAAAATCTTGCGGATTTTCCATGCGGAACATGAGATGCTTAAACCGGCCGGATATTCCGGCCGGTTTTTCTTTGAGAGAAGGAAAGATCTGCAAAAAAGAAAGGGATGCAGATGAGCATCCCTTTGGGAGGAAGGAGTTTCGGTTATTTCACAGCCTGAAAGGCAGCGTCCAGTGCAGCAATCAGGTCGTTGACATTTTCAGTGCCAATTGACAGACGAATTGTATTTGGCTTGATGCCCTGATCCAGCAGTTCTTCATCCGTCAGCTGGCTGTGGGTGGTGGTATAGGGGTGGATGACCAGTGACTTTCCATCGGCAACGTTTGCAAGCAGGGAGAAGATAGCCAGGTTGTCAATAAACTTCTTGGCGGTCTCGCTGTCGCCTTTGATTTCGAATGTAAAGATACTGCCGCCGCCGTTCGGGAAATATTTTTTGTAGAGGGCATGGCTTGACTCGCTGGAAAGAGATGGGTGATGAACCGCTTCAACCTGTGGATGGCTGTTCAGATAATCGACAATTGCAAGTGCATTTGAGACGTGGCGTTCTACTCTCAGCGACAGCGTTTCAAGCCCCTGGAGGAAGAGGAAGGCATGGAACGGGGAGAGTGTTGCGCCGGTATCCCGCAGGAGGATGGCTCGGATGTAGGTTGCAAAAGCGGCGGGGCCGACTGCGTCATAGAAAGAGATGCCATGGTAGCTCGGATTCGGATCGCTGATCCATGGGTATTTTCCGCCGGCTTTCCAGTCAAAGTGACCGCCTTCAACTATGACGCCGCCGATTGCCGTTCCGTGTCCGCCGATGAACTTGGTGGCGGAGTGGACCACGATATCAGCACCGTACTCGATTGGTCTTACCAGGTAGGGTGTGGCGAAAGTTGAGTCGACGACCAGCGGAATGCCATGGGCATGGGCAATTTTGGCAACGGCTTCGATGTCGATGATGTTGGAGTTCGGATTGCCGAGCGTTTCAATAAAAATGGCCTTGGTGTTCGGCTGAATGGCTGCATCGAAAGCGCCTTCCTGGTCCGGGTCAACAAAGGTGGTGGTAATGCCGGATGTCAGGGGAAGGGTATGGGCCAGGAGATTAAACGTACCGCCATAGATGGTCTTGGAGGCAACGATATGCTCGCCGGCTTTGGCCAGAGCCTGGAAGGTGTAGGTAATTGCTGCGGCGCCAGAGGCAACGGCCAGTGCCGCAGAACCGTTCTCCAGTGCGGCGATACGGGCTTCAAAGACACCCTGAGTCGGATTGGTCAGACGTCCGTAAATGTTTCCTGCGTCGCGCAGACCAAAGCGGTCTGCAGCGTGTTCGCTGTTGTGGAACACATAGGAAGTCGTTGCATAGATCGGTACGGCACGTGCGTCTGTTACGGGATCGGCTGTTTCCTGACCAATGTGAAGCTGCTTGGTTTCGAAGGACCAGTTGGCTGAATTCTTAATATCTGACATCATAGTGCTCCTTTTTCTGTTTCTCTCCGGCATCTGAAACTGCCGGATAATTCATGCGCCAGTGCAGGGCACCGGGCGCTTTCCTTGAGAGTCTTACCGTTAGCGGCGCTGCCCGGACTCGAACCGGGATCCAGAGGCTTATGAGACCCGTGCCTTTCCATTAGGCGACAACACCATACATTCGATTGAGACTGAGCAGTACAGCCGGGAGAAGAAAGCGGAATGTCATGACCGTCAGTACCTTTCGTTTGATTTGATGATCATATTCTATCGACATGATAGACATTTGTCCAATATGAAAGACAGATGATTTGCTATAGGCTGAGCCTATAGCAAAAGTGCTGCCCGTACAGATGGACAGCACTCAGGGAGGGGATGGCTGGCTTGCCAGGAAACAGACAGATGCAGACGGCAAAGGCCGCAGGAGAAATGGGATGATCCGGTTGTTTGCAAAACCGGACTCGGGCAAGGCACTCATCTACGGATTACGACTGTGCCAGACTGAGATAGCGTTTTAACTCGCTTATATACTGTTCACCGATGCTGCTGAGCACGGTGTTTTTACGTGTAATGGTTCCGATGCGCATGATGCTGTTCGGATTGTCGGAGTCCTCTGCATAAGGGACGGCAATATAATCACTGCCATTCAGTTCTTCGCAGATGATACCGGAGCACAGCGTATATCCCAGAACGCCGACCATGAGGTTGAGCATGGTTGCCCGGTCGCAGCACCGGATCGTCTTTGGATAATCATTTTCCGAGAGAATCTCTTCGGCCAGATAAAAGGTGCTGTTCTCGCCCTGCTCAAATGCCAGACAGGGATAAGGCGTCAGATCTTCAAATGTAATGGCTTTCTTTGATGCAAGCGGATGACCGCGCCAGAGATAGACATAGGCATGGCAGTCTATGAGCGGCTCAAAGTGAAGGTTGTTTGAAGCAAACAGTTTGACGAGAACGCGCTGATTGAAGTCACTCAGGTAGAGAATGCCGATTTCGCTTCTGGAGGCGGAAACATCGTCTATGACCTGCTGCGTCCGGGTTTCCCGTATTGCAAACTCGTATTTGGATACATCATATTTCCGGGTAACCTCGACAAAAGCTTTTACAGCGAAGGAATAGTGCTGGGTGGAAACGGCAAATTTCTGTTTCTGCTTTCCGTGTGTAAAGACATCCAGCAGATTCTGATACTGCATGATAACCGAACGCGCATAGGGAAGAAAGGCGGCCCCGTCTGCAGTCAGGGAGGCGCCTTTTCCGCTTCTGTTAAAAAGAGTCAGACCGAGTTCTTTTTCAAGTTCCTTGACAGCACCTGTCAGGGATGGCTGTGCAATGTAAAGACGCTCGGCAGCCCGGCTGAAAGAGCCGGTTTCGGCGATAGCGATAACATCATTCAACTGTTGGAGTGTCATATTATGTCCTTATGCATATAGGTTTTTACTGAAATAACGGTCGCCGCGATCCGGAAAGACGGTGACGATCGTCCCACGGGCACCGTTCTCAACCAGTTTCCGTACGGCAGCAAGAGCTGCACCTGAGGAAGGACCCGCAAAGATGCCTTCGTGGCGGGCGAGAAGACGGGCACATTCAAAGGCTTCAGCATCCGTGATCTTGATTACCTGATCCACAAGACGCATATCCATGGTATCGGCTATAAAATCATTGCCGATCCCTTCTATGTCATAATCGCCCGGCTCACCGCCGCCCATTGTGGAGCCGACCGGATCCGCCAGGATGCCTGTGATGCACGGCTTTTGTTCCTTCAGATAGCGTGCAATGCCACTGTATGTGCCGCCGCTGCCTGCACCGGCAACAAAATAGCGGATGGCATCACCGAGGTCGTTCCAGATTTCAGGGCCTGTCGACGCATAATGCGCAAGCGGATTTGCCGGGTTTTGGAACTGCCCAAGCGAGACGGCATCCAGAATGGATGCCCGAAGTGCGTCCGCTTTTGCACGTGCACCAAGCATGCCGTCCGCCGCCGGTGTATTGATCACGTCAGCACCAAGCGCACGCATCAGTGTCTGCTTTTCCCGGGAGAAGTTTTCCGGTACAACAAAGATGATCCGATAGCCGCTGTTCAGAGCAGCAAAGGCTGTACCCAGTCCTGTATTGCCCGCTGTTGCTTCAATGATGGTGCTGCCGGGCTTTAAAATGCCTCTGGCTTCTGCATCCCTGAGCATATATTGTCCGGCACGGTCTTTGACGGAACCGCCGGGATTCCACAATTCCAGCTTTGCAAAAACGAAAGCATCCTTTGGAAAACCGAGTTGTGTGAGACGAACCAGCGGCGTATTGCCGACGAGTTCGTGCATGGATGAATAAATGGCCATGTCATACCTCCAATGATGACATTATTATGAACTTCTGATTTTGCACCGGCCGCATCTGTCAGTATCCGGTCATCACGTTGCCTGACAGATCCCTGGTCTGCATCTGGCAATACCGCTGAAAATACATGCAATTTCCGTGGGGCACAGGCTGCAGAACACTGGAAAGGGATATGGCAGGAACGGATCAGGGTTCCGGTTCAACCTGCAGTACATCATTAAAGTAATTGTTGGCAATCATGAAGACGGCCATGGTAGTCATTACAACGATTGTTTCATCTGAAAAAACCGCCTTCAGCCTGCTGAACAGCTCATCAGAGATCCCTTTGGGATTCTTTGCAATGGCCTGCCCGTATTCGATCATGAGCTTTTCTTCTTCGGTGAATTCGAAATGGTCAAAGTCGTCAATACCCATCCGCCGCAGAAGCTTTCCAAAGTATGTGGTGCAGACGATGCAGTCATTCTCGACAGAAATGGCATACTCAAAGAAATCAGCTGCCCGTTTGCCGACAAGACGCTGCAGTTCACGGTCCACAGCATAGGACTGTACTTCAAGTGCATGAAATGCGGTTACATTGTGGAGCAGGGTCCGCTTTTCATTCGTCATCCGGTATCCGTCTGCCAGATGTGCGGATATGGCATTCCGGATTTCAGGAGCTGCGGTCTGTTCGTTGATCATGGGGATTCTGGACATGGATAAAGCCTCCTCAATGGGATAAGCACTGCATCTGTTGACAGATGGTACTGTCTGTTGGCAGATATTACCTAAATAGGAATGAATTGGCAGTATTTTATACTTAAATATCTATAAAGTCAATAGACAAAAAGGATATAATAGTTCTGGACAGCGCCTTGACTTCATCTGCCATGCCATGTGGATGGCTCAAAATAATCCTGCTTTACAAATCATGAGGTATGAATGCCAGACATGAGAGAGGAATGATTTTCACTGTTATGGAGATAATCTTCACCGGTTAATTGAAATGTGCTTCAGGAATAAAGATAATAAATCATTGTGAATATTAACTGAGATACATGTGGAATCGAAAACCATTATTTGACCGGTGCTCTGCGGCATATTGAGTGTCGGAAGATCAGAATGATGCAATAAGACAGGGAAAATGTCATCTCTTACCTGGTCCTGGAGGGCAAAGAAACTTAAATATCCGGATGTCTGTCAATGAAAGGAATACGGAATAGAACGCACAGAACATCTTTTTCTGCACATGGCCGACTTGGACGGATCCACGCAGACGATCTCAGGAACCTTCTTCATGCACGCAGACAGATGGAACAAAATGGTTGAATGAATGCGAAACATATGATGGAAAATGCGAGTATCTGCATGACATTATCTGTCCCGTAGGATAAAAGCATCAATTTCCTTTCCAAAACATTAAAAGTACCGTTAGCATCGGGGTTTTCGCGCAATTGTGAAGGCACGAAAAGCAGCGAA
>JAFUHD010000217.1 GCA_017469025.1 Clostridia bacterium
AGCTTATATCTACAATATCATTGCTTCCGGTCTTCTGTTCTTCTTTAATCCTTCTTTCCATATAGAGAAGCCTGTCAGACTCACATGATTCTCATGACACCAGGCTTTCTGAGTCATCCCACTTTCCTTCCATGCCTGAAGTCGATCTTTCCATCTTATTATGGCATCCTGATGTTCTTTCTCGCCAAAGCTGGGGATTTCCTGTTCGTTCATACTGTGCAGCATCCTTTCTGTATTTTACTTTATTCCCATTATACAGAAAGCATCCTTCTTGTTTCCATGTACGGAATAAACACCGCTTACCCTGCATTCACTGCAGTTCGGATCACTTTATGCCGCTGTTTGTTCCTGTGAGTAACGGAGAATTGGAGTACGGATTCCGTCCCAAAGCGGGCCGATGGTACGGACTGTGGGCAAGCAGAGAAGGAGACCCCTATGGCTTGAAAGTCTGGTGCCGGGGAACAAAGTGCAATCTTGACGGACTCAGACAGACCTTTCGTTTCACAATGCCGGGGCTAAGATTATTGCTGCTGGATGCCTAGGAGCAGGTGATCGCGCAACGAGCTCCAACTGTGGGAGCCAAAGAAACTGTTGTGGCTGGACAGCATCAAGCCTGGGAGAGATACCCACAAAGGATATGGACCAGCACTACGTGCTGGTTTATCTAAAAATGACAACTGTGATTGATATGGTGCCGAACGCACGACTATGTCATTAAAGGAGACACCGATGGATCTGGAGCTCAATAATGCTGAGATAGCGGCATTGTTTGGACGTGATCAACGCGGTTATTTTTTCTGACAGGCATTTGATTTCAGGTATGCGCGTCCTGTCAGACAGAAAAAAGGGGCCGGTTTTCCGGCCCCAGTGGATGGGTGTAATCTAAATTTGTTCCTGCTGTGGAATCGCTTTAACCGTTGCTGCACATCGCCCGGGAAAGCGGCACGGTTATTTTTCAGATGCCTTACCGAGGTAAGCCGCCTTAATGCCGGGATCGTTCAGCAGGGCCTGTCCTGTGCCCTGCATCCCCAGAGATCCGGTTTCAAGAACAAAGGCGTAGTCGGCAATCTTGAGTGCAGCATTGGCATTCTGTTCGACAAGGAGGATGGTAATGCCTTCTTCGTGCAGCGTCTGAATGATTTCAAATATATTGCGGATGATGATGGGTGCGAGTCCCAGGGAAGGTTCATCCATCATAAGCAGCTTGGGCCGCATCATGAGCGCGCGTCCTACAGCCAGCATCTGCTGTTCACCGCCGGACAGTGTACCGGCAAGCTGCCAGGAACGTTCCTTGAGGCGGGGGAAGAGCTGATAAACGTGCTCCACATCTGCTGTAATATCATCCTTGCGCAGGTAAGCACCGATTCTGAGGTTCTCATAAACCGTGAGGTTTGGAAATACACGTCTGCCTTCAGGGACCATGCAGAGGCCCTCCTGGACGATCTGCTGCGGCTGCTGGCCGGAGATGACATTGCCGTCGTAAGTGATGGTGCCGCTTTTCACCGGCACAAGACCGGAAATGGCACGGAGCGTGGTGGATTTGCCGGCACCATTGGCACCGATCAGGGTTACGATCTGGCCCTTTTCGACTTCAAAGGAAATGCCTTTCAGTGCCTCTATGCCGCCATAACTGACCTTAAGGTCCATGACTTTAAGAAGACTCACAGATCGTCACCTCCCAGATAAGCCGCAATGACGGCTTCGTTGTTCTGTATTTCGTTCGGTGTGCCTTCGGCAATCTGCTTGCCGAATTCGATGACGTAAATCCGGTCTGAAATCTCCATGACCAGGTTCATATGGTGCTCGATGATGAAGATGGTGAGATCGAATTCATCGCGGATGCGCCGGATAAAGGCACCCAGTTCATCTGTCTCCTGCGGGTTCATGCCGGCTGCCGGTTCATCAAGCAGCAGGAGCTTTGGTTTTGTGGCAAGCGCCCGGACGATTTCAAGCAGTCTCTGCCTGCCGTAGGGAAGGGAGGTGGCTATCTCGTCTTTTAGATCGTACAGGTCCACTTTTTTAAGAAGCGCGTCCGTATCAGCCCGCATCTGATGCTCTTCTGCCGCATTCAGACGCAGTGTGGCGGTAAAGACATTGCTTGTCCTTCTCAGGTGGTGTGCAGTAAGCACGTTTTCAAATACAGTCATGGAGGAGAACAGGCGGATATTCTGGAACGTACGCGCTATGCCAAGCTTTGTAATCTGATCAGGGCGCTTGCCGGTGATATTTTCACCCATAAGTTTTATTGCGCCGGATGTCGGCACATAAACACCTGTCACAGCATTGAACGCCGTTGTTTTGCCGGCGCCATTCGGACCGATCAGGGCAACAATTTCACCTTCATCGATATGCATGGAGAAATTGTCCACGGCTACAACGCCGCCGAACTGCATGGTAAGGTGATCTATTCTGAGTATTGTATTGCTCATGCCCTGGCCTCCTTTCCGGTCTTTTTGCGTTTTCTCCTGAAAAGATCCGGAAGTTCGCGCGTTCCCATGATGCCCTGACGGAAGAACAGAACTACGATCATGATGATGAGGGAGAAGACAACGAGCCGGAAGCCGTTGCGCAGCAGCGGGACCTCAAAGCTGCCGATCATCTGCTTCTGGTCAAGGAACCGCAGCCACCATTCAGAACAGGCGACAAACAGGAAAGAGGAGATGCAGGAACCGGTTACCGAGCCGATGCCGCCGATGACGACGATCAGGAGGATTTCATAGGTCATTGCGGTTGTAAAGGACTTGGCCTGTACGGTTGTCTGATACATCGCAAGCATTGCACCGCCGATGCCGGTAAAGAAGGAGGAGATGCAGAATGCCAGCTGTTTGTGACTGGCCAGGTGGATGCCCATTGCCTCGGCAGCAATCTCATCATCCTTGATTGCGCGGAGTGCGCGTCCGAAGGTTGAATTGATGAGCAGGATGATCAGGGCAATGCAGAAGCCGGCAATCAGCATGGGGACAAGCGTGGATAAATAGATGGTGACGTCTCCATTGGCATTGCGGATATTGAAATCGTTAAACGTGGGGAAGAGGCGGAGCATGTTGGAACCATTGGTTACCGGGCCCAGCTTGTCCCACTGGAATACGGCACGGATGATTTCGGCGAAGCCCAGCGTGGCAACCGCCAGGTAATCGCTCTTGAGCCGCAGTACCGGAAGGCCGATCAGGAAGGCGAAGAAGGCGGCGACAAGGCCGGCCAGGATCATCGCAATGAAAATTGGCAGGGCAACCTGGACGATGCCGCCGTTATAGTACTGATATACGCTGGCGCGCTCGGCAATCGGAATGGTAAAGATTGCATAGACATATGCGCCGATCAGCATAAAACCGGCCTGGCCGAGGGAAAAGATGCCCGTGAAGCCGTTCAGCAGGTTCATGGAAACGGCCACCAGTGCGTATGTTGCACCCTTTTTAAGGACGGTGAAGAGCATGGAGGTGGATGGCACGATCTGCTCGGCGACGAATACGGCGATGTAGAAGGCTAGCACAACAATGGCGCTCAGGACCTGTTCTCTGGAGAGTCCTTTTTTCTTGACAGTATTGCTCATAGTCCCCTCCTTACACCTTATCCGTTGTCTTCTCGCCAAACAGTCCGGTCGGTTTGACGGCCAGAATGATGATCAGAAGCGCAAAGGTAAAGGCATCTGAGAACGTTGCAAGGCCGAGCGGCTTTGCAATCAGGCCGGCCTTGAACAGGATGATATCGAGACCCTTGATGATGTTTTCGGCGATGCCGATGATGAATGCACCGATAACGGCGCCCGGAATGCTGCCGATGCCGCCGAATACGGCAGCAACGAATGCCTTGAGGCCGGGCATGGCACCGGAGGTCTGGATAACGGTTGTATAGTTGGTAAAGTACAGCAGTGAACCGACGCCGGCCAGGAAGGAGCCGATGACGAAGGTCACGGAAATGACGCGGTTAATGTTGATGCCCATCAGCTGGGAGGTCTCAAAGTCCTTGGAGACGGCGCGCATCGCCATGCCGATCTTCGTATGATTGATGAGCTGAACCAGTGCAAAGACGAGAAGGATGGTCAGAAATGGCGTAAAGATTGTGACAATCTTTGTGGACGCAGAACCAACGGTAATGGAATTGGAGATCCATGGGATGGTCGGATAGAGCTGGTTCAGACCGCCCGTAATGTAAAGCACGAGGTTCTGCAGCGTATAGGATACGCCGATGGCGCTGATCATGACGCTCATGCGCGGTGCCTGACGGAGCGGCTTATAGGCAATGTGCTCAATCAGGTAACCGATCAGCGATGTCAGGATCAGGACCAGGGGAATGGAGATAAAGAGCGGCACGCCGCTCGCTGAGATATAGACCATAAGGATACCGGCAACCATGAATACATCGCCGTGGGCGAAGTTTATGAGACGCAGAATGCCGTATACCATGGTATAGCCGATGGCGATCAGCGCATACTGTCCGCCGACGGAGATGCCGGAGAGCAGGTAAGGGAAGATGGTATTCCACATGAGGGAAAACGCCCTTTCATATAGTTTGACGGTTGGAATGGTTGATATGAAAGCGCGGCGGGGGCAAGATGCCTCCGCCGCGTGTAAGTCTTAAAGACTGGCGGTCAATTACTCAACCGTCTGCTCAGCTACGAATACCCAGTCGCCGGTAGCGGTGTCAACGGACTTGATGAACGCGGAGGTGCGGATGGCATCGCCCGTCTCGTCAAATGCAATGGCACCGGAAACGCCGTTCAGCGTGACACCGGGCAGAGCAGCCATAACAGCGGCACTGTCGGTGGTGCCGGCGGCCCTGATCGCCTCAATCGCCGTGTAGTAGGCATCATAACCCATGACACTGACGGCGGAGATCATGTTATTGCCGCCATTGTTGGTCATGGCTTCGGCATCGCTGTTCAGCCAGGCTTTGAAGCCCTCGTCAAACGCGGCGTTTGCACCCTCCTGATAGAAGGTGGAGATGGTAACCGTCACATTGGTGCCCTTGGCAGCGTTAGCAACGACGTTGGAGTCGAGCGTGTCGCCGCCGAGGATCGGGAACTGGACGTTCTGGCCGGCCGCCTGCTGGATGATCTGGGTGGAATAGGCGATGGAAACCGGGCAGAAGAAGACGTCAGCCTGATACATGGCTGCATTGGTCAGATAAGAGGTGAAGTCGGAAGTGCCGGTCGGGAAGGTATCTGAGATCACCTGTCCGCCGAGCGCCTCAAAGGTCTCCTGGAAGTAGTGGCTGAGTCCGACGTCATAGTCATTGCCCAGCTCTGCGAGGCAGTAAGCGGTCTTGGCGCCGAGCTCCTTGAACGCATAGGTAGCCATGACAGTGCCCTGGAACGGATCCAGGAAGCAGATGCGGAAGTAGTGGCTGTTGCCTGCGGTAACCTGGGGATTGGTGCAGGTTGCGCCGATGGCCGGGATCTTTGCATCTTCAAAGTACTTGCTGCCGGCAATGGAAACGCCGGAGCCGTAGGAACCGAGAACGACGGACACATTGTTTGATACGAGCTGCTGTGCTGCGGATGGAGCCTTATCGGTTGAGGAGCCGTTATCCGCGTAAACCAGTTCGACATTGTAGGTCTCGCCGCCGACTTCAATGGTCGGGCATTCCTTGTTGGCATACTGCATGCCGAGCATTTCCTGTTTGCCGCCCGCGCCGCTGTCGCCGCTGGCCGGCTCAAAAACGCCGATCTTCACGGTGCCGTCTGCCAGAGCAAACGCCGGAATCAAAAGTGCAAGACAAAGGACTGCGATTAAAAGCTTTTTCATAGGTCATGCGCTCCTTTTTCAGTAATGAAGGCATTATAGCACCATACTAAAGTATCTGCAAGATGAAGAATTGAAAAATGCAGATTTTTTTAGAAATGAGGAAGCGCTTCATCGGTTTATGGCATGACGATTGCAGGCACTGCCCATGGTTTATGCACAAACAAAAAAGAGGCTGTCAAACCAGCCTCCGGGCAACCGGACTTAATCAATGCAGAGCTTTTCAGCCAGAAGCTGCACAGCGCTCTGTACTTCAGGGGCATCCCCGGCCACATCATTGCGGATGTCGTGCATAATGAAGCGGCGGCAGGCATCATCCCAGCGGGAAAGACGGAAATAAACATCTGAAATATCGTTTGGAGCAGAACGCAGATCAGCGACAAAGGTTTCGACCAGAACCGCATATTCATTCCCGCGCGAAGCGTTGCGGGTGTTCATCAGTCTGGTCAAATCCTGTTTGTTTTTCATTACCAGGCCTCCTTTAATATAGTCGTGCTTTTGGCACCGTATCAATTGCAGTTGTCATGATTTGACAAACCAGCATGAAATGCTGGGCCATCTCCTTTAATGACATAGTCGTGCTTTCGGCACCGTATCAATTGCAGTTGTCATGATTTGACAAACCAGCATCAAATGCTGGGCCATCTCCTTTATTCATAGTTTTGTGTTCGGCACTGTGTTACCAGAACCCGGATTCATTAAACGAACAATGTACTTGATGTCATAAATATACATTGTTTTTATTCAAAATTCAACAGTTTTTGTGAAAAACTTGTGAGGAAAAAGTACAGTGACCAAATTGAACCACAGGATATTGTCCCAATTGACTGACTAAAGACGATGCGCTCATTCATAATACGAATGGTCTGTTCTCTGAAACACCGTAGCAGGATATACCCAACAATATGGGGAGGCGCTCATCCCACGGGAAAACCTGCAGATTATATTGTGAAGTCCGGGAACGCACATTCCGCTGCAAAAAAACGTGCCTGCATGTTCTGAAAAATACAGTCCTTACAAACAGCAGAAGAAACAGAAATCTGCACGCTACATTGCTTTTCTTTGAACAATTCTGTGAACCCTTTACTTATTCCTATCTGTGAGGTATGATAAGCAAAGGGTTTTCAGGGGAGTCTATATGAGCAGTTTCGGTGAAAGTGAACCTTGAAAACCACTGTTGACCGTGTTAATTTGAAATAAAATCAAGCACCGGAAGGTGTGAATTGCGGCTGGCCAGGGCCAGCATTGGCGTATGCCCAATAAGCCGGGTGCAGTGGATACATTTTTGGCAGCCGTGGAGGATCTGTTTATATGACAACCCACGGCGGGATGATAATGTCCCGGAAACATTTGGAACTCTGTCCTGAGATCACTTCAGAGTACAGTCGAAAATAATCACTTGCAGCCGGTATGAAGCCGGTGCCGCGCGAACAGAGTGACCGAGACAGGGACATGCTGTACGGCTTTGAATGAGAAAGCCTGCTGTTGCATGGCCTGATCGTACATAAATTGATGAAAATACCGGAAAGAAAATTGGAGGATGAATATGCTTACATTGGAACGTGCAAAAGAACTGTGCAGGGAGACCATTACCCAGGAACATCTCATCATTCACTGCACGAATGTAATGGCGGCCATGGAGGCGATGGCAAAGCACTTTGGTGAGGATCCGGAACACTGGCGTGCGGTCGGATATCTGCATGACTATGACTATGAACAGTATCCTGAGGAACATCTGCAGCATACGGCGGAGCCGCTTCGCAGTCAGGGCGTCAGTGAAGAGGATATCCGGGCCATACTCAGCCATGGATTTGGCATCTGCACGGATGTTGAACCATTGACGAATATGGAAAAGTCGCTCTTTGCCGTTGACGAACTGACCGGTATTATTGAAGCCTGTGCCCGGATGCGTCCCAATGGCATACAGGACCTGAACGTATCCAGCTTTATGAAGAAGTTCAAGGACAAGCGGTTTGCTGCAAAATGCGACCGTGAGCTGATCCGAAAGGGCTGTGAGATGCTCCAGATGGAAGTGCGCGATGTGGCAGAGATCTGCATAGACGGTATGCGCCCCTATGCGGCTGAGATTCACCTTCTCGGGACAGCTGCAGCGCAGTCGGAGGGCTGAAAAAGTTCAAACGGACGTGTTTTGTCTATTGCGGGGATTTTCTGAGTATGCTATACTTTCTTCAACATGAAACTGCTTGAACGGTCTGAACCGTTCTCACGGGAGGAGAAGGATTATGGGTAAATTTGTCATGAAGAAAGTGCCCAGCGGCATTAAATTTGATCTCAAAGCAGGAAACGGCGAGATCATTCTGTCCTCTGAGGTATATAAGTCCAAGGCAAGCTGCAAGGCCGGTATTGCCAGCGTCATCAAGAACGCTGAGGGACCGGTTGAGGATCAGACGGCTGAGGAGCCGAAGAAGGAAAAGCATCCCAAGTTTGAACTGTATACGGACAAGAAGGGCGAGTATCGGTTCCGTCTCAAGGCGACAAACGGCCAGATCATCGGTGTATCCGAAGGATATACCACGAAGAAGGCCTGTGAAAACGGCATAGCCAGCGTCAAGAAGAATGCTGAAGATGCCGTGATCGTGGAGCCTGAAGAGGAATAAAACAGATCAGAATTCGAGCCGCCGGCAGATGCTGACGGCTTTTTTGCGCGCAAATGGGGGAGTTATGGCAGTCAGACAGAAACTTGACAGATACATCGGCGACAGAGCCTTTTACCGCCGCCTGATGCATATCGCATTCCCGGTGATGCTGCAAAACGGCATTACCAACTTTGTATCCCTGCTTGACAACATCATGGTAGGAGCTGTCGGGACAGAGCAGATGACAGGCGTCTCCATCGTCGGCCAGCTCCTGTTTGTCTTTTATCTGTGCATATTCGGCGGACTCTCCGGTGCCGGCATCTTTACCTCCCAGTACTACGGGCGTTCTGATGTCGAAGGTGTCCGCAGTACATTCCGCTACAAGTGCTGGCTGGCGCTCATCATCTTTGCCGGCGCCATGGGCATATTTGTCTGCTTTGGCGATTCCCTGATCGCCCTGTATCTCCATGAGGGCGGAGAGACGGGAGACATCGCCCTGACAGCCGAATATGGCAGACGGTATCTGGATGTCATGCTCTGGGGCCTTCTGCCGTTTGCAATGCAGCAGGTATATGCCACCACCCTTCGGGAAACAGGGGAAACCATGCTGCCGATGAAGGCAGGCATTGTGGCCATTCTGGTCAATTTCTGCTTTAACTATATCCTGATCTTCGGCCATTTCGGGGCACCGGCACTCGGCAGCGTAGGCGCTGCCATTGCCACGGTTCTCTCCCGGTATGTGGAATGCCTCATCATCATGATCTGGGCACATACCCACACCGACAAGGCAGCCTTCATGCGCGGCATTTACAGTCGCCTGACGGTGCCGCTCAACCTGGCAAAGCAGATCTCTGTCAAGGGACTGCCGCTGCTGGTCAATGAAGCCCTGTGGTCCTCCGGCATGGCAGCCGTCACGCAGTGCTATTCCATCTTCGGGCTGGCTGTTGTTGCCGGTCTCAAC
>JAFUHD010000218.1 GCA_017469025.1 Clostridia bacterium
GTACGGCGGCGTTGTCACCTCCGAAGAGATTTCCTTCATATGCTCAACCAGCCGGCTGGCATAGAAGTGGATCAGACCCGGGAAATAGTTTGTATTGTACAGAATCTGGGCAATAATATCCTCCTGGCCGGGATCAATGGTGAAGCCGAGATAACTGAGCGGAACCTCCAGCAGTTCACGTCCATCCGAGAACTTCATGGGTTCAATGGTAATGCCGCCCAGATGCGGCAGCACACTGTTTGCGCTGAGGGCCCTCTGACTGAAACGAACAACATTGTGCAGACCGGCAAGAATAAACTTAAAGCGGCCGCTGGTCGTCATCTGCAGGCGCTTCATATCGCCGAGCGCTCTGAAATCATCTGCTTCAAACAGCTTGAGAAGATTGTCAGTTTCGTCCAGCATCAGCAGCAGTGTATGACTGCGGTTTTCCGGTGTATCCATCAGCTGGCCTTCAACAGCCTCAATCAGCTGTTTAAAAGAGGCAGGCTGGTTGTTTTCCGGCATGAAGCCGCTGCGGTGCAGTGCTTTGGCAATGCTCTTTGCCGCCTCCGCCTGATTAAGGTCGCGGATATCGACATAAGCTGCCCAGTTTCCCTCCTCCGGGCGGTTCTGTTGAAATTCCACACGGCGCAGAATGGCTGTCTTTCCGAGCTGCCGCCCGCCGTAAAGCAGGTTTGGCCCGTCCGGTGCAATGATTTTCTGGATCTCCTCCCTGCGCCCGATAAACATATCTGGTGGAATCGGCATTGAACTGTTTTCCATGTAGGGATTGATCACCCTGAACGGCATCGTGCACCGGAGAAGTGCCTTCCACCTGTCTATCTTCGGCAGATCTGCCAGATACAGAACCAGACAGCGGTCCAGCAGGAGGAATGGCTTGTTTGAGGTAAGCCGGCTCGTGCTCTTCGCCATCTTTCTGCGGTCTGCAACCTTGATCGCGCTGTTTGCCAGAATCATCAGCGGACGGTCATCCCGGATGCGGCTCAGTATACGGTCGATGACTGCAGACAGTCCGTCCGCATCCAGTACACCGCTCGTAATGACCACATTCAGGCCCTTTCTCTCCATCACACTGCCAAAGGCAGCGATCGGATGCGGATAGTCCATCACAATGCCGCGGCTGCTGAAATGAACCACAAATTCCGTTCCCTGTCCGCTAACGCTCTCAACCTGCTGATCCAGTTCCGTAAAAAAGGTTTTCAGCCGTTCAGGCGAAAGGGAACCGCCCTCCGGCCAGACCTTTGTCAGGGCCTCGCCGCTGCGCTGCGTCGCATTGATGATCCGGCGATGCATCCCCTGATAAGTTGCCACAAGTGTTTTCTTTGTGTCGAGCCTTGATGCATTGTACAGTTCACGGTTCACCCGGTTCAAAAAGTCCTCAAGCGTACCGCTACCCAGCTTGCCGTCCCCGATGGTCAGATTCCCGTTGCGGACCTGCTGCATAAAGCTTTCGGCTGCACCAAAACGCAAATGATCAATCATCTCCGCAATCTGGGCAAAGATGGGCAGTTCCAGTTCTTCCTCACTGCGTCCTTCCGTCAGCCTGTCATATTCTTCCTGATAACGCGGCCTGAGCGATTGTGCCTTATCCCGAAGCAGAGCCAGCAGCCTGTTCATGGCCCGTCCATAGAATCCAAAGTTCTCCGAATAATAATAAGTATCTTTCTGATATTCAATAACCCGGTTGATATGCGCCCTGAGACTTTGATCAGCATCAAACCAGTTATCGCCATCCGCCATTTCAAGCCTTGCGGCAAAATCCTGTTCCCAGAGTCCGACCGAACTGCGTTTCACGCTCTTTTTGTCTGTCGCCTCACGTGCTGCCGCTTCAATATCATATTCGGCTTTCCATATCCCGGTCTGTTCGGTCAGTTGCAGATATTGACGAATCAAAGCCGCACTGCCGTAATCCATTCCCTGACGGTCCGGCCCCGGCCCGTTGAAAATCCGGCTCAGGACTTCGCTCCAGGATCTGTCCGGCCTGTTCAGATAGCAGACGGCACGCTCATAAAAGTCATACGGCTGTGTTTCCTCAGCCAGTGTCTCAATGTGCGGATGGCTGAGATCGTCCAGCGCAATCAACGGTTCTTTCAGCAGATTGATATAATACCTGTATCTTTGTACATCCTCCGTCAGCATGCCTGACAGCATGGCAAGGCAATCCTCAAGTGCGTCTGACAGAACCGCTTTCGCCGCCTGTACTTCAATCGATTCATTCGCGTCCTTACCGTCCAGTTTTCCCTGCAGTATGACCATGAGCTTTTTGAGCTTCTCAAAGAGTACGCTCGCCGCTCTGGACTGCTCATTTCCGACATGATTTCCCTCGGCATTCACGCGCAGCCAGTCCTCAGCAAGCTCCCGGATGCTGTTCAGCTGACGGGTCAGCGTTGCACGTTCTGCACCAATGCAGTTTTCGTTCCTGCCAAAGAAAACCAGTCTGGCCGCCTCGTCCCAGGAGGTATCAATCACATCATCCACGCTCTGGCACATAAAGCTTTCTGCCAGCTTTTTCTGTGCGGCATCATTGTCACGGATGCCCACTAGAATTTTATGAATGCTGCTCTCAACACCAAACAGAATCTCACGGTTCTTCTTGATACGCTTGTTTCCATGTGAACTTTCCGTGAGCCGGCTGTTCAGCAGTTCCTCTGCCCGTCTGCTGATTTCCTCCTGGATCATGCCAGTATCCATATTGCGCAGCACGATGTCGATCAACTCGTCATCAAGACCACGCTGCTGATATTTGACCCAGTCTGCAAGACTGTACAGAATGTCCTTCAGTTCCGGGTAGCGGCGGATGGCAAGACTGTCTTTCTGGTGGCTCATATCCCGCGAAAGATAGGTCTGTTCGCCTGCCGCATAGGAAAAATACATTCTGAGGTAAGCAGATGCCGCCAGTAAATCCGTTGTCATATTCAAACCGGCGGGCATGTTGAATACAGCCTGAAGGGTATTGCTGCTGGGCCCAGCCGTAATGGCCGGATCTCCTGTTGCATATGCAAACTGATCCACCGTTGTTTTCAGTTCCGGTGTGATCTGTACAAGATACCTGAGAACAGCAGATGCCACATCCTTCCGTCCTGCAGCCATAATCCGCCATGCACCTGTCAGGGCATCGTCAAGTCGCTCATGATCCGTATTTTCTTCCGGCTCTGTCATCTCGCGGACGGATATATCTGCATCATCTGCAGTTTTATCCGCCCGCTTATTAAAATTTACGTGTTCGCCGTCTTCCCTCTCTTTAACACCGTCAGATTCAGACTGTGCTGCCTGTTCCGGTTCCTTTGTCTCATTCTCTTCCGGCTCTGTATACGTGGCACCAGCTTCTGTCTCAGGAACCTTCAAGGGCGCCTCTGCACGATTTTCCGTGCTGGCTCCAGCCTGGCCGCCACTATCCGCAGAAGACTGATCATCATCCTCAGCCGCATCAGATTCATCCGGTATATCAGGACCGTTCATACCGGAATCCGGCTCTTCCGCTTCTTCCCCGATTTCAGAGTTGCCGCCGGACGCCTCATTTGTCGCCGGCTTCTCAGCATCGTCATCCGACAAAAAGAAATAATCTTCCACGCTCATCGAAGCAGCGTCTTCATCATCCTCTTCGTCGCATTCATACGGGTATACGCCTTCTTCACCTTCCCGTGAATAGTACTCTTCATCGCTTCCCTGGATCACATAAGATACCAGTTTCATCGAAATCCGGTCCTCTTCATCCAGTGACCGGTTCATCTTTTCCATGGCAGATTTGAAGCATTCAGCATCATGTCTGTCCTTCACGATAATGGCATAATCCTTTTCATCACCCATGATGCGGATAAAAGCAAACAGCTTTCCAAGCGATCCTTTATCCATCGTGAAAACGCCCGGAATATAGTAAATCGCCTCATCATCAATTACAGCACCATAGACAATCTCATCCCATCTGCGTGCCCAGTAATGCTCTTTGAGCGCGAGCATGTAATCGAACAATTCAATATACCTGGCTGTGACAAGTTTGGTCCAGTTAACCGCACTGTCTTTGCCAATACTGTTCAGATCTATATCCATTTTTCTGAGCTTTGCTGCAACTTCCTTCTTTGAAAAGCATGCCCATCCCTTTGAGGACAGCGTCCAATACGTCCTGGCCTCGCCATCCCTGACTGCCTCTATTCTGCGCAGATATTTGTGTTTCTCCATGTATTCAAGCAAGGAGACAGACGGCAAATGGAAATCATCGTCAAAATCCTCATCACAGGCAGAACTGATTCGCTGTTCTGCTGTAAACATAAGGCCCAAAAGGATCATACCCTGGGTTTTATTGAAGTGCTTTTCGAATGTTTTGCTTGCAAGCTCACCTGACGGCGTATCATCCATCATGCTGTACTGCATATCCGGTGTCAGATAATAGCCGTAATCCTCTCCAAAGGGCAGCTCATCGTCTGATTCCTGTTCATATTGAGTATCTTCATCATCGTAAGACACATCAGCCGGCACCGTCTCATCAGGCAGCTCCGCAGCCTCTGCATCCGCCTGACCACCGGCAGACACATTCGGTACTCTGCTGCCGCTCATGGATGCATCATTTTCCTCAGTGCTTCTCTCGCAGGGGATTTCTCCGGCATCATTTTGCTCAGTATCCGTCTCCTGTAAATCGACAGAAGCATGCTCTGCCTCAGGCTGGAGCCATTCACATGAACCATCCAGATATCCGCTGATATCAAGTCCGTCATCAATGACAAGCAGCCCCTGGTCCACAGCGCGGGCTACTGCGCGGGCTATGCTCGAGTAAACAAGATCAAACTCCTCATCTGACAGATGCGGCTGCAGATTTTTGGCCCTGTTCACAACCACAGCATACGGCAGGAGTTCCGTTTCAAGGTTCTCCCCTCCACGCCTGCACTTGTCCGTCAGTTCACGCTTTGTTTCCTCAAGCGTCGCCGCCGTCGTTTCCTTCTGCACTGTCAGGCGCAGATAAGAATGAACAGCATCCACCAGATTCTCCTTCTCACGTAATGCGAAGGACTGAATCTGCTCCTCAAGCAGCGTCAGATCTGACGGAATTTCAATAGACATCTGTTTTCCTGCTTCCTGCAGTCCGGATAATTTCTGCCTGTATCCGGATAATGTACATTCCAAAGCGCTGATCTGTGCATCATCCGGCAATTTATTTGTCGTTAATTCAGATATTGTCCTTTCAAGACATGTCCGAAGTACCGGTATCTCCTCCTGCAGCTCTTCAAACCGTCTTTTCAGGTTTTGAAACACATCACTCATTCAACTACACTCCTTTAATGACATAGTTGTGCTCTCGGCACCGTATCATAAGCAGTTGTCATTGTTTGACAAACCAGCACAAAGTGCTGGGCCATCTCCTTTAATGACATAGTTATGCTTTCGGCTTTGTAACCATTGCAGTTGTCATTATTTGGCAAACCAGCACAAGGTGCTGGGCCATCTCCTATACATCTGCTCAATCTGCTTGTTCCTGTCTGTCGGATAAAACTATTCTCATAAAACCACCGGAGCCTTTGAACCGAAGAACCATGTATTCTCACATATTGCTCATTTATTACCGGACAGTTCCGCCCATTAACGACTTTGAACGTCCATCGCCGTCTGCAGCAGAATTATAGTACCGCAAATGATGGATCAGCCGGGCGAAATTCAGAATTACATGAACTGTATTAGGGAGAACATGTCCTTCGGGATTCACCAGATTTTTAATCCTTTGCATCAAAAGATAGCCGAACCAATTTTAGTCGATTTGGTGATATTGGACAAGTCCTTGCCCTGCATTTCTTGCGACAGATTTGAATGTTCAGAAAAAACGCTTCTTTCGCATTCCCGATTCTGGTATTCCGTAATAGAGTTTTAACAAAAAGTCGGCTCATATTGTGCGAAATAACTAAGGTTCAGGTTTAAAGATAGTTCGTGTATGCATACACCTGGACATAGGAAAA
>JAFUHD010000219.1 GCA_017469025.1 Clostridia bacterium
AAACCAACGATCATGACCTTGCGCTTGCCAAACTTTTTGACCAACGGCCACAGAATGAGTACACCAAAGCCCAGGGGCGCTTTACCAACCACTGAGAGAAGTGCCTGCGTTGTCCCGTCATTGTATGTTCCAAGAACCCAGTTGCAAAAGTAAGGAAGGGAGATCGTCATGATATTGGACATGATCTGGAACATCAGCATATAGACGACCATCATGATCCAGTACCTGGAGGAGAAGCAGGCTTTGAGCTGCTCCCTGAAGGAAACGTTCTTTACCTCACCGGCACTGTGGGCTGCCTCTGTGACGCGTTCCTTTGTGAAGTAATACTCAATGAGTGTGAAGGGGAGCGCCAGCACCGCGAGAATGGACATGACCAGAACCCATTTGTCGTAGTCCGCACCGAGCATCGGCATGATAACCGCCGGGAACACCAGTGCTACAACCGTGCCGGGAAGCATATTGCCGCCAATGTTTGAAAAGAGGGAAAGTCCGTCACGCTGTTTGACATTGGTGGTTGACAGAGGCACCATCAGCGTATGACTCATGTTGTAGATGGTATAGGCGAAGGAAAAGAAGATGTTGTAGGTCAGTGCAACCAGGACAATCTGCCAGATGCTGTGCTCCTTTGGAATCGTGAAAAGCAGCATCATTGCAATGGTCATGAGAGGCGCAGAGATCAGCAGCCAGGGACGGGCTTTGCCCTGCCGGGAGTGCATTTTCTCAATGATCTGTCCCATCAGGAGATTTGTAATGGCGTCAATGATTTTTGATATGATCGGGAAAAGAGTCAGGAAAGCCGCTACCCACGGAAAAGCGTTGGTCAGATCCAGTACGTCAGTATAGAACACATTTAGATAGCTGACTACCGTGAAGTTGAGCGTCGCGGCACCTACAGGTCCCAGAAAATAGCCAAGCCACTTTTCACTATTTGTGGTGTTGGCGGACCTGATGCGGGAATCAAATACCTTGGAAGAAAACAGCTTCATTATCAGAATCCCCTTTCCGGTTGATTTCTGAGAATATTTTACATTCCGGTCATTCAAAAGTCATTTACATTTGGGGACATGTTTATTATTATTTAGGGACATGGAGGTGATTTCTTTGGCAAAAATGGAATGTCTGGACAATTTGCCCATGACTTACGTGGAAGCATTGCTGAAAGGGTGCATGCAGGAGCGGCCTGATATTGCCGGAACGATTCTCTCTTCCCAGGAGCTGACCGATTACGTAGCCTGGATGGTTTCTCATTATGGTGAGGCACATAAAAAAGCAACACAGGACATGCTGCCGTATTTCACCCCGGACAACGGCATGACCAGGCTGGCGGCAGAGCTGGCTGCGCAGCCGGACAGCAAGAAGGTGGTTTCCAGGCTGTCAAAAGAGCTGGCTGTGCAGAATGACGAAGGGTATCTGGCCCAGGGACGGGATATTTCCGTCGGGCGGATGCTGCGCTATTTCCCAGGCCAATGGCACACCACCACTTATTTTCAGGTGTATTATGCCTTTTCCGGAGAATGTCCCATCCATTTTCAAAATGAAATCATCGTGCTCAGGGAAGGTGCTGTGCTGATTGTAGCGCCTGGCATCGTCCACGCCACACCATGCTATACGGATGATGCCGTCCTGGCTTTTTATATGATGCGGGCGAATACGTTTAAGCGGGTCTTCTGGAATCAGCTCGGTGACGACAATCTGCTGAGCAAGTTTTTCCGTATCGCCCTTGAGGGAGAGGCACCGGCATCCTATCTGTATTTTGAAACGAACAATGATCCGGAAATCCGGCATCTGCTTTTGCAGATTTATCAGGAGCATCAGCTGGAGGAGCCCTACGCGCCGCAGATGATCAACAGCCTGATGCGTCTGCTGTTAATGCTGATTCTGCTGAGATATGAGGGCACTGCCCGGCTGACCCGGACTGAGTATTTTTTCTTGAAGCACCAGTTTTCTGCCATTTTGAGCTATATTCAAACCCATTATCAGGAGGCTACGCTGGAAAAGGTGGCAGAGAAATTCAATTACAGTCCCAAACAGGTAGGCCGCATTGTGAAAGACTGCACCGGAGAAGCGTTTGGAGACGTGATCCGCGGTATGAAAATGAAAAAAGCAGCGGAGCTGCTCCTGGACCGGAGGTATCCGCCGGAGGAGGTCGCGCCGCTGGTGGGCTTTTCTACTGTCAACAGTTTTTACCGATCTTTTAAGGATTATTATGGATTGCCGCCATTGGAATGGGTATCGAAGCAGCAGGAGGACTGAATTGCTGTGTTCATTTGCCATTCTTAAAATATGACGTTCAATAACGCAAAGACAGCGGTTACAAACGTACTCTTCCCGGCAGTCTCCTGTGGTGGTTCAGCCCTGGCGAATTCTATGACACATGCACCAGTTAAATGTGAGAATCAGAGAAAAGAATTGTTCTATTTGGCTCATCATATTTTGGGCGGGATCATGATGCGGGCTTCCTGCTCATAAAACGAGATATAGCTGCATTCACCGACAGCATCGTTGACTGTCGGCAGAAGCGGTTCCTGCTATTTGTGCTGCCTTGTCACAGTACGGCATCCCCGCGCAAAGCGTTTCCCAGCAGATGATGGATGGTAGAAATGACCAGGATAAATGTTCATCGACAGAGCATCTCCCGTAAAACGTTCCCCTCTCTGAAAGGCAAAAAGGAAGCCTGTTTTGCAGCTGTTCCACCGGCATATCACCAAGTCAGAACAGCTGCAAAGCAGGCTTTAAAAGAAGAAAAATGCTCCTACCACGTCATGAACGCGGGACAGGGTTAGAAGGGTATACCCTGCATTATGACGCTTTTCTTATTTCTTTTTGAATGAGTAACCTAACTATTTGCTGTATATATTTGCGTCGTCTCCGGGAGTCTTTTCGTAATATAATCCTGGATGAAGGGCAGCTCCTCTGCAGGCGCATAAATCCGATTCCGGAAGGTGCCGTCATAGAGTTCTATGAATTCGGCAGAGAACTCGGCATATTTCGTCTTTTCGAAACGGGTGAAAATGGCAGCCTTTCCATAGCCGGACTTCACGAATTCCTCAGTCAGGAGATACTGTTCGTGAGGCTCTTTGGCTGTGCTTTGCAAGTACAGCAGAGGAAGAGCGATTATCAGTATGATACCTATGGGGATTATGCAGAGCCATATACTTTTCGCCTGACCGGGCAGGGAGGGAACGAGGATGTAAAGCAGCAGGATGACCAGCACAATGGCCAAGACTGCAGCAAATCCTATCCATGTGTTGTGCCGGTGGTAAGTTGTGGGAATACGGCATTCCCAGGTATAGCTTCCGTCGGGGTTACTTTTCATCAGGGGTTCTCCTTTATAGACATAGTCGTGCTTTAGGCACCGTATCATTGGGTGAAGGCTTTGCGGAATCATGTTTCTGTGCTGCACATGGTAAAGAAGTCTTTTTCAGTATATGCGTTTCGCACATAAAAAACAATGGCCTGAAATCTCATAAGGGCAGTGTTATATTGAAATAATGAAATGAGTGGCAGAAGCGAACGGGAGGCTGACCGGATATGGAGGCGGAATCCGATGAAAGAAAGCCCTTTTGGAACTGGAGGGCAACGATATGAGCCAATTTACAATTTCAATAAAAGGAACAGCGCGTATAATCAAAATCATACCTGAACAATAATAAATGATATCATACTCGACTTCACAAATGTGCCCAAACGAGCTTTTTCCTGAAAAAAGAGTCTTCCGTCAGAGTCGCAGCAATTCGAATCAGGGACGCAGTGCGGATTTAGCTTTGAATGACAATAAATTCAAGGTTGAAAGTACAGCCTGTGTCATTCATGATTATGAAGGTCAGCGTCAATTTATCAGAAAGGAGGTGACAAAAATAAATAAATTATTAAAATTTAATTTGTATCGTTTTAATGAAATTGTTTCCAAAACTAGAAATAGACCCTCTGAAAAACCTATAGGGTGGAGAGAAAAATCAACCATCCGTAAGCGTTCCCGGGTTCGGGAGCGCTTTTTTATGCGGTGTATGAAGGGAAGCATTAAAGCTGTCCGGTATCATTTCGTCTCCAAGGTTGGACCAGGCCCGGAAAACACGGGTGATCAGTTCAACAGGAAAAACATTATGATTTCGTAATGCAGGTTAATGAGGAAGAGGAGGCAGCGGACTGAAAGTGCATGTATCAGTGGAAATTGAAAAAGGAATGCCAAAGCGTTGCAAAGAATGCGTGTTTCTGAACTGGAAATGTGGACGGCTGTATTGTCCGTTCATCTGCTGTGAACGGGATGAGATTCCGCAGGTCTCCGTTCGCAGAATTGAAAGGATACCGGTATGCACAGTTTAAAGGAACCGGTTCTGTATGACGAAAACTGCAGAAGATGGATCTGCAGGGAACAGCTGGAATCAGCACTGGCAGAGACACATTTCTTTGCAGAAGAGCCGGACAGGGAGCACATGGACCAGCTTGAACGGTTTTCAGCCCTGCTGGATGAACTGGAGATGGAAACAGGAGAGATTGCCTTTGAGGCTGAATGGGAAAAGCTCAGTCCGTCAGATCCGGAAATGGATGATACGGAGCGGACACTGTTTGCAGATGAAACCTACCGGTGCAGCAGATGCGGAACAAAGAGCTACTTTGGCGTGGCTTGCACCAGGGACAGGTACTGTCAAAGCTGCGGCGCTCGGATGATCAATTCTGGAAGGCGGGGGTGAAGATGGAACTGAAATACACCAGGGAACAGCTGAATTTACTCAAGAATCTGCCGTTTGGCGAGAAGGTGAAACTGACAAGGCAGCGGATCCGGGAATGGGTGGAATACTGGAACGGACAGGTCTATGTGAGCTTCAGCGGCGGGAAGGATTCAACGGTACTTCTGCATCTGGTGAGGCAGATGTATCCGTGGGTTCCGGCCGTTTTTTCGAATACAGGTCTTGAGTTTCCTGAGGTGCGGCGGTTTGCACTGGCACATGAAGGGGTTGAAGAAATCCGTCCGGCAAAGACATTTGCCCAGGTGGTCAGGACGGAAGGGTATCCTCTGATCAGCAAGGCAGCAGCCAGTGCAATCCGGACAGCACGCAGGTATGATCCGGAAGGAAAACACAGGCTGTATATGACAGGACATGTTCAGGTGCCGCTGGCAGGCGGCGAAATGGGACGCAGTATGTTCGATCAGTCCAAATGGCAGAAACTGGCCGAGGAAGCGCCGTTCCGGATTTCGGACAGGTGCTGTTCCATGATCAAAAAGGCACCGCTGGCGGCATATGAAAGGCGGACCGGACGACATGGTATCGTTGGAACCATGACAGAGGAGGGGCGGCTGCGGGAGCGTTCCTGGCTGGTTAACGGGTGCAATGCATATGACCGGCGGCATGGACTCAGCACACCAATGGCTTTCTGGAGGGAACAGGATGTTCTCCGTTATCTTGCACTTATGCATCTTGAGATTGCCCCGGTCTACGGGACAATAGAGTGTATAGAAAGACCCTGCAGGGAATGCAGGTATCAGACAACTGGCGCAGACCGTACGGGCTGCGCCTTTTGTGGTTTTGGCGCACATGTTGAGCGCAGCGGGCGGTTTCTCAGAATGCGGGAATCCCATCCGAAGCTGTATGAGTACTGCATTGAAGGCGGTGAGTGGCAGGACAATCCGGATTACGATCCTTCCCTGCCTGAATATGCAGCAGATGGGTTTCACAACTGGAATCCTCCAAAGCTCTGGATGCCGTCAGCCGGAGGACTTGGCATGGGATATGTATTTGAGACGGTGAATGCTCTGTATGGAAAGACGCTTATCCCATTTTGACGCGTGATGAAGCTGGATGGCATATCAGGTGGTCCGTTGTGCCTTAAAAAGGCATTCAGAAACGATCTGTGCAAATGAAACGGTGCCGAAAGCCAAAGTGCTTATTTTGAGGAGGATGGATGGAAAAGGCCGGAGTGACCGGGAAAGCCTACAGGGACCGCATGAACTGGGAAAACATTAATTATGCACAATACCATGGCTGTAAGCCGTATGACATTCCCCGCATGCTGCCCTGCAGCAGGCTGGAAGTGAAGCGATGGATCGGATTTGGCGAAGCGGCACATTGTCCGGCGGGATTGCGGCGAAGCACGGGCATTCACTTCTGGCTTCTGGATTCTTATTTCAGATGCATATGGGAACAGCCGAAGCGGTACAGGGATTTTCTTATGCAGTTCGGTGCTGTCTGTTCTCCTGAATTTTCCGTATATGACGCATTTCCTGCGGCGCTGCGGATCTACAACATGTACCGGAATGCATGGCTGGCCAGATACTGGGCAGAATCGGGAATTAATGTGGTGCCGTCCGTGCTCTGGTCATACGCCGGAGACAGTGAATACATATGGGACATATATCCCCGGGATTCTATTCTGGCCCTGTCGACGGTCGGCTGTATGAGGGGAAAGGCTGCAAGGGACTGGACAGAACGCGGAACGGCCGAGATGGAGGAAAAACTCAATCCGCGGATGGTATTGCTGCATGGCATCCCGCCCCAAAGCCTTACGGTTCCATACGTTCAAATTGAACCGTTTACAACTGGCATGCACCGCCGGATTTCGAAAGGCGGCGGTTAGCGGATGGGTAAGGGGACTGGATCATACGGCGGTGCGGTCAAGCACATGAAAGCGATGGATGCAGGGAGTCTTGAGGAACTCAGCCGGTATATGAGCGATACGTACGGTGTGGGGATGGACAGGACGCTTGAGCAGATTGATTTTGATGTTGCGCGCAGTCTGACGGACGGTATTGAGAACATGCTGAAGGAATTCCCTGGTCTGGATGCTGCAAATCTGAGACTTTCCGGCAGACTTCGGGGAGATTCCTCGTATGCAGGTACGACAGTGGACGGCGAAGTGCTGCTGCATCCCGGTGTATTGTCCTCTGTTCAGAAAACAGAGAGGCTGTATCAGCATGATCTTGATTCCGGATACCATCCGGCAGGAACCAGTTATGTGAACATCGTGATTCATGAAATGGGCCATCAGATAGAAGGTGCCCTGATCAGACGTCAGATCCCTGGCAATGACAGGGAATCCCGTGTGGCAAGGGCGGATGCATGGCGCAGCGGTACAGTGGCAGCGGACCTTGTGGGCAGAGCGCTGGACCGGACAGCACCGGGATGGCAGAAGAACCAGAAGCTGGCGGCAGCACAGGTGGAACGGATTTCAAAGTATGCCGCAGTGGATGCCTCAGAGACCGTTGCAGAGGCAATCTCGGATTATTACAGCAACAGACGGAATGCAAGTCCGCTGTCCAAGGAAATCTGGCGTCTGGCCAAGAAAGAACTGGGATAAGTCATGGAAAGCCGGATAGATGATACGGTAACTTAAGCTGCGCCGTAATGGAGGAACAATGAAAAAGAAAACGGTACGTGAAGCGCGCAAGCGTGAACAGGATACAGCGCGTCTTCGGCGGATTGAGGCTGTTCGTGCAATATATGACATAATGGACAAGCCGAAAAACAAAAAACACCCTTCCATGGAGAAGGGCGGACTCAGGCGGGACTGACAGATGGAAACGCTGAGCGGAGAAAAAGCATGGAAGCAGCTGCAGTCACATAACCGCGCTTATTACCAGATGTTTTCAGCGGTTTACAGCGGCAATCCAAGAGATCTCAAAACGACGGCACGCAACAGGTCATTCTGGAGAAGGCCATCAAAGCAGAAGATTCATGTCCCGATCGCAGCGGACATTGCTGCGACGTCGTCAGATCTGCTCTTTGGTGAAGAACCGCAGATTGACGCCGTGGATGAACAGGAAATGCCGGTAGAGACGGTGCAGAGACGGCTTGAGGAAATATCCAGGCATACCAATCTGCATGCACTCCTTTGCGAGGCGGCAGAATCATGCTCTGCACTGGGGGATGTCTATCTCAAGGTGATGTGGGATGTTACAGCATCCAGCTGTCCCCAGATTCGTGTGGTTCAGGGAGACAGCGCATATCCGGAATACAGGCTGGGCATGCTGCGCGCCATTCACATATTTACTGAAATTGAAACGGATTCTGAAACAGAAGTACTGAGGACGCATGAAACATACATGCCGGGGGCCATTCTGACGGAGCTTTACCTTGGCAGTGATGAAAGCCTGGGCCTCAAACTGGAGGATGAGCGGCTGCAGGAAATGGGAATTACGCCTGCGTGTCCTGTTCCGGATGGACTGATGCTGGCAGCGCACATTCCGAATATCCGTCCGAACAGAATGTTCCGGGGCAGTTATATGGGACGATCTGACTTTGATAATCTGCGTGACCTTATGGATGCCCTGGATGAGACCTATTCCTCATGGATCCGGGATATCCGCCTTGGCAAGGCACGCCTGCTGGTCCCGGCTGAGTACCTGCGCAGGACAGGAGAGGACCTGTTTGGCAACGGCCGGGCAGTACCGACATTTGAATTTGATGAAGATGTCGAAACACTGGTTGCGCTGGATGTGGATACCGACAGGGGCGGGAATACGATTACACCGTCGCAGTTTGCCATTCGTGCGGATGATCATGCCAAAACCTGTCAGGACATTGTGACAAAGATTGTTTCCGGAGCGGGATATGCACCGCAGACATTCGGCATAAACATAGAAGGCATGGCTCAGAGCGGAACGGCACTGCGCATCCGGGAAAAGAAATCATTCAGTACAACCGGAAAGAAGCAGGCATACTGGCAGGATTCTCTGGAAACCCTTATAACCGCGCTGATTCATCTGGATGCAAGTCTGTATCCGGATAAAGGCAGCGAACCGGGTGTACATATACATGTCAGGTTCCCGACCATCTACACAAGCGATCTGCCGACAATGGCCTCTGCGCTTTCCATGCTGACAAACGCGCAGGCCATGTCGACCGAGGTCAAAGTCCAGATGCTCCACCCGGACTGGACACAGGACCAGGTAGCGTGTGAGGTCAGGCGGGTGCTTGACGAATACCGGAATGGAATGGGCTGAGACAGGTGTCAGGCCTTCTGCCTGCACACACTTTGTTACACTTTGATTACGATGTAATAAACAGAAATTAATAATTTACAGATCTGGGTTATGTATCATAAAGAAGTAAGAAAATATGTATGAAGATTCAGATCCATGCAGAGAATCTGAAATTAAAAAATACATATTTTTCTTAACTGACGGATGCTGCAGGAAATGTAAAGCAGCGTATATCCGGCAGGATACAAACCGGATGTTAAAACGGGGGAACAGTTCGAAAGAAAAAGCCATTTCTTTTCTGAGAAGATTTACCCGGCGCCTGGTTGTCCGGGCAAAGACAGGTGCAGTCGTTACAGGATGAAGGCCAGAGCAAGAATATAAGAAGGAGGCGTGAAATGGATATCATCAAAATAGAACGAAGTCAGGCAGAAGCTGTCGTGCGTTTTCTTGGAAAATGTTATGAGGCATCTCGCTTTTTTGAAATCTGCCAGGCACCGTCGTACCGGCGTTTTATCTCAAATGCCATGGAAGATGACATGCTGGGGAAGGCATATCACCAGATGAAGGAAAGCCTGAAGGAACTGGGAGAGCCCAAACAGCGGAGCAGGCGAAAGAATGCGGCGGTGTCTGCAGCAGAGGAAGAAAGAGCGCAGACAGATCATGCTGACACGACTGCCGCATCTTCTCCTGAAGAAGATCTGCAGTTTTCAGATGTGGCAGAGAAAACGCAGAATGCGTCTGACATGCAGGCGTCCAGTGCCCAGCCGGGCATAGACGAACTGGTGATGAACGCAGCTGGCATAGATGACCTCGTGGGCGGACTGTAAAGTCCGCCTCAGAACAGGCAGTGATTCCAGTCAGGGAACCATGCCGGAACAGGAGAAAGCATGCTCAAAGTAAACGAAACACACGAAAATTACAGACAGGTTCTGCGTGAGGATGCCGGTTCGGCGCCTGTCTTGGCGCTCAGTCTTTCCATGAGCAGGGATGATTATGCCCTGCAGGTGGAGTTGCTGGACCGGACTTACCTGGAGGCACATCCGGATGAGCTCCGGGAGGCAATGGATGCGTTCCTTGAGGAGGCCGGGGCCCGGCTCACGGCGGCTCAGCTGCCGTCGCTCATGCCAGGGCGGGACGGTGCATGAATCTGTAAACAGATAAAGGCAGGAGAAACGCAGAATTCATAAAGCGTCCTGCTGCAAACAGGTCAGCCGCTGCCGGTTACTGTCATCTGGCGCAGGATGACGGTGCCGGTGTGGAGATAGCCCGGTGGACAGGTAATGTCCACTCCCCCGAGCGGGAGACAGCCCGTAAAAAAGTCCAAGGGGATGCAAGCGTACAGGACAGCAGGATATCATCAGGTAGCCTGCCGTCCGGATCGGCCATGGAAACAGGCAGAGAGGAGAAGTATGGCAAATCTGGAATTTCTGAAACCGGTATTGGGAGAGCAGGTGTATACCAGCTTTCTCGAGAAAATGAGTGATGCCCAGGGCATCACTCTTGTCAATGCGGCAGACGGGTCCTATGTGCCCAAGGCCAAGTTTTACACGGAGCTGGCGGCGAAAAAACAGTATCTGAGCCAGGTTGAAGCGCTGAGCAAGGAAAAGGCATCTCTGGATGCCGAAGTGAGCTCGCTCCGCAATCAGCTTGAGGAAGCCAGTCAGCTCGGTGCCAGGCGGGACAAGGATGTCCAGAAGAGTGCGGAAACCATTGCAAAGCTGCAAAGCGAAGTGAAACAGCTGAACGGTGACCTGGAAGTCCGCACACGTGAGGCAAAGGAAGCGGGGACCTTCAAAGGCGAAATAGACCGTCTGAACGGTGTCATCGCTGAGCGCGACAGGGCGATTGAGACCATTCGCAAGCAGGGACGTCTCGCCGTTATGCTGCGCGAGGCAGGTGCGCGGAATCCGGATGTCCTGATGCGCATGATTGATCTCGACAAGGTTTCCGAGCATGAGGGGAAGGTGACGGGTCTTGACGAGCAGCTCAAGGCACTCAAAACGTCAGATCCGTACCTGTTTACGGATCGTCCGGCGCCCCGCGGCGGCGTGGATTCCATTCCGGCAAAGCCGGTTTCCGGTGAGGATGCCCTGAGCCGTCAGGTGAATCTCGAGATCCGCCGTGCCGCCGGTTACAACGTGTAGGAAACCGGAGATGCACTGTACTGGCAGGTGAAACTTAGCCTGGTTTACTGTCCAAATGAAGAGGAGGAAATAAATGGCCCATATTGAACGCGCAAATGCGGAAGCCCTCATCCCCGAACAGGTGAGCCGCACCATCATTCAGGAGACCATTAAGGGCTCCATTGCCCTGTCTCTTGGTACCCGGATGCCGGATATGATCCGCAAGCAGCTCAAGATTCCCGTTATGACGGGTACGGTTGCCGCAGACTTCGTAAACGGCGATACCGGCCTGAAGAGCACTGCCCAGATGACATGGGACAAGGTTTACATTACAGCGGAAGAGCTCGCTGTCATCGTACCGATTCCTGAGGCTGTTCTCGATGATTCGGAATATGACATCTTTGGCGAAGTCAGACCCCGTATTGTTGAGGCTTTCTCAGCAGCGATTGACGGTGCTGTATTCCATGGAACAGGCAAGCCGAGTACCTGGCCGGACGGTCTTGTACCTGCTGCAATCGGGGCAGGCAAGTATGTGGAGACCACCGGAAACCTCTATCAGGATATCAATGGCGAGCAGGGTGTTATCGCCATGGTTGAAGAGTCCGGCATTTCGGTCAATACGTATGTCGGTGCCCTTCAGCTGCGTGCCAAACTGCGCGGCGCTGTAGATACCGCCGGACAGCCCATTTTCCGCATGGCATACACGAGCGGCGCAGCCGGGACCATGATCTATGAGCTGAACGGAACGCCTGTGGCATTCCCGGAAAACGGCTCCCTGGATGGTACACGTGCACTGCTCCTGGCAGGCAATTTCAACTATATGCGGTATGCCATCCGTCAGGATGTTACCTACAAAATCCTGGATCAGGCCACGATTACGGATAATGAAGGACGTGTCATTCTGAATCTTGCACAGCAGGACTGCGTGGCACTCCGTGCGGTTATGCGCCTTGGATGGGCGCTGCCCCGTCCGGTGAACCTGGTTTCCGGACGCGACTACTTCCCGTTTGCGGTACTGACGCCAAACGCCTGACAGACAAGGCCGTGTGCACTGCACACGGCCTTCTTTGATGAGATTACGCGATTCAGGGAAAGGGGGATGAGGCATGCATACGGAACATGAGATTACGGAGGCGGAACGGGAACAGATGCGTGCCAGCATGCTTGGCGTGATTTTCCCCAATACGCCGTATACGGCGTTCGAGAAAGCTGCATTTGAACGGGCGGTGGACTTTCAGATTCTGCACAATAAAACACACTCGGACAATGAGATGCCCGCAGGCGCACGTTCGGTCCGGATAGGGCACTATACCATTGAGATGCAGGAAAACTGGAATGGCGGAGACAGCCTGACAAGGCAGACGCTCTGCAGTGCAGCTTACGGCATCCTTCTGACAGCCGGACTGCTTTACAAGGGGGTGGAGCGGGTCTGATCGAACGATTTTACATTCATACCTGTACCATACGGCCGTATCTCAGGCAGGGCGGCAGCGGTCCTTTGTATGGAGAGAGTGAGATGCGCAGATGCCGGATGGAACCGGCAGTGAATACGAAAATTGTATACAGGAACCCGAGCGGGGTTATCGTGGAAACCGTTGCCAGTCTGCTTATGTTCTGCAGCGGACAGCCGCTGCCTGTTCACAGCATTGTATCCTGGGAGAACAGGGAAATGCGGGTGATCCGGTGCAGCGAAATGTATGGCAGGCAGCTGCATCATCTGGAGGTGTATCTTGAGTAGGCATGGCGTGCTGCACGCGGATCTGCATTTTGACAGGGCAGAGCGTGCAGTCCGGCATGGCGGCCGCGAGGGTGCCGGACAGGCGCTTTTAATCCTGCTGCGGCATTCGCTTTCTGAAGTGCCTCGCGATACAGGTGCACTTGCTGCAAGCGGGCGGATAGAGACGGATGATTCTCCTGGCGGACGGGTGGTGTTTGATGCACCATATGCCATTATTCAGCATGAAAGGACGGATTTTGTTCATCCGAAAGGCGGCAGAGCCAAGTTTCTGGAAAATCCTGCGGCAGATTCCGGTGTTCACAGAGAGATGCTGGCAGAGATGGCCGGGGCACTTCGTAAGTCGCTGAAATAGAGATGAGTTAAAAGGGGCAGAAGGCAGAGATGAATATTCTGGAATCGGTGTGCGACCATCTGGATTTTCTGGGACTTGGCATCATGAACACGGACGAGGCAGAGGGAAACCTCTTTTGGGGGATTTTGCCGGACTCTCCTGACCGTGCGCTTGCTGTCATGTCAACGGACAGTGCATATGGCGGTTCAGCGGCAGGCGCAAGAATTCAGATATTTACCAGGGGACCGTTCGGCGAGATACGTGTGCCGTATGAATGGGCAGTGGATGTGTGCCATGCGCTTGAAGGCTTTCATGGCTTTCTGCACGGAGACGGTCCTTATGTACGGATTGAGCCGGTGTCCATTGCACAGGGAGCCGGTGCGGATACCAGCGGCCGGTATCTCTATGTGAGCAATTACAGGATTTTCTACTGCGATTACTGAGTGAATAATGGCATCTGCTATTGATACGATGCCGAAAGCACGACTATGTCATTAAAGGAGATGGCCAAGCATTTCATGCTGGTTTGTCAAATCATGACAACTGCAATTGATACGGTGCCGAAAGCACGAC
>JAFUHD010000220.1 GCA_017469025.1 Clostridia bacterium
TACATCATGTCTATATATAGTATGACAAATGTATCCAGAGCCTATATACTGTGCACGCACAAGCGTTTATTTCACACAAGTGATAGAGTGGCCAAATCCAAAACTATATGTGCTAAGAACTAAGTACCCGGAATTAGAGTTAAATGAACGACAGGAAAAATCGACTTCTGGTCTGAACAGCAGTTGTTATTTCTTTGGATGTTAAAGCTATGTTTGGCTTAACATTACTATTTTTGTGCTTTTTAGATTTACTGGAGAGTTCAAAGCTTTTTCTGTCCATGGGAAAACCCGAACATTCCAAATACGCGAGATGTCTGTGTTCGAAAGATAGCTGATTGTCGTTCGACAATGCCAATAGGAAAAAAGTCACTTTGCTATTCTACAGGCAATGACATTGACACCGTAGTGACAGGAAGCAACCCTTTATGGAAGCAGAATGCCAATATCGGAAATAATACCCAGAAGTTCGAGCAGATTCCATATGGCCAGTTTAAGCGGACACTTAGCGTTCAAAAAATTATTTCTTGAGCTCTAAATCAATTTGGCAAAATGATCTGGGATAAAGTGTCGGTGGACAACATGCTCGCAATGGCCGTCCGGTAAATTCAGACCATCAGGCCTGATAACATACTTTCGTTGGGCATTTCATACAGATTGACAAGCGTATGGAAAAAAGCTAAACTGAAACAGTATTGAGAGGGGGCAGAAGATGAGGATACTCGGAATTGATCCGGGACTTGCGACAATGGGCTGGGGAGTCATTGAGAGCAATGGTTATAAAGAAAAACTGGTGCAATACGGAGCGCTGCTGACTTATCCAAAGGACAGCTTTCCGACACGCCTGCAGAGTCTGATGTTCGGTGTACGGAGTCTGATTAAGACGTTTAAACCGGACGAAATTGCTTTTGAGGAATTGTTTTTCTCAAAAAATGTAACGACCGGCATTCAGGTCGGCGGAGCACGCGGTGTGGCGCTGGCAGTTTGCCGGGAATACACGGACAAGCTGTATGAATATACACCGATGCAGATCAAGCAGGCGGTTGTCGGGTATGGCGGCGCTGACAAGCATCAGGTTCAGATGATGGTTAAAATGCTGCTGAATATACCGGAAATACCGAGACCGGATGACGCTGCTGACGGGGTTGCCTGTGCGATTTGCCATGCACATGCCGGTGCGGGACGGGAGCAGTTCCTGATCAAGTAGGAATCTTTACCGGATACAGCGGGATGCAGCTTTTGAGACCGTCCGGCGAAGCGGCGCGGACGGCATTTTCTATGAGTGTCATTTTTGACCGGAAAACGTAACAGAGGAACGAATATGATCGATTTTATCGAAGGAACAGTAGCAGATAAAGGACATGGTGAGGTTGTTATAAATGCCGGCGGTGTCGGCTTTTTACTGCAGTGCTCCATGTCAACGGTGGCAGCTGCACCGGCTTCCGGTGAAAAATGGCATTGCTATACCATATTGAATGTGCGTGAGGATGCGATTGAGCTCTTTGGCTTTGCAACAAAGCAGGAACGGGATATGTTCAAGCGGCTGTGTACAGTAAGCGGAGTCGGTGCCAGAACGGCGCTGGGTGTATTGTCAGCGCTGTCAATCAAGGATCTGTCAGTTGCGATTGTGACCGGGGATGTCACGTCGTTATCCAGAGCACCCGGAATTGGAAAGAAAACGGCACAGCGGATTGTGCTGGAACTGAAGGACAAGATAGAGCAGGCGGATGTTTCTGCCGCCGGTGCTGCAGCTGCAGGCAGTACGGTCCAGACATCTGCAGGCAATGCGGAACGAGAGGCGCAGGCAGCACTTCAGGCCCTCGGGTATACGGCGGCTGAAGCCGCAAGGGCCATCAATCTGGTTCGGGACAAAGCTACGGAGACGGATCAGCTTATTATGCTGGCACTGCGCCAGATTGGTTCATTGTAATCAGCATGCTGAACAGGGGACGCTGTTTGAAAAGCAGTCTGAAAGGGAAACCGCTGTTTCTTGATATCAGGAAAGCTTTGAATGGCAGAGCCGGGGCAAACTGAGGGAAACGGGTGTGAAATACCTGTCCCCAGATAATAAGGAAGATGACTGCCGGCAATGGATGCGCAGCAGATTAATCCATTAGGAGAATTGATCACTTTGTGAGGGAAAAGAGCATGAAACGGTGCGCCTTCCGCAGGCGGATTCAGCGTGCCTGACAGAGGAGTAAGTATGGAAGAAGAAAGATTGGTGACAGGCGGTTTTAAGGAGCAGGAGGATGAACAGGAAAAAAGTCTTCGCCCTAAAACGCTGAATGAATATGTCGGGCAGCAGGTAGTCAAGGACAGTCTGAACATTTATATCCAGGCGGCCAGAGAACGCCATGATTCTCTTGATCACATTCTGCTGTATGGTCCTCCGGGACTGGGCAAGACAACGCTTGCGGCAATTGTAGCGGCAGAAATGGGCCAGAATATCCGGGTGACCAGCGGACCTGCCATTGAACGTGCCGGAGATCTGGCCAGCCTGCTGACGAATCTGTCTACTGGAGATGTCCTGTTCATTGATGAAATCCACCGTCTGTCGCATGCTGTTGAGGAAGTTCTGTATCCTGCCATGGAGGATTTTGCCCTTGATATCATGATTGGCAAGGGTCCGAGTGCGAGAAGCATCCGTCTGGATCTTCCAAAATTTACCCTGATTGGTGCAACGACGCGTGCAGGTTCGCTTTCGGCACCGCTGCGTGACCGCTTTGGTATTCTGTTCCGCCTTCAAATGTATACAACTGAAGAGCTGATGCAGATCATCAAGCATTCCTCGAAGGTGCTCAGCATACAATGTGAGGAAGATGGAATCCGCGAAATTGCACGGCGGAGCCGCGGCACACCCCGAATTGTCAACCGGCTTTTGAGACGTGTCAGGGACTATGCCCAGGTCCGCGGTAAAGGTATTATTACAATGGATATGGCCAGGGAAGCACTGAATCTGCTTCAGGTAGACGACCTCGGCCTCGATCGCGTAGACCGTGAAATACTGACAACTATGATGGTCAAATTTGAAGGCCGGCCGGTTGGTCTGGATACACTTGCAGCCACGACCGGTGAGGATGCGGTGACCATCGAAGATGTTGTAGAGCCTTATCTGATGCAGCTGGGCTTTATCATGAGAACGCCCAGAGGAAGGATTTGCACACGGGCAGCATATGAACATATGAAGCTGCCGATGCCGAAGAGCTATGTACAGGAATTGGCACAGGGGCAGATTTCAATGATGGATGAAGAGGTTAAGAATGAAAACCAGTGATTTTTATTATGATCTGCCTGAGGAACTGATTGCACAGACACCGGTAGAGCCGAGAGATTCCTCCCGGCTCATGGTCGTGCACCGGGATACAAATAGGATAGAGCATCGTATTTTTCGCGATGTGATAGAGTATCTGAATCCGGGAGATGTTCTTGTTGTCAATGAAACGCGTGTGATTCCGGCGCGTTTGTACGGTGTCAAGGCAGAAACCGGCGGCGCGATTGAATTTCTGCTGTTGAAGCGGCTGAACCTTACAGACTGGGAAGTGATCCTGAAACCTGGCAAGCGCGCAAAGCCCGGAACTGTATTTGTTTTCGGCGAGGGACGCCTTAAAGCAACTGTTTTAACAGTGGATGATGATGGTGGCCGCACTGTACGTTTTGAGTGGGATGGCGTATTTGAAGAGGTACTGGATGCCCTGGGGCAGATGCCGCTGCCACCGTATATTCATGAACGCCTTCAGGACAGAAACCGCTACCAGACTGTCTATGCCAAAACAGACGGGAGCGCTGCGGCACCAACTGCGGGACTGCATTTTACACCTGAACTGATGGAACGTGTCCGGGCAAAGGGCATTGATATTGTGCCTGTTCTTCTGCATGTCGGACTGGGAACATTCCGCCCCGTAAAAGCTGAAAATGTAGATGATCATCATATGCACAGCGAGTACTATGAGGTGACGGAGGAACAGGCTGCAAGGATCAATGCTGCACGCGAGCATGGCGGACGGGTTGTTTGTGTCGGCACGACAAGCGTCCGCACGCTGGAAACCGTTGCAGATGAAAATGGCAGGGTACATGCCGGAAGCGGCTATACCCAGATCTTTATCAAGCCAGGAACGAGAATCAGGGCTGTGGATGCGCTCATTACTAATTTTCATCTGCCGGAGAGTACATTGCTGATGCTGATTTCTGCCTTTATGGGCAGGGAACAGGCGCTCTCTGCCTATGCATTGGCGGTGCAGGAACGCTATCGCTTCTTTTCGTTCGGGGATGCGATGCTAATAGAATAACCATTATTTTTCAGACGGATGTATCAAACAAACGTACGAAATAAGCCACATTTCGAAGTTTTGAAAAAGTACACACAAAAGTCTTAAATTTGTTAGATACCCTTAGAACTGAACCGGCAAAAGAGACATCTGTTAAAGCTGCTAAAATTGAATAGTTGTATGCACAGAAAATCTGCCTCAAAGCCTTGATTTTAAGGCATTTGGAGGCAGATTTTGTCATAATGTCGAAACTACCGTAGTAAAACGATAAAAGCACTCAACCTGTGCAGATCCAGGCTTGAAATTTTTATTTATTTTCGTGGCTATGTGAGAAACTGGATGATGGACTTGATGGAACTGGATGAGCCAGAACTGTACGAGGCAGCCATGAGGAACGTGAGGCTTCGGAAATATCAAGTTATGCCGATATGGAATCTGATAGAGAGTAATCTAGTACAAACAGGATTCAGACCTAAAGCCGTTCCGTTTCCTGGTGAGGCGGAGTTGTCTGAGCATGAGATTGAGACCATGCGGATCCCGATGCTCGTGATCACGAATGAGAGCATGAACAAGGGAGCCTACGGGATTGTGGACACCGATTTGCTTAAAAGCATATCGGATGGGTTTGAGAGTGTGGATGGTAGCGAGTCCCCCGACCTTATCATCATCCCATCGTCCACAAACGAGATACTGGCGCTGCCGATCAGGAGCATTAGTGAATTAGATTCTGAACTGGAGACGATCAGAGCTATGGTCTCGGAAGTCAACCGCACCAATGTATCCCTTGATGAGCGGCTGAGTGACAGTGTGTACATCTTCGAGAGGGAGACCAGAGAACTCAGGATCGCGTGATAAACTGTAAGCTGAACAGATGATTGGAGGTGGCGTCAGCTTTGAAGATATTGACAGCCCTATGGCTAACCTTTATGCTGGTCTTGTCCCACATTCCAGGTGGACCGAGCGGTGAGGAGAGTAAGTGGCTGAGTTCTATGACCGGAGTGAAAGAAGGTGTGCTGTGACGGGGCATGCATGTAATTCTCTATCTGGTGCTGGCGGTCTTGGCCACACTCGCCTGGCAGACGGAGTTGTGGGTAAAAGGTCTGGTATTGGTGATCATCGCTGTGGCGGACGAATGCAGTAAAGCGTTACGGTCTTCAAAGATCGCCACAGTAGCGTGGCTGAGATGGGATTAAACATAATCGGAGCTACTGCAGGGCTGGTGATTGGATGGATGATCGGTTTGATCTCTTGATCGGTTGAGCTGATTCAGCTGAGATTGAGAAATTGAGACGAATGAGATAGTTATGAACAGGGGAGCAGGTTTCAGCTTAGGAAAGCCGCAGAAAACAAGCATTTGAAAACCACAGAGCCCACAGCGGTAGAAACGGAGGCACGAAATGTTAAAGGAATACAGAATCGGAAACGAGATCACTTACCTCGGAACGGGCGCAGCGGAGTTCATACATAGCAACAGCAAAACAGGGGAATGCGAGCACTTCCACGGAATCATAAGGAACATCGAGGACAGAGGGGATTACCTTTACATCGTATTCGTGCCGAACGATTTCAGGATCTGCCGCTTCGGATAAGGACGAAAATGAAAACCCCACCCTGATAAAGCGGGTGGGGATCTGTTTAGCTGAAGGAATCTATGACGTCTTCCGGACTGAGAATGGTGATCCCGAAGGTCAGGAAATCCTTCTTATTTCTTGTGACGATGCCGTCGCATTTGTTTGATTTTGCGCATGTGGCCAGAAGGCAATCCTCAATGTCGGATGCCCGCTGAACGAATGCGGAATTCACGTCATCATTTGTCACAGTCAGTATTTTGACGATGTTGAGGATGCTTCCGAGCGCCTTGTAGGCTTCTTCGGTGCTTTTCAGTGATTTTCTCACCAGATAGAAGATGTCCGTAGCTGTAGAGGCAGAAATGAAACCGTGTACCTTTCCGGATTCACACAGGGCAAGGACGCTTTTGGAATTCTCATAGAACGGTTCCCGTTCCAAGAGGACATCAAGAATGATGGTTGTGTCAATCATTAACCGCATAGCGTTCCCTCCTTTCGTCTCTTAAGGAATGGCTGTCAATATCATCGGGTGCCTTCCCTTTCAGTATCCCGGAGATGGAATCTACGGCAGAAACGTTGGGATTGACGAGTCTTGCGACAAACTTTCCGTTCCGCTTAACCCAGATGTCTTCTGTGGGAACAAGGTCAAGATAATGACCGAGGTTTACCTTAAATTCGGTGGCAGTGATTTCTAACATGACATTCACCTCCTTTGATGACATAGTCGTGCTTTCGGCACCGTATCAATTGCAGTTGTCATGATTTGACAAACCAGCATGAAATGCTGGGCCATCTCCTTGGACTTTATTTTGATCGATTCCAGGTGAGAAGTCAACAGAAATCGCACGATTATAGAAAGGAGTAATTGTAAAATCGAACAATATAATTGAAAAGAGGAAGTGACAGGGTCAGAATCGCCGGTATCACCGTGGAGATAGGCGGCAACGTCGGACCCTTGAACATGGCCCTCGAATCTGTCGACAAGACAATCAAAAACACGCAGTTCCAGCTGAAGGACGTGGAGCGGATCTTGAAGCTCGATCCGACCAATACGGAACTTCTCTCCCAGAAACAGGCGAAGCTGAAGGAGTCCATCACCGCGACTAAGGAAAAGCTGGATGCGCTGAAGACCGCGCAGGAGCAGGCAGAGCAATGCAGAATATTAAAGTCGGGGCCCCGGAGGTCATCCTTTCCTGGTTGGCCCGTCACACCCCTCCCGACATGCCGATTGAGGAAGCGGATAATCGTATTTCTGCATTCTCAGTGCAAAAAGGTAACTGTTCCATTTTTGGAACTCCGTTGGATGTGGGTGGAGTGGTCGTGCTCCACAAAAATCCCTGTCTGGGCAAAGATGTTGGCCAGTATCGCAACCTTACTCTGGTCTGTGTGCTGGCTGAAAGGATTGTCAATGAACCTGATCTCAGCGTGGCAAGATCATTGCTTGCAGGTCAGAAGATTGAACAGAAAACCATAAAGGCCAAAAATATGCTTCGTAAATTCCGGAATTTTACTATCTTATAATACACTCTGCCGGAGTGTGAGAGAATAATGAATCCGTAAGCACCCGTGAAAGATAACAATGTCTGAAGGTTAGATGGAGCGCCGTATGACATGAAAGTGTCACGTATGGTGTGGGTCAGGGGAAAGGGCAGCGATAACATCAATAGCCCTACCTATTTACGTATACATCTCCATGTTTGATGATAGTCTTAGCCTGGACGATACTATCATCTTTCTTTTTTCTCCAAATCCGGGTACCTCTATGAGGAAACAGAAAACCTGCTCACACAGGAGTTTTGTGAGGGGTGCATACAGCCACGTCATTGAAAGCATAGCTGCCGGGTCCAGCCAAATACAGGAAAACGCGGGTATATCCGATATGTTAACACAAATCATATTATACTTTCTAAAAAAACTGTTTGAAACAGGTGTTGTGAAGTGTCAACAAGCGATCACGTAGGAACACACCTGAAAAACACGTTATATCTTGAAGAATGAGATGCTTTGTTTCTGGCACCGGTTTAATCCGGAGGCAATAGGTACGACCGAAACAGGAAAGGGGGAACTGTATTATCAGCAAAATGTGGAGCCGTAGTTGACTGGTTTCATGGACAGCGTATTTGAGAAAATGTGCAGACAGAATACGTTTGAAACAGACATTACTGGCGCTTTCTCATGTATGGTCACCAGAACCGGAACCTGGTGGGAGAACCAATCCTGAGGAACGCGAGCAAAAGGATATTGATGTGATCGGGTTGGATAAGATGCACCGTGAAGCAGTGATCGGCGAATGCAAATTTAAGCATGAGATAAGTGACAGAAAGGTGTTTAAGGCGCTGAAAGTACAGCATAAACTGCTTCATGAAAATTATCGTGTAGTGCAGTTACTGTTATCTTCCGCCAGTGAGTTTTTATTCTGGCTGACAGAGGAAGACGAAGGGGAACTTTGAGACTGATCCGGCTGGAAGGAACGTATTGAGCCCTTAAAAAGCATTCACAGATTCATTTTCCGGAGATTGTATTGTTAAAGAATGATGAAAAAGGTGCTTTACAGTATAAAAAATTAGAAAATGAACAGTTTTGAAAAGCTCATGTTGACAGGGAAATGCCAGAAACAAAGATGATTTTTCATATGATCTACCATAAATTTGTTTTAATATGAGTGTAAATCTTATAAAGGGTATGGTAATTTTGCAGACGATATTGTATAATTCCGAAGAAGAGTAAAGCAGTTTTGAAATCAGTACAGGGAGGTGATGGACCTGAAATGGTTGCAGATGTTCTTTATCTGGAAGTCAATGTCGCGGCACTGATTGTCATGATTGTCGTACTGATTAAATCAGCCGGTTTCTCCAGGATGGCGTCCCAAAAGAATTTCGTGGTTGCGCTTTCCACTCAGATAGGTTTCGCGCTGACAGGCAGTTTGTTTGAGGCTGTAAAACGCGGGATTCTGCCATTTAATGGTCCGGTAATGCTCCTGCTAAAAACGCTGAACCTTATGCTGACGTCTGCTGTTGTATATTTCTGGTTTCTGTATTTTGAACAGTTGCAGGGGACTACAGTCCAGAAGAACCGGAAGACGCTGATTTTTACATCATCACTTCTCTGGATTGAACTGTATATCGGAATTGCAAATATCTTTGATCATTCATTATTCTTTATAGATGAAAGCGGTGCTTTTACATACGGTCCCTGGTTTTATGTGGCACAATATCTGCCACCGCTCATATATATATACTTTACGTGCAGCAGAGCCCTGAAGAATGCATATAACATGCGTCATTCTCCGGAGGGACGTATCTACCTGTTTTATCTGGCTTTTCCAATTGTACCGCTGGTTTCCGGATTTCTTGAATATCATTTTCCGGAGTATCCCCTGATCTATATTTCGCTTGCGCTTGCTACATTAATCATGTATGTGAATTCGATGGATGCGGTGGTATCAGTAGATCCGCTGACACAGCTGTTTAACCGCCGTCAGTTCATGCGTATGATGAGCCTGTGGTTTAGTACGCGAAATGAAGCTGTTCCTATGTATTTCATGATGATGGACGTAGACCGGTTTAAGATGGTAAACGATGTCTATGGTCATACTGAGGGAGATATGGCACTGGTCAGGGTAGCTGAAGCACTCAGAACAGCATGCAATAAACAAAGGAAAAAATCGGTTATTTCCCGCTATGGCGGCGATGAATTTATGATTCTTGCTGAAGCTGCAGGGGAAGATGAGATAAAGAAACTTATCACACAGATAGACAGAACTCTGAAAGAGCTCAATGATGAGTCTGGAGCACCTTATAAGCTCGGACTGAGTATCGGGTATGCACGGCTTGATGAAGCCAAATCGATTAAAGCAGTCATTGATCTGGCTGATAAGCGGCTTTATGAGATAAAGGAAGTTCACCACAGGATCATAGATGAAGCGCAGGCTGGTGAGACTGCAAAAAAGGATTCCTGATAATCAACTGACAGCATGAGAAATCATGCTGTTTTCTGTTTTTGATCCGTCAAAATCAGGGAAAACAGATTTTAAAATGTTTTTCAAAAAACTTTTCGTTCGGATTTAAAACCAGAATAAAGCTTTGTGAAACATAAATGATTCACGAAAGCGTACTGAACTCCGAACAATGCCCGGAGATGGTGGACGGGAATGTTCGGAAACAGTGTTATAAGGGTCAAAAATTTCTTAAAAAAAGGTGTTGACAGGTCATAAGGGCTGAGGTATAATGCGCAAGCTGTCAGCGAGAGAGGCATACGAAAGCCCCGCCCGCCGGCATGATCCTTGAAAACGATACAGAAATGAAGAACGCGGAACAGCCAAGCTACCCGGCGAGGCTGTTCATGAAAAGACAGTCAATTCGTAAATGAGTGAA
>JAFUHD010000221.1 GCA_017469025.1 Clostridia bacterium
GGTGCTGGGCCATCTCCTTTAATGACATAGTCGTGCTTTCGGCACCGTATCAATTGCAGTTGTCATGATTTGATAAACCAGCACTAGGTGCTGGGCCATCGCCTTTAATGACATAGTCGTGCTTTCGGCACCGTATCAATTACAGTTGTCATGATTTGACAAACCAGCACTAGATGCTGGGCCATCTCCTTAATGATATAGCATTGCTTTCGGTACTGTATCAATATCAGTTTTCAAAATAGAAGATGTCGGCAAGCCCAAGCGCAGATGCTCCGGATAAAGCTGCATGGAATGCTGTCTTTCAGGGCATTTCCCTGCTGGAAATGCCGGGTTCCTGCACTTGTCAGTGGAGATGTCTGCGGAAACAATGCTTTTTCTCCCTGTTTTGAAACATATTATTACAGACAATCCATCTTTTGTCCATCAAATCACAATGGGGGATAAAAAATCCTACTTTAAGGCCGAATGATACGGAATCGCTGGACAGGCTTCTGTTCAGTGTGTGCAGAAAAGAAACATAAAAACAACTCTTTTCACCTAAATTTATCCAGAAAATTCGTGCATTTGTACTTTCCTGCTAAGAATTATTCTGTTATAATTAAACCAACAATAATTCTTTTGAAAGACAGGGGTGATCTCATGGCTATCCAACTGGTCCGGTACACAGGTACGAAATCGAATCTGCCGCTTCGGGTTGCAAGAGGACATTTTGCAACAAGCCACAGCCACATCAATTACTACATTGACTGTACGATGACGAAACATCGACTGTCCGAAGCACGCGAAGCTGCAAAAGAGCTTTCCAGCGCCTTCAGTCATTCAACGATTGTTGATACCATCCTCTGTCTGGATGGCACCGAGGTAATTGGTGCATGTATGGCAGATGAGCTCACAAAGGCGAAATTCTCCAACATGAATTCCCACCGCACCATTTATGTGGCAACACCTGAGCATACCTCTGGCAGCCAGCTTATTTTCCGTGACAACACGGCACCCATGATCGTCGGCAAGCATGTGCTCATATTGGCTGCTTCGGTTACGACCGGTTATACCGCCCAGGCGGCAGTTGAGGCTATCCGCTATTATCGCGGGTTTCCAACCGGTATCTGTGCAATCTTCAGCAACACGGATACCTGCGAAGGAATGCCGGTAGTTTCGATCTATAATCCTACGAATATTCTGGATGATTACATGAATGTCAGCAGCCATGACTGCCCGCTTTGCAAGGCTGGCGTAAAACTTGATGCACTGATTAATTCCCACGGCATTTCAAGCTTCTGATCTACTGTTTCGCATTGCATTTATCACATAAACTGACAGCCCGGCAAGCCGGGCTGTTTTCTGTTTATTCAAAGGCAAATTTCATGTTCCATGAATCACGGATATCGTCCATGAGCGCCAGTGTGGCAATACTGTCCTCGGGACGGAAGATGTCACTGTGCGTCTTTCCTGCTTTGACGCAGCGGGTTACCTCGGCAATTTCATATTCAAAGCCGTTTACATCGACCGGAATACTGATTTCCTCCGGCGCACCGTCGACAGGTTTGACGGTCATTGAGACTGCATGCTGGAAATCCGGAAGATAGATAGAGGCTTTGTCAAAATAAAGAGCAGCCTGGCGTTCAATCTGCATGCCGATTGCCTGAAGGGCGTGTGCGGTTCTGCCTCCTGGATAAGCAAGCTGCACGATGCTGAATTCATCTGTTCCAAACTCATTGAGCTGGGCTTCGGAAACGAAGGATTCCGGACTGGTTCCCATAACCATATGCAGGAACCCGAGATTGTAGATGCCGATATCCAGCAGTGCACCGCCGCCAAGTTCTGATCTGAATTTCCGTTCACGTCTGGCTCCGTTTGCGATAAAACCATAATCGCAGCGGACATGTCGCAGCGCACCATATTGGCCGGATTCGATAATGGAAAGCAGCTGTCTGTAGAGCGGGAGAAAACGGATCCAGAATGCTTCCATGACAAACAGGCCTTTTTCATCTCCAAGGCGGTAAAGTGTCTTTGCATCGTCTGCACGTGTTGTGAAAGGCTTCTCACACAGTATATGTTTGCCGTGGTTCAGGCAGAGAAGTGTATTTTCATAATGAAGGTTATTTGGTGTAGCAATGTATACCGCTTCAACCTCAGGGTCTTTTACCATCTCCTCATAGGAACCGTATGCCTTTGGAATGCCATGTTCAGAAGCAAACTGTGCGGCTTTTTCCCGATTCCGGGAAGCAACGGCGACGATCTGCTCTTCGCCGCATTTCATCTCCGGGATGGTTCCTGCAAACTTTGCAGCAATTGTTCCGGTTGCCATAATGCCCCATTTCATGCCTGAACGCCTCCTTTAATGACATAGTCGTGCTTTCGGCACCGTATCAATCGCATTTGTCATTATTTGGTAAACCAGCACAAGGTGCTGGGCCATCTCCTTCAGGGTAGTACTTAAAATCTCTGGTGTTGTTTGGATCTGTGTTCCTTTTTTGAGATACTGACGTGAATAGCAGGCTGTTTTCTGAACATAGGCTTCTTCGGCAGCCTGGCGGTTATGTTTCAGATTATCTCCTGAATCAAATCCAGCATGCATTATAACACATTTTAGGCAGAAATGCTGATGAATCAAAAAAGCCGGCAGATGCCGGCCAGGAAGGATGTGTGAATCAATGCACTGCAGGTTTGATTCAGGATTCTGCGCGCTGAATGCTCCTGTGCAGAAGATAAAGGGCAAATGCTGCGCCGCAGGCTTCTCCGATTGGAAGAGCGCTGGCCAGACCGATTTCACCAAACAGGCGGTCCAGCAGGAACATAAAGGGAATATAAAAGACCAGTTCGCGCACAAACGCGTGGAGCAGTGTACTCTTTCCGTCGCCCATTGCCTGCATGCAGAAAGAAGTATGATAGTTGATTAACTGAACCGGAGAGGCAAGGCAGCGGATTCTGAGAAACAGCGCTGCGTAGCCGATGGTGGTCAGCGCCATTTCAACATTCCCGGAACCTGTGCTCAGGAAGAGGCGGGATGCAGGCGTGGCAAAAAGCTCGAGCAGAATGATGGAAAAGGCGGAAACAATCAGACCGAAAATCCGGGCGGTGTTGATGGTTTCGCGCATGCGGGTGCGGTTTCCGGAAGAGTAATTGAAAGCAACAATGGGCAGCATGCCCTGGCAGAGACCGACGTTGATGGCGTTCGGAATGCGTTCGACTTTCATGACAATCCCCATGGCAGCCAGTATCAGATCGTTGTGTGCGGCAGCCAGGATGTTGACACAAATATTGGCCAGGTCAAACAATCCGGTCAGAAGAGCGGACGGGACACCGACAGCAAACAGATTCTGAATGCTTTCATGCCGGACTGCGCGTGCCTCACCGGGACGAATGCTGAGAGGTGCTGTTTTGCTGGCCTTCCGGTAGGCATAGAACAGATACAGGCAGGCAATGGTATTTGACAGTGTCGTGGCAATGGCAGCACCGGTGACTTCCTGTCCCTTGGGAAGCAGAACGAACATAAACAGCGGATCCAGGAACACATTCAGAATTCCGCCGCCGCTCAGGCCGATACTGGCCTGCGATGAATAACCGGTATTGCGCAAAAGGTGAGCCAGTACCAGCGAAAGAATGGATGGAATGCCGCCAATGACGGTAACGATGAGGGTATAGCTTCTGGCATAGGAGATGGTTTCATTCGATGCACCGAGAAACCGCAGCAGCGGATTCATGAATATGCCAACAAGTGAGGCATACAGAGCTGCCAGAGCAATTGCACCGTAAAACGAAAATGAACTGACATTCCGGGCTTCCCGTTCATTTCCTGCACCCATGAGCCGGGCAACGAGACTGCCGCCTCCGGTGCCGAAGAGGTTGGAGAGTGCCACATTCATCATGACAAGGGTCAGGGTGAGGCTGGTTGCAGCCAGCATATAGGCATTGCCGGTCCGGCCGATAAAGAAGGCATCGACCATGTTGTAAATCAGATTGACCAGCTGGCTGATAATGGTGGGAACTGCCATGGTCAGGAGTGCCTGACGGACAGGAGCCTGAGAGAACAGGTATTTTTTATCGGGTGAGGATTTAGCCGTAGGAATCGCCCTTTCTGATATAGAGTAATGTTGAAAACCGGATGTATCCGGTTTAATCAGTCAGAAACCTTGAAAACTGCGCTTTCATGCATGAAAACGGAAAGACAGAACTGCCGCGCGTCGGCCTGTGTGAATGTGCATTTTAAACGGTGAGACGCCTTTTTTCACAGTGCGGGCTGCATGCCGCAGGTATTCAGGCGGCTGAATTGCAGAGTTTGAGTAAACACTGCCAGCCAGGAACAAGGATGACGCGGCAAAATAGCATTCGTCATGGTGGTTTTCTGCTATAACGGATGCATTTTAGCATACCTTTTTCGGTTTATCCAGAAGACGTATCAGAAAAAACAGAATAAAAATTATTGCTTTCAGAGCGCCAAAGGCTTCCTTATAATTGTTGGAATATGCCTTTTTTGGAAACTTTGGTGTTTTATAAACACATAAAAAACCTTGAAATCAGGGAGTGCCATGCGGTATACTGGCTAAGTTAAAAAAAGAAGTGATTTTGGTAAAAAAGGCAAAAAAGGGCGCCTGTTTTCGTGAATTGTAGGTGATGGCCCAGCACTTCTTGCTGGTTTATCAAATACTGACAATTGCGATTGATACGGTGCCGAAAGCACGACCATGTCTTAAAGGAGGACTGGCTGATGAGAAGAATGGCAATTCTGATCGCGCTGGTTATGCTTGCTCTACTGTCTTTGTCTGCAGCAGCAGATGGCGCTGCCATACTTCCGCAGATTGAATTCAGGGAAAAGAATTTTGAATCCGGACAGATGCTGCCGGTTTATAACGGCCCTGGATATGAATATGAACGGCCGACAGGATGGGCAAAGGTATCCACGGATGATACAATTCTTTCTGCCGGCAATATAGGAAACTGGACGTTCGTCATGTATCAGAAGAGCGGCGGTGGTTTCCGCGCCGGATGGATTGACAAGTCGAAGCTGATGTATAATCTAGGAGGACGTTCACTGACGCTTGCCCAGGTTCCCGGAAGAATGACGCAGAGCTGCGTGCTGACGGATGATCCCAAAAGGACATCATATACGGTTGCAGAATTGGCAGCTGGAACACAGGTGACTGTACTGGCCAAATATTATGACCATATTGACTGGCTGTATATTGAGGTGTGGAACGGAAGCCCTGCACGGGGATTTGTTCCGGCCGGGTACGTATCTTACTGAAACGGCTGGCAAAACATCAGAATATCTGAGGGTGTCATTCATTCTGAGTCAGTAATGGTTCTATCTTATGTGGTCAAAGCAGTGCTGTAAGCCGGAAAGCAGAAATAAAAGCTGTTATTTTCGGACGGCAGACTATCAAATAACACGTGAATTTCTAATAGAACGGTAAATGCGGTCAATAAACTGCATAATACTATTTCCGAGATAAGACCCAAGAAACCCAATAATATCAGGGCTTCACGATAATATTAATGCTCGATAAATAATTATAATTGCCATAAAATA
>JAFUHD010000222.1 GCA_017469025.1 Clostridia bacterium
TGACAGGACAAACAGCATTTGCCCGGCGAAGATATGTTTCATCTGTTTCCGAAATCCCCCAGTGCAGGATTTTGCCTGCCTGAATAAGCTGAGACATTGTATGCGCCACGTCTTCCGGACTTACCTTTGGGTCGATGCGATGCTGATAATACAAATCAACGTGGTCAACACCCAACCGCTTCAGACTTCCGTCAATGGATCTCAGAATTGTATCCGGGCTTGAGTCCATTACCAGCTGACGGTTTTCGTGCCGGACGCCGCATTTGGTGGCGATGACCACCTGATTCCGGACGGGTGCCAGTGCTTCGCCGACCAGTTCCTCGTTATAGCTGATGCTGCCGTCTGCGTTTTCACCGAGGTAGCATTCAGCTGTATCAAAGAAGGTATAGCCCATATCTGCGGCTTCACGAATGGTTTTGACAGCTGTGGAGCGGTCCGTTGCAATGCCGTAGGCATGTGAAAAGCCCATACAGCCAAGGCCTACTGCGGAAACCTTCAGGTCTTTTCCTAAAATTCTCATTTTGTCATGCTCTTTCTGACTGGAATGTATCGAAGCCACAGGCAGTTTTCATTAAGACGCTGAACATCTTTCAGGGCAAGAGGTGCAGCATTGTGGCCGACAGAAAAGGGAGAATCGTCAAAAGCGGATGCAAGTCCTGTACCGCCATCTATTACAGGCGGAATCACCAGACTGATTTCATCGATCAGGCCGGCCTGCAGGAAAGCCCAGTCTACGATGCCGCCGCCGGAGAGCAGCATCTTTTTGATGCCGAATTGTTCTTTCAGCTTCCGGACAGCCAGCGGCAGATCCAGACTGTCCGTGCCTGCAAATACATAGGACACGCCTGCCTGATGCAGATGGGCAATATAGGAATCGCTGATGTTTTCCTGCAAAACAGTGACAACATGCATTTTGCTGCCGCGCCGTTCCACCGTGCCGCTTTGCCAGTACACTGTACCCTGACCGTCAATAATGACAGCATATTTGTCTGCTTTTGCAGCCTGCCAGTCACTGCGGTCATATGTTTCCGTCATCTCCGGCAGACCGCCGAAGGTGTCGCCAGCGTAGATTTCTGCAGCCGTGGTCGCACCGCTGATCACCGCGTCGCAGGCGTATTCATCACGGATGCGGGCAAATGCCTGAAAGGCAGGGCGCAGTTCACTCATGGCGAAGAAATCCCCATCAATGTTGCCGTCCAGGCTTTGCAGGATGTGACAGATTATTTCCAGTCTGCTCATATCAGTGTACCAGTGCCGTGAAGGTGAACTGAATCATCTTCCATTCATCGCTCTGCTTCTGAAACACTTCTGTGGTTGTGAAGTGATGGATCGTGGGCTGTCCGCCCAGCAGCAGGCCGTAATCCACGTCACTGATGACAACTGCCGCATCACCGAAAAGGCGTGCTTCCTGACTGTGCAGCGCAATCTCTGTAGGCATGAATACTTTCTTTTCAAAGAAGTCCATTTCCTTATCAAGATCCGCGTTGCCGCCGATGTGGACAAAAAAGCACTTTTCATCGCATACGGAGCGCATGATCGCCGTATCAGCCTTTTCAAGACCGTCCCAGAAGCGTTTTGACTGTTTCAATACCTGTTCTTTCATGATGTGATTCCTCTCTTATAAACATAGTTTTGCGCTGGGCGCCTTATTTTTTACAAACCGGAGCAGAGTACCGGACAATCCCGGTTTAATCCGTGTTTCTCTTCCAAAAGGCGACTGCATTGTTGATCCATCCGTCAGCGACTGTGCCGGTTCCAAGACCGAATCCGTGGGAAAGGCCGGGGAAGACCTCGATCATGGCATCTGTACCATTCGCCTGAATTGCTGCGATCCGCCTTTCCATCGTGCGATAACTCGCGATGCCGTCGTTCGTGCCCACACAGTTGTATGTGGGCGGCTCGTTGCCGTACACTTCGCTGAGCCCAGTATACTGCATGATGACTGCACCTGGGCGCGGATAACTCTTCTCGCCAAAGGAAGCCGTACCATAACTGCCGAGCCAGGCTGCCATCCGAGCTCCTGCACTGCCGCCCCACAGGGAATAACCGGTTACGTCCACTTCGAGTTCATCTGCGTGTTCATGGATGAAAGCAATTGCCCGGGCAAGATCTTCACACGCTGTCCGTGAGCCTGGACGGTAGATCAGTGCAAAAGCGTTGTAACCCATCCTGCTCAGTTCCAGAGCATGGGGAAAACTGTCATGCATTGCACCGACATAGGCGAATCCACCGCCTGCGTTGCAGATGGCGAATTTCGCACCGGGATTGCCCCTGAAGAAGAACAATCCGGTCTCGGCCTTCCAGGAGTCGGCGGCAACCTCTGCATCTGTATAGATGCGGTAGAAAACCTGAACCCCGGCATCTGCTTTTTCCCTCAGATAGTTGGCAATCTCGACTGTTTTGGCAGGCTGGATATTGCTGTACCAGGTCAGCCGGAGATTTCCAAGTGTGTTTCCACTGTAGTAACCTTCATCCACCGGGAAGATCATCTGTCCCCAGTCGCCAAAGGCAGAATAAGAAGTTACTTCATCAATTCCAGTGTGTTCATTCCAGATCACTTGTTCTGCCTCCGCAGAGAATAATAGAAAAATCATCAGGAAACCGGCGAAAAGCAAAATCGGTTTCTTCATAGGCACCTCCATAAGAATCGGAAATCAGCCTGTTCTATGGAGCATTATTCGTTAAGCGTGGTGAAGAATCCACCCATACGCTGATAATCAAGGTTGAAATACCGGCCTTCTTCGCCGCGGTTCATAGACCGAATCTGAGTCATTTCATCATCGGAAAGCTCAAAATCAAAGATAGCAATGTTTTCCTGAATGTGTGATGGATTTGTGGAACCGGGGACAGCGACCAGACCCTCCTGCATGTGCCAGCGAAGGATGATCTGGACAACGCTCTTGCCATGAGCCTGAGCGATGGCGGAGAGGACTTCGTTGTTCAGCAGCCGGTCATCTGCATGTCCCAGAGGATACCAGCACTCTACCTGAATGCCGTATTTTGCTGCCAGTTCCCGGGTCTCCAGACGCTGTGCGAAAGGATGGCACTCGATCTGCAGGATCTGGGGCCTGATCTCCATCTCATCCACGATGGTGGAGAAGGCTTCCGGCCAATTGTCAAAATTGCTGATGCCAAGGGCGCGCACCTTGCCCTGACGATAGGCTTTCTCAAGATCCTTCCATGCACCGACGTAATCCCCGGCCGGATGATGCAGATAGATGCAGTCGAGATAGTCCAGCTGGAGCCGTTCCAGCATGGCGTCTATAGCTGCCAGAGTGGTGCCTTCGCCGAATTCGCTGGGCCACAGTTTGCTGGTAACCCAGATTTCCTCCCGGGGCACGCCGCTGTCTATAATTGCCTGGCCAACACCCGGCTCATTGAAATACCCATGTGCTGTATCCAGATGGCGGTAACCGGCCTGCAGAGCGGCTACAACAGCATCATGAGAGGTATTGTTCAGAAGCGCGCGTCCTGCTTCACTGCTGTCCCGCTCCAGAGACTGAATCTGCGTGCCGAGTCCCAGCTGCGGTACCTGTACGCCATTGTTCAGCGTGATCAACGGTACGTTTTCCACTGAGGAAATACTGGAGACGCTGGCCGGACCTTCTCCGGCGGCCACAACACTTTCAGCACTTGCCAGGGACAGGAGCAGGGGGAACAGCATCAGGATAGCAAGAAACGCTGTCAGTCTGGTCTTCATCATTGAATCCTCCTAAAAAAACATTGTCGTGCTTTCGGCACCGTGTCAATTGCAAATGTGATTATTTGACGAACCAGCACGAAGTGCTGGGCCAAACGCAATTCAGCTTTGCTGATCAGCCCTGAGGAAAGAAAAGGGGCAGTGCATGGAACATGAATTCCTGCACGGCTTCAAAATCATGCCGGCCGCCCTCTTTCTGATAGAATACATAGTGCTCCGGAGAGAAGAAGCCGTCACGGCTGAGCATTTCCTCTGCCTGCCAGATGGTCTGGTTGCGGACGGAATCCTGCGTACCGACCGCGTGATAGATAAAGTAGCCGCGCTCATTCAGGTTGTTATCCTCAACAAGCTGCCGGATGAAATCCACGTTCTTCTCTGTCTGGAAATCACCATATGTGCCATAGTACCAGCAGGAACCACTCATGGGCAGGAAATAGCGGATATAATCGGTGTCGTAGCAGAACTGCATCCAGGTGGTTACGCTGCCAAGAGAAAATCCGCCGAAGGCGCGGTGATCCCTGGATGCTGCGAGATCTTCCGGAGCAGTTGATGCTGCGAAGGTATGGAAGCGGCCTTCCACGGCAGGCATCAGGTAATCTTCATAATCCCGGTGGAACTGACGCAGCGCGTCTTCTGATGCACCGAAATCCCGGTCGCTGTATTCATTGTAAAAACTGGCAGATACGGCAATAACCGGTTTGATCTTGCCGTTTTCTATCATGTGATCCAGCATGTTTTTGATGGATGTTACGCTGCTGCCCCGCTGGAAGTATTCTCCGGCAGACCCGCCCCAGCCGTGCATGAGGTAAAGAATGTCATAACGGATTTCCGTATTGTTCTCATCGTAACCATAGGGCAGGTAAACGGCAGCGGTTTTCTGCACAGGCGTATTTTTGTTCAGATAGTCTATGGAATCATACGTGACCCAGACAATGCTGCCCTGCTGCGTTGCCGGTGTGGCGTAAACAGCGGGAACTGGGGCAGTATATCCGGTCTGTGGAATGTTCAAAGTACTGGTGTCTCCTTCCGCGAGTGCTGCAGTTCCTGAAAGAAAGCAGCACATGAGTATAACAATACAACAGAATAAGTATTTCTTCATGGGTAAGTCCTTTTTAAGGCAGTATGTTGCGTTCGGCACAGAAAGGACTGTGCTGCCTGTTACTCTGACAGGCCGGTGCTTTGCACCGGACCATCTTTATACTGACTGAACAGCCAGTTCATGATTTCAGGCTCCCGGGCAAATAATCCGCCGCCACCGTGCTGGCTGCGTGCGTTCCGCTCTGCAAACCAGGCGGCATCCCTGACATCCAGTATTGCCAGACGGCTGATTTCTTCCTCAGTCAGCCCTTTCTGCCTGTACAAGGCAGTGAGGTCTGAAAAGGCCTCTTTTACGGAATCGGAACCATAATAATCGTCATCTTCTCCGATGACTATATACAGCGGTGTTTCCTGCTTTGCGAGTACAGTCAGGTCTTCATCCCACTGCGAACTGACATGCAGTGCGCCAGCATACAGATCAGGCCGTAAGCCAAGCACCAGGGAGAGGGTTTCTCCACCGCCGGAATAACCGCTGATATATACCCGGTTTGGGTCGATGGTATAAGTACTGATCAGGTATTCCGTCAGAGCAACCGCCTGCCGGGCGCTGGTCATGCCCCAATCGTTCAGTTGGGGAGATACAACGATCATTTCTGGATTATATGCCGGTCCTGCATAGGGGAACGGTTCGCGCAGATCGCTGCCGATTCCCTGAAAATACAGTCCGCCCCAGCCCGGCAGTGCCATGTACAGGGCATACGGAACGGTTCCGTCATAACTGTCCGGGATGTACAGATTGTAATGAATTGTACCTTCGGTATCAGATGTCAGCATCTGGTCCATCTGGAACGCGATTTCAGTCTCTGCCAGCGCAACCGGCATCAGCAGGATTCCTGCAAGGAGAAAGGAAAGCAGTATCTTCAACGGTTTCACCACACGATCTGATCCAGGAATGCAGTAAACTGGGAACGTGCTTCGTCGTTGGGCGTCTGACATTCCACCGTAAAAAGGTCCACGATTTCGGCGTTCGGCTGATATGACAGGATTTCCTCCGGAATTCCTGCAAAACCACTGCCACGATGAATGCCGAAGAAGACAATCCGCTTTCCGGACAGATCTGCCTGCTGAAGAACAGTCAGGATGGATTGCGGTGCACCATACCACCAGACCGGAGTGCCCAGATAAATCACATCATACTGGGAAAAGTCAGGCAGCGCTTCCTGAAATGCCAGCATTTCATTGCTTTCTTTCTGAATGCGGGCCGGCTCAGCCAGATCGCCGAAGTCAGGCTTATAGAGCTCCTCTACCTGCAGGGAATAAATGTCGGCGTCAACCCGTTCTCTGAGAACATCCACCATCACCAGCAGATTGCTTTGATCACGGGCGCGTGTGCCTGCCATGCTGGCCTGGCTGATCGCATCCACGTCCAGTCCGGTGGTATCAATGTTTTCACTGTAATCAAAATAGAAGACAAGCGCTTTGCTTTCCTGCTGTGCCATGGCTGGAACACACGCAGCCATAATCAGCAGTGCAGCCAGCAGATAAATCAGCTTTTTCATTACGATATGCTCCTTTAATGACATAGTCGTGCTTTCGGCACCGGATCAAAGCAGATGTCATTGTTTGACAAACCAGCATGAAATGCTGGGCCATCTCCTTTAATGACATAGTCGTGCTTTCGGCACCGGATCAAAGCAGATGTCATTGTTTGACA
>JAFUHD010000223.1 GCA_017469025.1 Clostridia bacterium
ATGTACTGATAAAAACCGGCACTGACCTCAACAAAAAAGGGTTTGTTGTAGCGGCGGCAGGAATCCCTGATCACGGTCTTGACGTCCCGCATATACAGCGCAGCCCGTGCATCATCCGTGTGTCTGGAAAGAACGACAAACTCGTCGCCGCCGGTCCGTACACAGATGTCGTCCGGCAGGGCACATGCTTTCATGGCTGAGGCTATGGTACACAGGGAGTAGTCGCCATCCGCATGACCGTATACATCATTGATGGTCTTCATATGATTCATGTCAAACAAAAAGACGGTCAGGGGAGTCTGGTGCATGCGGCAGTCCAGATAGTATACTTCGAAAAAGTGGTAGAACCCATAACGGTTGTACAGTCCGGTCAGCATATCTGTCTGATACAGATGTTCAAGACGGTCAACGCTTTCCATAAGTTTCCGCCGGTTGCAGTAGCTTTCAAGCGCATTGCTGACGCTTACCAGCCAGGACTTGATGTGGAGCTGGCCATATGCCTCAAGATCCGGGGATACGATGAAGTATCCCATGAAATATTGGAGATAATGGACCGGGAAAATGAAGTAGGGCCTGTTGTCCTGCATCATTTCACGGGGAAGCAGTTCTCCTTCGGGCAGCGTACAGCGGGTAATTCTCTGGCCGTTATACAGCCCGCAGACCATGTCAAAACGGGCATGTTCAAGGGCTTCACGGCTTGTGATAACCTGTTTGTGGTCCCATCCCTGAATCAGGCACAGTACGGCATCCCTGAATCCGGTTTCCCGCAGGCAGCTGTTTTCAATTTCTGAAAAAAGATCGTCAAGCGTGTCTGCAGCAGCGGCACCGAGGACCAGGTTCGTATTGGACTGGACCAGGTTTTCAAGATGGGAGACGGTATCTACGTATCTGTCCAAAAGCTGGCTTCTTTTGAAAATGCCGGCAGGTTCGCATCCGCATGACTGGCGCCGCTTCAGGATGCCTGGAATTCTGGTGACGGGATCCGGTTTTTCTCCTGCCCACAGATGCGTCAATGCCTCGATTCCGGTTCGGCCGATTTCGGTAAATGGCTGTGCAGATGTTGTAATGGACGGTATATTGGAGCCTGCCCGTGGGACATCATCATATCCGGTGACGATGACATTTTCCGGAACCTGAAAGCCGCAGGCCGTAAGTGCCCGGATGACGCCGATGGCCATGAAATCATTGGCGCAGGCAATCGCATCTGGAAGGGATCTGCCGAAGAGTGCCGGTGAGCGTGTGAGGATTTCCCTGACGACATCGCTGCCACAGTCTTCACGGAGGGAGCCGTAGACAATATGGTCATCCGTACAGGGAAGGCCATGTTCAGACATGGACTGACGAAAGGCATCTATCCGCTGCTGGGTGAAGGACATTTCAGGCCGTCCGGCTACATGCATGATGTGCCTGCAGGCATGATCTTCGATCAGATGATCCATTATCGCCCGGATGGAATCCGTTTCATCACAGATGATACTGTAGGTCTTTTCCTCGACATTTCCGAGGGAAAAGGCAGGACAGGCGGACTGTTCTTTCAGGGATTCCAAGGTTTTGATGTAAGAAACGGGCATATGTGTGTCCAGTGACAGAAGCGCATCAAAACGTGACAGGTCCGGCAGCAGAAAGACGGCAAAATCACCGGTGTCATATTTTTCATAACGTGCATACTGTTTGCTGCTGAAATTATCAGTAAAGCTGGTGAAAAACAGAAGCTTTATGTTTTCCCTGCCTGCACTTTCAATAATGCTTTCGGCGGTTTCACGGACCAGATAGTTGTAAATATTGGAAACGTATACGGCAACATTCCTGCGATCCATACACGGCGGCCTCTTCCTTAATAGAATCGGCATCATTATACCACATTGCCGGGATAAAGACAGACCCTGCCAGGAATACATTGGAACAACAAAAAGCTGCACCGTAAGGGTGCAGCCATGGGCGCATCAGTGCCTGTGTGTCAGGTGAGCATCTTTCCATTCGGATACTTTTTGCTGCAGCGTCGGACCGATATTGTACTTCTGCCGGAACGCGTTAATGGTTGCCAGTCCTTCTGCAGAGACGGGCTGGATCCACTTCTTTGAGTACATATGGTGCTGCATCATGACAAAGCGGATTGGTTCATCCACGTAGCACAGCAGGAATACAAGAAGGAACGGTGCGTGGAACAGATCATTGGCAATGTGGATCACAGGCTGCACCATCAGGAACATGAAAAGGATCTCCAGAAGCGAGCCAAATGCGGAATCGCCGGCAGAACGGTAGGTATCATTCATACACCAGTTTGCCATGCGGATCAGAGCAACGCAGCAGTAAATAATAAGCATGCCGGTAGCGATCTGAAAGGAGGTGCCGTAAAGGCCCATCATATGCAGGAGCGGTGTATGCAGAGCCAGCAGTGTACCGCCGACGATGGCAATCATGCCCATGCACAAATAAATGAGACGCCAGCCGCGTTCATATGCTTCCTCGTGATTCCCGGCGCCAACTTCCTTTCCGACCAGAACACTGGCCGCACTGGAAAAACCGCCGAAGAAGCCAATGACCATTCCCTCAAGCGTCCTGAGAACGGCAGTGGCGGCAATCGCTTCGTCAATCTGGTGTCCGAGGACGATATTGATCATCATGTTTCCGATGCCGATGAAGACTTCATTCATCAGGATGGGAAAGCATTTCCGGAGATAATCCCGGAGCAGATCGAATGACCAGCGGAAATGAGACCGGATTTCAAGTACATAGGGAATTTTCTGACGGACAATCAGGACAGTCATAAGGCCGACATTGACCAGATTGGCAATAACGGTGCCCAGTGCCGCGCCCTGTACACCCATGGCGGGCAGACCGAACTTTCCGAAGATCAGCACATAATTGCATAGGCAGTTGGTGATGACGCTGGCAATGCCGCTGATCATGGGAATTTTCACCCGTTCAATGGAACGCAGCAGTGCTGCCATGGCAGAGGCGATAACCTGAAGCGGATAGGCGAAACCGACAATCCGCAGGTACATGATGCCGATGGCACGGATTTCAGGACTGCCGGTATACAGCGCCATGACCAGATCGGGACGTAGAATGGCGAAACAGCCAAACAGAATCCCGGGGACAAGCATGAAAGACAGCGTCATGCCATAGGAGCGGCGTATACCGTCATGGTTCTGCGCACCCCAGTACTGAGCAAAAAAGAGCATTCCGCCGCCAACAAAGCCCCAGTAGGATGCGAACAGCAGCGAGGAAAACTGGGCACATAGACCAACTGCACCCACACTTTTCTCACCGAGCGATGCAATCATCATGGTATCGATCATGCTGCCGGTTGTGGTCAGCAGGTTCTGCAGCGCGACAGGCACAGCAAGTGTGGCTAACATGGCTATCAGCTGACGCAGAGAGGCTTTTGAACCGGAACGATTCATAATGAGAGTCCTTTCAGAAACTTTTATTGAATTTGTATTGTAACATATTACGCTGACTGCGAACAGGGAAAAATGAAAGATAAGGGGTTAACGAACTGCAGAAAAAATGTCATCTTCCATCTGACAAAATCCGATGAAATCATGAAAGAAAATGTTTTTAATTCGGGATAAACCCGGAGATGGATCACGTCTTTTTAATTGTACGGATAGAAGAAGGAAAGTTTGCAGAAATAATGCTGAGAATGTTAAATTGTTAAAATATCATACTTATTTGTTAACATATAGATTTAACATTTTTTAGCATTGCAGGCAGTTCTTCTCCGAATGCTTCCAGATAAAATCCCTCTGCCCGTCCGCAGAGCGGAATGAAAATTGTAGGAGGAAATCAAAAATGAGGAAACATGGGATGCGCATTCTGGGCTGGATGATGATCCTGGTCATGGCTCTGTCACTGGCAACAGCAGCACTGGCAGATGTTGAGCGGATAGTTTATACCCGTGATGCCTTTAATCAGCTTTCTGAGGAAGTACGTAACTCTCTCTATGCCCGGAGAGACGTGGGCGAGATTGAACTCGTAATTATCGATCCTGAACCTGAAGCCCCGAGGGAAGAGCCTGCACCGGCACCTGTAGAGGAGCCGAAGGAAGAGCCCGCTCCGGCACCTGTAGAGGAGCCGAAGGAAGAGCCCGCTCCGGTACCTGTAGAGGAGCCGAAGGAAGAGCCCGCTCCGCTACCTGTAGAGGAGCCGAAGGAAGAGCCTGCACCGGCACCTGTAGAGGAGCCGAAGGAAGAGCCCGCTCCGGCACCTGTAGAGGAGCCGAAAGAAGA
>JAFUHD010000224.1 GCA_017469025.1 Clostridia bacterium
ATACCGGGGAGATTGGAGAACAGAATGTATTTCCGATCTTCCCGGTATTCTTCTCGAAGACCTTTATGCCCCAGATTCATCAAATATAATGTGGAGGTGATGATATCTGGTTACAGGAGAACGTCGTATCTCCTGAGCCCCAAATGGCTGTATATAGCTGTTAGTTAGGAGCTTTCTGCGCTTTTGGAGGACATAAGCCGCCATATTGAGGCGATTTTATTACCCGTTTAGAATTATAGTCGAAGCCAGTTAATTGCCTCAATCTGTTTTCAGAGCTGCCTCATTGCGGGGTTCCTCGCTCTGTTTTTCATCATACGGACTTGCAGAGAATGGAAGCATACAGGTGCTGCGGACGGCGGTGTCCACTTTCGCTTACATCTGGTGGAGCAGCGTTTTCATGCCGGAGGGCTGTTATAAACCGCATGCTGACCATTTGGATTTTACAGAAGCGGAACACGCATCCTTCGCTGCTGCATTCATTCTGTGGTTAAAAGAGACAGAAAAACGTGCCGGCAGTCAGAAGAAAGAAAAGTTTGGTGATAAATTTGGCTTGAAATGTGGTAATATATCGTCGTTTATTTAAATACAAATGAAGCATGGAAGATGAGAATCTATGATAATCTATTTTACCGGGACCCGGAACAGTCAATTTGTTGCTGACAGACTTTCCAGACTGACTGACAGTGAAGTCTGCGATGCGGCTGTTTACCTGCGGAAGGGCGAAAGCGCCGTATTTACCAAATCTGAAAAATATATCTTTGTCATGCCGACCTATGCGGCTGCGCCGCCTCAGGTATTTCTGGACTTCATTCGTCATTCTGTATTTCCTGACGGTATATCTGCCTATTTTGTCATAACCTGTAAAAGCAGCATGAGTGCCGGACCGGCGTTCTGCAGTCGGCTGGCAGAGGAAAAGCGTTTTTCATATCTTGGTACCGCTCAGATCCAGATGCCGCAGAACTATATCGCTTTTTTTCATATGGATGAGAAGTCCGTAAACCGGGAAAAGATTCAGAAGGCGATTCCTGAGATTGAGAAACTTGCAGACTGTATCCGGGAAGGACGGCCTTTTCCGGATTCCGGCGGGAATTCGCTGGAATATGGGGCGACAAAATTAGTCGATGACCTGTATTACAAGCTCATGGTGAAAGACAAGGCCTTCTCAACCACGGATGCCTGTATAGGCTGCGGGCTTTGCAGCAGCGTCTGTCCGCTTGGAAATATAACGCTTGTGAATGGAAAACCGCTTTGGAACCATCACTGTACCCACTGTATGGCCTGCATCAATCTTTGTCCAAAGGATGCTATTGAATATGGTAGAAACACCATTGGAAAGCCCCGTTACAAGGGACCTGAGAAATGTCTCAAATAAGGCGGACGAAAATGGTCCATGCCGGGAGGGAAAGCTGCTGATGAGAACTCGCCCGGCGCCGAATACTGGTAAACACTTGTTAAGCAGTAAATCGGGCTGAAATCGTGCTATACGGACTGTATAGTACGTTTTTTTGTGCCTGATGGACAAGACCTGATGTGAAGGCGCCGGGATAAATGGTTGGTATGGAGAGACTGTCGTTGCAGAAGGCGGACTTTTTGTGTACAATAACCGGTGAAATGGAATCTTTCAGTCACTCATAGAATTGTTTATCCGGAGATTTACGGATGGAGGCAGAATATGTCAGTGATTCGGATTGCTCTGGTTGAAGATGACAGCCGTCATGTTCAGAAGATAACGGAGTACCTGGAGCGTTTTCGTACCGAAAAGGGGCTTGCTATGTCGGTGCGGATTTTTCCGGATGGGGAAGACATTGTTGAAAATTACAGGCCTGAGTATGACATCATTCTGATGGATATACAGATGCGGTTTCTGGACGGCATGACCGCGGCACGCCTCATCAGGGAAAAAGATAAGGAGACTGTTCTGATCTTCCTGACCAGTATGGCCGGGTACGCCATACAGGGATATGAGGTGGAGGCGCTTGACTATATTCTAAAACCGGTATCCTATGACATGTTTGCGCAGAAACTGTGGCGGGCAATAGATGTCGTTCAGAGGAACCATACGCACAATGTGGTATTGACGCTCAAAGACGGGATGGTCAAGCTGGACGTTTCCGAAATACGGTATATTGAGGCAAGAAGCCACCGGATGATTTATCATACGGCAGATATGGAATATGATGTGCGGGGCAGACTGGATGATCTCGAAAAGGAGCTTCTGCCGTATGGATTCTTTCGCAGCAACCGCGGCTATCTCGTAAATCTCTATCATATTACCGCTGTGCGGGGTGACTGCTGTCTGATTGGCGGGGAAAAACTGCCTATCAGTCGTGTCCGCAAACCGGTTCTGCTGGAAAAGCTGACGGAGATTCTCTGAGGAGGTGTTGGTCATGCAGCTCGAATCATCGGCTCCGGGGTATGTTTTTGCGCTCAGCTATTGTCTTGCAGGCGTCATGCTGAGCTTTGTCAATCCGTCGCGGGGCCGTTTGTTTAAGCGAATCATGGTCAGGATGCTGGTGCCCGCTGCTTCGACGTGTTTCTTTTTCCTGCTGGACTACAAAAACGGTTTTTTCTTTTTGCCTTTACTGCTTCTGGGAATTGGATCTTCAGTGCTTGTTTTGTATCTCAGCTGTTCCATTCCCTTAAAAAATGCGGCATACTTTGGAATCAAAGCCTTTTTGATCGGTGAGTTTATTACATCCCTCTTCTGGCAGATTCATCTTTATATTTGCGAGCGGTACCCGTTTCAGCCGCTGATGCCGTACATCGGATACTCTGGAACAGCGCTGGTTGTCCTGACTGCGCTGTATCTGTATGAACGCCGTTATACGGAACAGAATGCCCGGCTGCAGCTGAGCAGAAACGTGATGATTTCCACAGTGCTGACGGCAGTCTGTATGTATCTGTTCAGCAATGTCAGTAATGTCTTTCGAGATACGCCTTTTTCCGGCCAGACTTCTCCGCAGATCAATCTGATAAGACTGCTGGTGGACGCTACGGGCTTTCTGGTGCTGGAGGCGAACCGTATTGCGCGCGATGAGGCGGAAAAGCGTACGGAGCTGACGCTCATGCGCCGTCTCATGGAACAGCAATATGAAAACTACCAAATGTCCGAACAGGCTGTTGCGCTGGTTCACCGCAAGTATCATGATCTGAAGCACCAGATTGCTTTTTTGCGGGAGGAGGTCAGCAGTGAGGAGAAGGTCAAATATCTTGACCGCATGCAGGATGAAATCCGTACGTTTGAGGCTGGTGTGAACACCGGCAACCGCGTGATGGATACGGTGCTGACGGCAAAAGCACTTCAGTGCCAGGGAGCGGGGATTACACTGACAATCCTGGCGGATGGGACGCTGCTTTCCTTTGTGGATCCGGTAGATCTCTCCGCGCTGCTCGGGAACCTCCTCGATAATGCCATCGAGCATGTACAGCAGATAGAGAATCCGGACAAGCGGTGGATACAGTTTGAGCTGCGGCGGAAAAATGACTTTATTGTCCTGAGTGTCGGGAACCACTGTGTGGACAATCTGCAATTTAAGAACGGGCTCCCTGTCACGACGAAACGGGACAAACAGTATCATGGCTTTGGGACAGACAGCATTCGCGAAACGGCAAAGACGTATGGCGGCAGTGCCAGCTTTTCTGCAGAAAACGGGTGGTTTGAGGCAAAACTGCTTTTTATCCAGCCTGAGAAGAATCATGCCCCGAATGTGAGCGCCTGATTCGGCCGAAGAACTTAAGGCAGCGCCAAAACCTTTCGGTCTCTTGCTGTCTTCGCATCTGGGGCCGCTCGGGATTATCACCTGGCTTTAGCGCGCCTTGCCTTTATGTTTGGTAGTCCGGTGACCTGTGTCTGGGTATCCAGGCAGGTTGCCGCTTGTCGGTTCATGATGAATAATAAGTGGCGGGGAGCTTTCGGGCTCCCTTTTTCAGCATTTGGAAAAATCAGATCTCCCGGACAGATAAACAGAATTACTCAAAATTGTTATTCTGGGTGATTTTCGGACAAATTGAGAGAATCGGCTATTGTTTTTCTCTGACCTGTCTCATATGATGACATTGGAATGGGAGGGATTCTGCGTATGGCCGATATGACAAAGCAAGCACTGAGCGCGTCGCTGAAGCGTCTGCTTCTGACAAAACCGGTGACAAAGATCACCATCAATGATATTGCAGAGGACTGCGGTATCAGCCGGAGCACTTTCTATTATCACTTTCAGGACATCTACGATCTGGTGGAATGGATCACCCGGGAGGATGCCCGCTGTGTGCTGGAGGGGAATCGCAGCTATGACACCTGGCAGCAGGGGTTTCTCAATATCTTTCGTGCCGTGGAGGAGAACAAGCCCTTTATCCTGAACATGTACCGCCATGTGAGCCGGGAGCATATCGAACAGTTTCTCTATCAGGTCGTCTATGGGCTTCTGCGGGACGTGGTGGAAGAACGCTCTGCCGGTATGACTGTCAAGGAAGAGGACAAGCGTTTCATCGCGGACTTTTATAAATTCGCCTTTGTTGGACTCATGCTGAACTGGATACAGGGTGATATGAAAGAAGATCCGGAGGCCATCGTTGCCCGTCTGAGCATTCTGATCGAAGGAGATATCACCCGCTGTCTGAACAAGCTCCGATTGGATCAATAAAGAAATGGCCCAGCACTTCGTGTTGGTTTGTCGAATAATGACAACTGCGATTGATACTATGCTGAAAGCACGACTATGTCATTAAAAGCGATTGCAAAACGCATGCATTGTTTTGGCAAAATAAGGATATCTGCTGTTGATTTGACGCTGAAAGCAAAACGATGTCATTTTAAACAAAGCCGCTCCAATGTAGGAATGTTTTACATCGGAGCGGCTTTGTTTATGGTGCGGGTCAGTTTTCCGCTGTAGGATAATGCCATCAAAAACGAATGGAGGTCAATTTGATGTATTATTCAAGCGGTAACTACGAGGCGTTTGCCCGTCCAAAGAAGCCCATAGGGATCGAGCACAAGTCCGTCTATTTCATTGGGAGCGGTCTGGCTGCTCTGTCGGCCGGATGTTTCCTGGTGCGGGATGCACAGATGCCAGGAAAGAACATCCATTTCTTCGTGCGTGATCCTGTTGCTGGAGGTGCGTGCGACGGCTGGAACTATCCGGAGATCGGCTATGTGATGCGGGGCGGCCGGGAAATGGACAACCATTTTGAGGTCATGTGGGACCTGTTCCGCTCCATCCCATCCATTGAGACCGAGGGAATCAGCGTTCTGGATGAGTATTACTGGCTGAACAAGGAAGATCCCAACTATTCTCTCTGCCGTGTGACCGAGAAGCAGGGGCAGAATGCCCATACGGATGGAAAATTCTCCCTGAGTGACAGAGCGGCGCTGCAGCTCACCCATCTGATCTTCACACCGGATGAGGCGCTGGAGGAAAAGCGCATTACGGACGTGCTGGATGATGAGGTGCTGAACAGTAATTTCTGGACCTATTGGCGGACAATGTTCGCGTTTTACAACTGCAACAGCGCTCTGGAAATGAAACGGTATATGCAGCGCTTCATCCATCACATTGACGGTCTGCCGGATCTGCGTGCACTTCGGTTTACCAAGTATAACCAGTATGAATCCATGATTCTCCCGATGGTCAAATATCTGGAGGACCATGGCGTACAGTTCCACTTTAACACACAGGTCATGGATGTGCGGTTTGATTTCCGCGACGGGAAGAAGATTGCCAAACGGGTAGAACTGCTCGCTGACGGACAGCAGGCGTTCCTGGATTTGACGGAGAGTGACTATCTGTTCATCACCAATGGGAGCAATGTGGAGAACGCGTCCATCGGCGGTCAGAACCAGACATGTGCGTTCATCCGGGAGATCCGCCCCGGCGGTTCCTTTGACCTGTGGCGGAAGATCGCTGCGCAGGACCCAGCCTTCGGGCATCCGGAGAAGTTTTATGGCAATCCGGAGGAGTGCAACTGGATGGGCGTGACGGTCAACACACTGGACCAGAAGATCATCCCGTACATCAAGAATATCTGTCAGCGTGATCCGCTTTCCGGCAAGGTGGTTACGGGTGGCATCGTCACTGCCAGGGACTCCGGCTGGCTTTTGAGCTGGACGATCAACCGTCAGCCCCAGTTCCATTCCCAGCCCGGGAATCAGTGCCTTGTTTGGCTCTACGGGCTCTACACAGACCGTCCGGGAGACTATGTTAAAAAGAATATGCGCGATTGTACCGGAAAAGAGATCTGCATGGAGTGGCTCTATCATATTGGCGTGCCGGAGAATCAGATCGAGAATCTGGCGGCGAACAGCGCCAATACGGTCCCAGTCATGATGCCCTTCGCCAGTGCGTATTTCATGCCTCGTTCCGCCGGCGACCGGCCAGAGGTTGTTCCGGAGGGCGCCGTGAATTTCGCTTTCCTCGGGAACTTCGCAGAGGTGCCGAGAGATACCGTATTCACCACTGAGTACTCCATGCGGACGGCCATGGTTGCCGTATACACCCTCATGAATGTGGATCGCGGTGTACCGGAGGTTTGGGGCAGCATATACGATGTCCGTGACGTGTTAAAAGCATCGGTCAGCATGCGGGACGGAAAACCCCTCACCGGGATGAAGCTCGGTCTCAAGGAGCGGGTTGCCGTCGGCAAGGCGCTCGAATTCATTGCCGGCACGGATGTGGAGAAGCTGCTGAAAGAATACGGTGTGATCTGAGCAGATCAGTTCCATTCTTTGCAAAAATATCTGAAAAAGAGAGCAGTTTAAGAAATCCACCCGTAAAGCGGATCAAGGGTCTATGCCTTGCGGCGGATGTCGAAGACACCGCCCTTCTGCTAAAACCCATTTGGAAGTTTCACCAAAGGCATAAAAGTGTACAGGGGACTGGCAGCATCCTGGGAGATGCTGCCAGCCTTTTTTGCGGAACGGTTCGATGAGCGCTTCCTGATCTGATGAACGGCACCTTCGATTGGTACTTTGAAGCTGGCTTAAAACGTTGAAAGCGTTGAAATACATGCAATAGAAAGGAGGTGAAAACAGCTTTGGTGAACCAAATTTGTCCGGGGCATGCGTGCGGGATTGTGCGGATTTCTGTCACGGTAAATTCAGACAAAGACGAAGTGCAGGAAACTGCCCGTGTGAAACAGACGGCATTCAGAAAAAAATGGGTCTGGATGGACAGGCAGTCATACATTGTGCATTTCGCGCCAAATGGAACGCATTTGGGGACAAAACTTTATATAATACACCGCTTCTGGTATAATCAGTTTACCCTAATACTCAGGAAAAAGGTGGGACAATCTTTCCTACAGAAAAGGAGGACACATGAAAGCAAAGAAACCTTCTGTGATGCGTGGTCTGATGTCGATCTTCGCGGTACTGCTCGCGATCCTGATCGGTGCAGGCAACGTGCTCAATGCCAGAACGGCATTTTTGAACAGCCGTCTTGGTACATCAAACTATAAGACCATTAAACATGAATCCGACAAGGACGGCATCTACTTTGATTCGGAATTCAAGTCCATCGAAGATGTCGTAAATGCACTGCAGAATACGGCTGCCGAGATTGCCTCGGAGGGCGCGGTTCTGCTGAAGAATGAAAACGCCGGCCTGCCTATCAACAAGGCCAGCGAGAAGGTCACCCTGTGGGGCCTTAACTCCCAGGAACCTGTTCTGGGCGGTCTGGTCGGCTCTTCAGTCGCACTGGATCCAACAACCGGCCAGAAGGCTTATGGTCTTGAGGAAGCCCTTGCGGAAAAGGGATTCAATCTCAATGCCGACATGATCGCCTTCTACAATGGCGATGCAACGGCTGATTACCGTATGCGTTCCCAGTTCTTTGGGCAGGAAGTGTTTGGACATTCTCTGAGCCCCATTTTCTGGGCCATGCCCGTCGGCCCGATGGAGTACTTTGTCGGTGAAGCGCCTGCCTCTCTCTATGGAGATGAGCTGCTCGCCTCCGCGGATGACAGCGTTGCGCTGGTCGTTCTCTCCCGTGACAACTCTGAGGCTGCGGACTATTCTCTGGCAATGCACAATACCACCCCTGGCGACAGCTTTGAGCGTCCGCTTGCTTTGTCCCAGTATGAGCGTGACATGATTGCTCTCGCCAAGGCACATTCCACCCGTGTCGTTGTTCTGCTTAACGCGGACAGCCCGATGGAAATCGGGGAACTCAAAGACGACGAGGGCATCAATTCCATTCTCTGGATTGGTGCGCCCGGTATGTACGGCATGCTCGGCGTGGCAGATGTTCTGTCCGGTGACGTAAACCCCTCCGGCGCTCTCCCGGATACTTATGCGGCCAATGTAACTTCCAATCCTGCCATGGCCAACTTCGGCGTGTACCTGTATGACAATTCTGAGTATATGGAAGGCAACGCGGTACTGACCGAGGCGAACAAGGCAAACTGGTTTGTGGTCGAGACAGAAGGCATCTATGTCGGCTACAAATATTATGAAACCCGTTATGAGGATACCGTCCTCGGCGTCAATGGCGCGGCCTCTGAAGTCGGTTCCACCAGCGGCGGTCCCTGGAACTATGCCAACGAGATTGTCTATCCTTTCGGTTTCGGTCTCAGCTATACCAGCTTTGAACAGAAACTGGAAAGCGTCAGTGTGGAAGTCGGCGGTACCGGAACGGCGACCGTCAGCGTAACCAACACGGGCAGCGTTGCCGGCAAGTCCATTGTGGAACTGTATGTACAGGCACCTTACACTGCCGGCGGTCTTGAGAAGGCTGCTGTAAACCTGATCGGATACGGCAAGACCGACGTGCTCCAGCCTGGCGCATCTGAGACAGTAACGGTCAGCTTTGATCCGGCGTATATTGCCAGCTACGACCAGAACGCCGTCAAGGCAGACGGAACGCAGGGCGCCTGGGTTCTGGATGAAGGCACGTACTATTTTGCCATCGGCAATGGAGCACATGAGGCGCTCAACAATATCCTGGCGCTCAAGCAGAAGAGCGAAGACGGCCTCTTTGTCAACAAGTATGAAACCGTCAGCGCTGACAATGCCAAGACATGGGAACTGGGCGAGGTGGATATCGAAACCTATTCTGCGAACGTAAAGAATGCGCTGCAGGATGCGGATATCAACAATCTCATTCCCGGCACTGTGGAATACATGACCCGTGCTGACTGGACGAAGGGCTGGGAGACCATCGGCATGCTGCATCCGTCTGATGCGATGATGGTCGGCCTTACGAACAACACCTACAGTCTCAGCGAGAATGCAGGCAATGTGGTCTGGGGTGCCCAGAACGGCCTGAGGCTCTGCGACTTTATCCTTACAGATGAAGCCGGCAACTTTACCGGTGTGCTTGATATTAATGATGCGCAGTGGAATCAGCTGATGGACCAGATGTCCCTCGAAGAAGCCATTGACTTCATTGAGCAGGGCGGCGATGATCTTGAAAACATCGATTCCATTGGCTTCCCGCGCACCTATATGAACGATGGTCCTCTTGGCTTCGTGTATGACCAGGTTGGCGGTTACGCCACCAAGTGGGCTGCTTCCAATTCGGATGAACCCACCTATGTCGGTTCTGACAGTCCGTATGCCAAGTACTCCATGGCTGTCATGCCTACAGCGCCTGTTGTCGCTGCAACCTTCAACAAGGACCTCATCGAGCGTGAGGGCGAGATGCTGGGCGAGGAGTCCCTGTGGTCCAATGATGCGAGCATCATCGGCCCTGGCCTGAACCTGCACCGTTCTCCGTATTGTGCCCGTAATCATGAGTACTTCTCCGAAGATCCGATGCTGTCCAACATCACGGCAGATGCTTACTGCAAGGGCTGCACGAGCAAGGGACTGATGGCTGAGCCGAAGCATCTGGCGTTCAACCACCAGGAGATGAACCGTGCAGGCATGTCCACCTTCTTTACTGAGCAGGCAGGACGTGAGACCGAGCTGCGGTGCTTCCAGGGATGTATGTCTGACAACAGTGCCAAGATGGTCATGACTGCGTTCAACCGTATCGGTACTGTGTTCGCAGGCGCCCATGCAGGTGTCCAGGAACAGATCGTGCGCAATGAATGGGGTTACACCGGCGGCATTATCACTGATATGGTCAACGGTGCTGATTACATGAACTGGAAGGACTCCATTCTGGGCGGCGGCGGTGCCATGCTGTCCAATGCCACCACTTATGACACTACTGAGTGGGGCACCATGACCGCCAGCAAGGCGAAGATCGCCAAGGATGCGGTGTTCCAGCAGAAGATGAAGGATGCCATCAAGTATTATGCCTACACCATAGCAGGCAGCAATGCCATGAACGGCATCACCAGCGATGTTGAACTTGTCTATGTCCGCACATGGTGGCAGAATGCCTATCTTGCAGCAACCATCTGCGCAGGCGTCCTGACCGCACTCTTTGCTGTGCTGTATGTGCTGAGACTTGTCAAGGCCGGAAAGGAGCGCAAATGAGCTATCTCAAGAATAAAACAGCAGCATTCTATCTGATGATTGCTGCAGCTATCCTGAGCATTATTGGGATATTCTTCTACCGGACATCCTATGTCGTAGAAACCCATATACAGATCATTGTCTGTGCTGCAGTTGCTCTGACTGTAGTGATGGCGGTACTGGCCGGACTCAAATCCGAGCCGCGTTTTCTGAACCTTTGTGCTACCGTGAACGCGGTTATTCTGGGCGTCGCCCTGATTCTGAGCGCCAGCGCTCAGATGGATCCGCTGGGATTCTGGATCGCGGGCCTGTATACCTACGCTCAGGTAAAAGGCTACATCTTCTTTGCTGTACTGATTCTGATTGCGATCATCTTTAACCTGATTGCCTCGTTTATGGACCTGTACAAGAAGAAATAAGAACTTGCAAGGAGGGGCCAGGGCAGATTGCCCCGGCCCCTTCTTTCGCATTTTGGAGATGGCCCAGCACTTCGTGCTGGTTTGTCAAATAATGACAACTGATATTGATACGGTGCCGAAAGCACAACTTTATGTCATTGAAGGATGGCCTAGCACTTCGTGCTGGTTTGTCAAATAATGACAACTGATATTGATACGGTGCCGAAAGCACAACTGTATGTCATTGAAGGAGACAATATGAAGTCTGAGACTAAGGGGATGCCTCTGCCTGGATCCCTGATTAAAAACGATC
>JAFUHD010000225.1 GCA_017469025.1 Clostridia bacterium
AATCCAGGTGGATGAACTTCTGTTAATAGTGATTCGTCCTATTCAAATCTGAAAGTATTATCGTTGAAATGATGAAGTCAATGGTTCTAAAAAGAGGCGCTGCTTATACAAAAGCGTTCAAAAAATTATTTCTTGAGCTCTAACCGTGCTTTCCCAAATGGGAAAGCACGGTTTCATAGTAATGTCATGACCATCATCGCGATTCCAATTACAATCATGATCACACTGAGTCCGACTGTAAATTTGGCAAACTTTTTATCTTCATCGCTTTCTATTCGGGCGCTTTCCGGATGATCCGGATCGTAACAGACCACAACAGTGTCACCTTCTTTAAATTTCTGAACCTGAAAATCATCCATCAGCGTCTGATTTCCAACCTGATACTGTATGGTTGAATACCGGATATAGTTCATTCCTTCCCACTTCGTGTTTGTCTTCACGACTTTGCCTTCGACTCTTTTTGTTGTCTTATTTCGCAGCCTCGTCATTGTATTTTTTGCCCGCCATGTAATTACCAGAATTCCCAGACCTGCGAATATCAGAAAGAGTGAAATTCCCCGCATCTGTACCTGGACAGTTGGCGTTTTGATCCATTCCATCAACGTCATAGCAGGCGCATTCTTTTTATTCTTCCAATATTCATATAAAACTGCATGCTTGGGATCCGGCGTAAACACCGGCACTTCCGTCCTGTTAACAGATAATATGTTATCCATTGTACTCTCCTGTTGTTTTGCTTTTCCCTGGTTCTGTCCAATGCCCATTCCGTTAAGACTCTCAGTAATTTCTCATATACCAGATTCATTCACTCACGTCAAGTTTCTTTCACCATTGATATCGTATTTATGCTCCTCACTCATCAGATTTCTGCTATAATAAAAACGAACTTGTAAACATATATCTCCTCAGAGGTCCTGTATGAACAATAACACTCCGGCAGAATTGATCAAACGCATTCAGTTTCTTGAACATCAAAACAGGCAATTGATGTCACTGCTGATCGACAACCATATTTCACTGCCTGAAGAAATATCGGACACTTTCACCCCGGAGATAAAACCGTGCAGCATAAACAACCGTTCAGAGCTTATAACCGTTGATACAGAAACAAACAGCACCCACATTACTGGATCTGTTTCGCGTTCCAGCCCATTATCTGAACGTATTTCTTTGTACATGTCCCTTTTTCGTGGACGGCCCGATGTTTACGCCAAATATTGGGAATCAGCAAATGGAAAATGCGGTTATTCTCCTGTCTGTCAAAACCGGTTTAATCGCTCCTGTCCTGGAAACAATGCTTCAAAAGACAATAAAAAGAAGTTCAAGTGTGCAGAATGCAGCCAGACTGCATATGAACCATTTACCTCTGATGTTGTCCAACGGCACCTGGAGGGGAAAGATATCTTTGGAATTTATACCATTCTGCCCGGAGACCTCTGTAACTTTCTGGCGATTGATTTTGATGAAGACGACTGGAAGAAAGCGGCTTCTCAGATAAGAGAAGTCTGTAAAGAACTGAATATTCCATGTGCTGTTGAAATTTCCAGAAGCGGGAACGGCGCCCACATCTGGTTCTTTTTTGAACAGGAAGAAAATGCTGCCGTAGCCAGACGTTTCGGATCACAGTTGATTGGCAGAACACTCAATAAGAACGGGAGATTATCCTTCAGATCGTATGATCGTATGTTTCCCAATCAGGATACCATGCCAGCCGGTGGAATTGGTAACCTCATTGCGCTCCCGCTTCAGCCAAAGGCTGCAAAGGAAAAGCATGGAAGCCTGTTTGTTGACGAAAACTTCCAAATTTATCGGGATCAGTGGACTTATCTGAGCACCATACAGAGAGTACGTCATACAGATGTCATTCGTCTGGCTGAGGAAATGACTCCTCCGGTAGTCATTCAGCCTTCAAATCCAAATAAACCCTGGGTCCGTGCTGCCCAGCCGACTGCAATAGATTTTCCCAAAGAAGTCCACATTACGCTCGCAGATCGAATGTATGTTTTAACCTCCGGGCTATCTGACAAAGCTGTAACTGCTATCAAAAGTCTTGCCGCTTTTCGCAATCCGAATTTTTATAAACATCAGAAAATGCGCCAGTCCACCTATGGAATTCCACGCTATTTCTGCTCAGCTGAATTCGATGGCGATTATCTAGTATTGCCAAGAGGCTGTTTTGACAGCGTTTCAAATCTTCTCTCAGAAAACGGTGTCCATCCCGTGATTTCAGATGAAAGGCAGACCGGTAAATCCATCAATGTATGCTTTACAGGCAGTTTGCGTGATGAACAGCCTCAGGCACTTAAAGCACTTGCAGGCCATGAAACTGGAATCCTCTCTGCTGCAACTGCCTTTGGAAAAACAGTTGTTGCAGCCGCACTGATTGCCGAAAGAAAGGTTAACACGCTGGTTCTTGTCCATCGTGATAATCTTCTCTCTCAATGGCAGGAAAAACTGTCACAGTATTTAAATCTGAATGAAGCACTGCCCGAGGTTGAAAAAGGAAAACGCGGTTCAAAGAAGAAGCGGGAACTCATAGGCCGATTCAGTGGAAGAAAGGATACCCGAAGCGGCTATATAGATATAGCTACTATACAATCTCTGAATCCAAAGGAAGGCGTACGAGCGTGGATCGGTGATTACAGCATGGTCATCGTTGATGAATGTCATCATATTCCCGCACAATCCTTTGAAACCATCATGAAATCTATACCTGCAAAGAATCTTTATGGGCTGACCGCAACACCTACCCGTCAGGACGGCCTTGAGCCGCTGCTTTATATGTATCTGGGCCCGGTCCGTTACACCGTAGATGCCCTGACTCAGGCAATGCTCCGTCCATTCAGCCATCAGATGATTCCACGTTTTACAGGAGCAAATTACCAGTCAGACGGCAATTCTTCCCACAGTTTGGCAGAGTTGTACAATCTCATTGCAAAAGATGAGCTTCGCAATGCACTGATTCTGGAAGATGTATCCGCCTGCATTAAAGAAAAACGAAGCTGTCTGGTTCTCAGTGAACGAAAAGAGCATCTCTACACCCTGGCGGAATCCATTCGTCAATATACAGAGAATACTTTTATTCTCGTTGGCGGAGAAAAAGATGCTGTACGGCAGGAACAGTTCGCCGCCATTCGCTCCGTTTCTCCAGATGAAGCACTTGTAATTTGTTCAACAGGACGTTATATTGGCGAAGGATTCGATGAAGCCCGTCTGGATACGCTTTTTCTCACCATGCCGATTGCCTGGAAAGGCACCCTTGCCCAGTATGCCGGACGCCTGCACCGCCTGTACGAAGGCAAATCCGAAGTACGCATTTATGACTACATTGACAATAATACTGACATGCTCATCAGAATGTACAACAAGCGTCTCCGCGGATATGCCGAAATCGGTTATCAGGCTGGTCTTCCTGCACGTGACAGACAGGTTCCGGATTTGATTTACAGCCGCAGCAATTATATCGATACCTTCACAGAAGATTTACAACAGGCCATGCACACGATTCAAATTGCCAGTCCGTTTATTTCCGTATCCTTTATCGAAGACCGTAAAGAATTGTTCCACTCTGCCATTCAGCGTCACGTTCAAATTGACATATTCTGCAGTTATCCTGAGGACTTTAGCGATAATGTGTCATCTTCCATGCAGTCTGCACTTCATGTGTTGCGTGAAATGGATATCAAAGTCCATTGTGTTCATAATGCTTTCCGCTGTAATGCCGTCATTGATGGGCACATCGTCTGGTATGGAGGACTCAATTTGCTGGGAGGCCATGATAAAAACAACATTCTCCGTCTTGTCAGTGTCCGCGTTGCAGAAGTGATATCCCGTTCATAGTTTTCTTTTCCATTACATCAGAAACACAATCAAATAGGAGGCATAATTATGAAAAAAATATTGATCGTTCTTACCGTCATCGCCTGTTTCTTTACTGTATGTACAGCGGAAACTGCGATTCACGTCACAGACATGCTTGGACGTGAAATCATTCTGTCTGAACCTGCAACGAGAATCGTTGCACTGACAGCTGCAGACTGCGAGATTCTCTGTGCTCTTGGATGTGAAGAGGCTCTCGTCGGACGGGGTGAATACTGCGATTATCCGCTTTCTGTTCTTGAGAAACCTTCTGTTCAGTCAGGATACAATACCAATATTGAGGAGATTATTGCATTACAGCCGCAAGTTGTCCTCATGGCTACGATGGCACAAACCACTGAACAGGCAGACGCCCTGTCGGCGGCAGGCATTGAAACCGTCATCAGTGATGCACAGGATATTGAAGGCGTCTATACATCCATCCGGCTGATCGGCAGCCTGATGGGCAAAAATCCTGAGGCGGAAGCGCTCATTCTCGAAATGCAGTCTGCATTTTCCAGGATTGCTGCCGCCAGTAAAAACACCGGTAAAACAGTCTATTTTGAAGTTTCTCCGCTGCAATGGGGACTCTGGACAGCTGGCAATGGCACTTTTATGGATGAACTGGCTGAAATGTGCGGACTGACTAATGCGTTTGCAGATGTTGACGGCTGGGGACAGATTTCCGAGGAACAGGTACTGGAACGAAATCCGGATTATATTGTGACAATCACCATGTACTACGGAGAAGGACCCACACCAGTGGAAGAAATCCTGGGCCGTAACGGCTGGGAAAACCTGACGGCCGTCAGAAACAATCAGATTCTTAATGCCGATTCAAATGAAATATCCAGACCAGGCCCGCGCCTGATGACTGCTGCAGAAACACTTTTCAACTTTGTATACGGGGATACCGAACTGGTACCGGCTGCCTGATCTGCTGATGAACAGACAAACTCACTTTACGCTGTGGGATGGATTGCTGCTTACCGGTATCCTTCTTATCACTGCCATGTTCTGTATATCTCTGGGCAGTGTTTCCATTCCCCTTTCAGATATTATTACCATAATCCGGAGTGTCCTGACCAATTCCGAAATACCATCCATCACAGGAAAAGCCATCCTGCTTTCTGTCAGAATTCCGCGAATCATTTGCGTTGCTTTGATCGGCGCTTCTCTTTCCATCTGCGGCACTGCCATGCAGGGACTGCTGCGCAATCCGCTTGCTGACGGTTCAACACTTGGAGTATCTGCAGGCGCTTCACTTGGTGCGGTAATCGCACTGGCCTTTAATATTACGCTTCCGGTTTTCCCCTTTGGCGGACCAATGATTCTGGCCATGCTCTTCGCCTTTGGGTCACTGTTGCTCATCCTGACACTGGCTTATGCACTTGACAAATCTCTGGCTACCCATTCCATCATCCTGATAGGTGTCATATTCTCCATGTTTGCCTCAAGTCTTATGAGCCTGGTTATTTCTTTTTCAGGCGAGAAGATAAAATCCATCACCTTCTGGACCATGGGATCTCTTTCCGGAAGCAATTACACTTATGCACTGATTCTGGCCTTTGCGCTTTTTTTCTGCAGTGTCATCATTGTCCGGCATGCAAGAGAGTTGAACGCCTTTGCCATTGGTGAAGAAAATGCAGCAAACATCGGCGTTAATGTACGGCAGATCAAACTGGCGATTCTGATAACCGTATCCATTCTGATTGGCGTCTGTGTCTCCATCGGCGGCACCATTGCCTTTGTTGGTCTTGTAACGCCGCACATGGCCCGCATGCTTTTCGGTCCCAATCACAGACGGCTTCTGCCCGTTTCACTTTACTTCGGCGCCATTTTTCTCCTTTTGGCTGATCTCATTGCCCGCACGATTTTACGCCCTATTGAGCTTTCCATCGGCGTTGTAACCTCCCTGTTTGGTGCAGCTGCCTTTGTTCTTATCTTCTATCGCTCACGAAAGGGGAAAACGGGATGCTGAAGGTGGATTACATAAGTGTCACACTCAACAATCACAAAATTCTGTCAGACCTCTATTTTGAATTGAATCCGGGACAGTGGCTGATGCTTATTGGACCAAATGGTGCCGGAAAAAGCACGCTGATCCGTTCAATTGCCCAGTCAGTTCCCTATTCAGGCAAAATATGCTTGAACGGGACTGACCTGCATAGCATGAAACCGGCACAGCGTGCCCGGGAGATTGGGATTCTTGCCCAGCATAATACTGCTGTATATGACTACACGGTTGAAGAAGTTGTTGAACTTGGAAGATATGCCCACACCTCCTCTTTTTTCCATACAGGTCATGCAGACAACGCTCTGACCATTGAACAGGCGCTTGAAATGACTGGTCTTCTGCCATATCGTCAGGCCAATATCCGGACTTTGTCAGGTGGTGAACTCCAGCGGGTATTTCTGGCACAGGTATTTGCACAGAATCCAAAGATTCTCATTCTGGATGAACCTGCAAATCATCTGGACCTTAAATATCAGCAGCATACTTTTGAACTGCTCAAAGAATGGCTGGCTGGTCCAGGCCGTGCCGTTTTATCTGTTGTTCATGATCTCAGTCTTGCCAGACAATACGGAACACACGCACTTCTTCTGCATGATGGAAAACAGATTGCATATGGTACGCCGGACAAGGTTTTCACGCCGGAGAATTTGAACCCCTCATACGATATGGATGTGACTGGCTGGATGTATAAACTGCTAAGGCAGTGGGCACCTCATTCATAATCTGCAGCCTCAAAACCGTAATGAACAAGGCTTTAATTCCGTCAATTTGTATCACCTCCTTTCTATAAATTTTAAGGGGACACTTCGGTGTCCCCTTTTCTATTACGCAACAGTTAGCTCGCATGTATGACAAATTCAATATTTCCAAGTCCAAAGCGTTTAGGTCCATCAAAGAGACGCTTTGCCAGTTCAGGATTCCGTATGCCATGCAGGTGTACCCTTGCCAGTCTGTCGCAACCGATAAAAGCATTGTTATTGATATACTCAATGGTGTCTGACAGATGTATATCCGTCAGACTGATACATCCCGAAAACGCCTCATACTGAATCTCTGACACATCCAGCAGATAGGCTTCTTTCAAATACAGACAGTGATGAAAGCACCGGACCGGAACAATCGGGCTGTTATGCATTTCCAGCCGCATCACTCCGGTAGAATAAAATGCTGAATCCTGCATCAATACATTCCGCAGTACAATATCACGGATCTCCATGCAGCCATTGAAAGCGCGCTTACAAATAACCAGATTATCCTTTACCGGCATCTGTGGCACATCCGGCATATCTTTTGCTCCGGGATATGCACAGCCGATTCTTGAATGATAGGCCGTCAGTTCCACATAAGACAGTGTCTTGTTTTCCTCAAAGCATTTCATGGGAATACAATGGATTTGTCCGGCTATTGTCACACATTCCAGTTCGCTGACGTTTCGCAGCGCAGTTTCACCTATGTACTGAACACTCTCAGGCAATTCAATGGTTTTCGTGCAGCTCCTGGTAAATGCATCCCTGTCAATCACCCTCACTGGATTTCCTGCGATCCTGTCCGGAATGCAAATGGTTTCATCATCGACAAAATCCCTTGAAAGCCGCGTCCTTTTCCGGACATGTATTGTGCCGTTGTCCTCGGATACCCAGTCAACGGAGGTATCTTCAAGCATATTACGACGGTCCATGTGGGATCGATCCATTTCCTTCCCGCGTCCCTTGCCCGGTTCCGCCGGCACATTCTCCGCCACAATCTGCAGTTCCGGCAAGGACGCCTTCAGTTCACTGAACAGTGATTCTGCAAACGCGATCGATTCCGCATTGTGCACATGTATCGTCTTCAATGATTTACAGCCGGCAAACGCTGTTGTTCGTACAAAGCGCAGTGCTCCGCTCACATGAACGTCAGTAAGACGAATACAGTCCTTGAACGCCTTTTCCTCAATGTCAACCGTATCCAGCAGTTCTGCCGTCGCAAGAAATATACAGCGTTCAAAACATCCGTTTGAAACAACCGGCGTTCCATGAAGGACAACCGATTTTAAACCGGCCCCTTCAAACGCACTCGGTCCCAGCAGGACATCCGAAAGATTCAGTGCTGACAGTTTTATACAGTTTTGAAATGCGCCCATGGAGATATTCAAACGGTAACCCCATGCCGGCAGTTCAGGTATCCTGTCAGCTTCTTCAAGAGATCCGATCTGAATGCCTACCCCTGGAAGCGATACCGTCTTCAAATCAGCGCAGTCTGAAAAGCAGAAATACGGAATACTCCTGACACGTCCCTCAATGATAACCTTCTCCAGGTGCCTGAGTCTGCAGCACATATTTCCACGCAGTGTTTCCACTGTTTCTGGAAAACAGAGTTCCCTGATTACATTGTCCCCGAACACCTGCCCGCTGACGCCTGTCACGGTGTGGCCTGCAATCCGCTCCGGAACATACACCATGCTTTCCTCTGCTTCGTCTTTCTGCGGCTTCATTTTTGTGATACACAGTTCTCCGCTTTCAAAGGTGGACCAGGACCACATTTTCCGCATGGCATGCACACGAAGCGGATCCTCCAGATCTTTCATCTCAGCCGCTTCCTTCTTCTGCCGGAGTTTATCTATGTCATAATAGCGGGACTTTTCCGAGATGAGCACACCCTTGAGTGCGGTATCATTCTGATGTTCGGCAAATTCAATCAGCTCATCATACGCGGCAGCTGTAAGCTTCATGCCTTCCATCTTCAGGCAGCGCATGATCAGCGGTTCAACTTCCAACTTTGCGCACAGTTGAAAGAAGGCAGATGCGTTTTTACGGATCCATTCACGGTAAGCCTTCTGTCGTTCAGCGCTGTACCATTCCGGATGTTCGAGAAAAGTAGCTATTAATGAAGGTCTGTACGCCTCTGCTACATAGCCGGGTGAAATCTCCGGTACAAACAGTGTCATTGTCGTCCGTTTCAGTGGCAAGCCGTATGCATAGATACGTTTCACCTTTCCTGTGAAACAGAATACGGGAAAACGTTCCAATGACCCATGAAAGTACAATCCGATTTTATCTGCATTCGGATATTCCAAGCGTTCCAGATTGGGAAAGCAGATCATCAGCTGGTTAATCAGAACCCTTTCAAAACTCGAATTTCCCCTGCAGATCAGCTCTTTTACATGCCTGCCCCATTCCGGTTCTTCAAATAAAATTGCAGAATAACTGTCCGAAAAGGAAATCGACCGTATTTTCCTGCCATGAAACGCGCCATCTGCAATACCGCTGATATTTTCCGGCAGCACAATCGTATCGGAATCTCCATTGTACTTTTCAAGAATTGCCTTTGAAATGATGTCTCCATAGAAGTCAAAGGTCTCAATATTACGAATAACGAATTCCTGATCCATTTGCATTTCACCTTCAAACCATGTACATAAAGCTAACACCTGTCAGTCCGGATTATGGTATCCGATCATCCGTGTACAAACACAACCTGCAGATTCTGAGAAAAACCATTTTCTGACATTTTAACTGACCGGGTTACGCTTCTTTTTGATTTTCAAAAGAATCCCGAGCAGAACAAGCAGTGTGATAAGACCGATTGCCTCGCCTGCGCGCCAGACCGGCAGCCCGGTATACCGTGCAAGAATTCTATAGTTCCCTGGCTGCAACAAAAATGCAAGACGGTTCTCTTCTCCACGGAATGTCTGCTGAGGCTGATCATTTGCAGTCACCTGATACCCCTTAAATGCGTACAGAGGCAGTAATACTGTCGTCTCCTCATATGCCTCAACAGTATATTCCACGCTGCTGCCGGCACGGTGTTCCTCAAGCACCTCAGCCTCTCCGGTAAAGCGGACGTGCCTGTCTGCTGCACGGGATGAAATGGTTCCTTCAAAATTATAGTCCCCGAACAATTGCATCCACTCGGGCGTTCTTCCATACGCAATGATATTGCCGTCAAGCGTCTGTACACGTTCCAGCGGTAATGCAATTCCCAACGAAACCGCAAGAACGATCAGTACAGACTGACTCCCGATTTTGGCATACATGCAGGCAGCCGGAACCGCAAACAGACATACAGTAACCAGCAGAAGCCGCCATGGAAACTGGATGTACTTTGAAACCGTCTTCGTCAAAACATCCATCTGCGACCATGGAAACCACGTTGTCGACATAAACGCCGAAGCCATTCCGAATACAAGCAGTACAGTGATCATCCTGTTTCTGCCCTTTTCATTGCCTCGAATGGTCTCATAAAAATACAAGGATGCACCTGCAAGCATTGGAACACCAATCTCAATTGCCCTGAACAGCAGATGTTCCGTCTCCCATGAGCCCTGCAGGCCCGACTGTGTTGAAAAGAACAGCTGGGCGGGTTCAATTGCTTTCAACGCAGTCGTCCGCTGCATCATGGTTGCAGTTACGCCGTCTTTGGTCATTGTATACAGAGGCAACAGTATAGGCACGCAAAGCAGAACAGCCCCAACTACAGCAAGCAGCAGTGCAGCTATACGCCGTTCGTGCAGAATCTGACGGATGGAAACCAGACAGATTCCACCACAGAGCAGAGCTGCAAACATGGTGGTTATCATATGTGCGCGAAGCAATAACGCCGCCAGAACAGACAGCATCGGCCAGCTGCCCGCATCTTCATATATGACCTTAAGGAGAAGCAACAACATTAGCGGCAAAAGCGCCATTGCGAGCACCTCTCCGAAGGCACTCCGGGTATAAAGATCCGTCAGGCGATACGTAGAAAGCGTGTAGAGAATAGATGCAATCAGCGCCGTATTCCGGTCATGCACCAGATGCCGGGCGAATGCATACATGGCAAACGCCGTCAGCAGATTTACCGCAATAAGATACACATGGATTGCATATTGCATGGATGATCCGGCAAGCACCAGAAATGCTGATGGATACAGGAACATATCCGGATAGAAAACAGGCGCTACGCCACCGTATCCATTATTCATGGTCGGATAGACATGAGCCGGGAACTGGCCACTGCGCAGGGACGCAATCAGACCGGTCAGCCGTTCCCAGTGATAGTACAGATCATCACCAACATTCAGATCATCCTTCAGACACGGCACACTTGCAAAGAATGCAACTGCAGTCAGCAGAAAACAGACAGCCGCCTGTTCCCGGTTTATACGCCCCGTCAAAATACAGAAAGACACTACAGCAAACGCGATGAAAGCAAAGCTGATTGTAAAACGCCTGTCTCTCGGTGTCCGGTTTGACAGTGCAATGTGCTCTACCATTACATCTGTTCCTTCACCACCTGTCAGCTGAACATTCAGATAATCAATCTCTGTGTATACATCAAAAGCAATTTCAGCCGGTGAATCTGATGCATGGATAACAAATGTATCCGGGACAATGGATGCGCAGTTCTTGCTGCCAAGATGGACCTCAAGCGCGCCTTCTCCCTGAAGAGAAAAACGCATCCATGCAGGACCGCCTCGAACTGTCCGCCCCTCTGCTGTGGAAACCGTCGTCCCGGTTATAATCCTGTTTCCATTTTCAAATGCCATTTCCCCGGTAATATCTGAAAATGTGATATCCCGGCCGCGAAAAACCGGCATCCACAGTATCCCCAGGGCCAGCAGAAGTATCAAAATAATGCCGATCCCAACTGCTCTTTTATTCACCGGTTGCTGCCTCCATATTATCATGTTCATCCATCACCCGCACACTGTGCACATTGAAGTAAGATGCCATTGATTCATTCGTCCACACAGCAGGGTCCGCATATGCTGTTGGTTTACCGGTAACAGTCTGTACTTTCCATGCCGGCAGTATTACATCGCTGTCGGGTCCGGCAGCCTCCAGAATTGCATATTCTTTCTGGAACTGGGCTGTATACGCCGCCTGCGTACCATCCAGCTGATCCGACACCAGTTTTACATAGTTATGCTGCTGTCCAAGCCACAGACAGAAACACAGCGCAGCAGCTGACACCAAGTACCAGACAGGTCTTTGAATCCTCCCTGCAGTATCCGGCAGGCACAAAATAAGAACTATCGGCAGTGCAATCACCACATAATCATGATACATGTTAATGACCCGTCCACTGCCTGCATACCCGGATGAATAAATATGCGGAAAGAGCATCCCCCACAGGACCAGAAAATATCCGGCAATCACTGCAGCCGGAGGCAGGCGGCGGACCGACAGATTCCGTCCTGCACGGACTGACAGAAGCGATGGTATAACGGCCAGCAGAAACGCCAGCAGCGGCGTCTTTACAAGAAAACGCCCTGTATAAAACAGTCCTGCCCAAAGGGTCTGCACCACCGCCCCCGCCAGCCAGCCAAATCCACTCTCATGCGCACCATCCACCGCCATTCGGACCTTATTGCCTGGCGCAATCACAGAGATCAGCAGTCCTGTTGCAATTGGAAACACGAATCCAATCGCTGTCCGGACACGCGCTCTTTTATCAGGGCCATCTGCTGTATACCACTGTATAGCAGCAATCATCAGTGTTCCCATAAAACACATCATGGCAGTGATGTAATTGTCCATCCCCAGAAGAAAAAGCAGAACCCATCCAAGGAGACGTTTCAGATACCATGGATCATGGGCATTGCCGGATGCAGCGCCGTCGCAAAGTGTCAGTGTCAGAAGCGCTGCCGCCTGTGCGCCTGTATAAAACCATGCACCATTAAACCAGTAGATGCCCTCAACAATATCCGGCAGAAAAATGAGAGATATAGCAGAAAGCACAAAATAGAACAATATCCACATCCGTCCCGGCAGGCCAAGCCTGACTGCCAGAAAGTGATGCAGGAATACTGCCCATGCAGCCAGATGCAGCAGCAAAAGCACAACAGCATGCATACCGTACATTTTTAATGAAAATACTGCAGGATTCAGGGCCATAATCAATACGCCGGTCATGGTTCCCTGCCAGTCCCGCCAGGTTCGCAGCGTATAAGATGCTGCATCCTTCAGCACGTGCAGCAGACTGCCTGTTTTCAGATACGTCGGATGCGTATATGTGGCAAAAGTAAAATCATCCGTTGCAGGATGCGCTGCTGTGGTTCCCAGGAAAAAAGGCAGAAGCAGCACAGCAAATGCCACACCAAGCAGAATAAACAACGCATATTTCCGCATACTTTTCTCTCCCTTTCAGGCAGTTATTCTGCACTTTACTCATATCCAGGTGATGAGCGTGCCATCCGGACTTTTCGCTCCGCGTGGAAATCACCTGCTGCTTTTTAAAACAGGCTGTCCTGTCATACATAAGATACCGGCAAATAACAGAAGAATCGCCGCAGATTTTGTGGCGATTCTTATATTAACAGTCTGTAAAACCCGCTGCATATCCGGCAGACAAAAGCCAGAGCATCCCATTTCCCATTGGAAATTCAGTTCTGATGCACCGGCTTCCCGTTTACAAGACGCAATATCCAGGTCATCCAATCAGACATTGAAACGGAAGAGCGTAACATCGCCATCCTGCATTACATAATCCTTGCCTTCACTGCGGATAAGGCCTTTCTCCCGGCAGGCATTCATGCTGCCTTCGCGAACCAGATCATTAAAGGATACGATTTCTGCCCGAATAAAGCCGCGTTCGAAATCCGTATGAATTTTACCGGCCGCCTGAGGTGCCTTTGTACCTTTCCGGATTGTCCAAGCACGGCACTCATCCTGTCCGGCAGTCAGGAATGAAATGAGCCCCAGCAGATCATAGCACTCGGAAATCAGGCGGTCCAGGCCGCTCTTTCCAATACCGAGTTCCTCAAGGAACATCTGCTTTTCTTCCTCATCCATCTGAGCAATGTCTTCTTCAATCTTAGCAGAAATTACAAGCACTTTTGCATGCTCAGTTTCCGCGATTTCGCGTACATCCGCAATGCCCGGCAGCTCAGATTCCGGCCTGCCCAAATCATCTTCCTTTATGTTACAGGCATAAATGACGGGTTTCGTTGTGAGCAGAAACCATTCTCTGGCAATTTCCTGCTCTCTTTCATTCATCTCACAGGTACGTACCGGTTCGAGATTGTCCAGATGTGCCAGCAGTTTCTCACCGAGAGCTGCCTCCTCCTGTGCTTTTTTCTCACCGCTCTTCAACAGTTTGGCAGCCTTTTCAGCTCGCTTTGCGACCGTCTCACGGTCTGCAGCAATCAGCTCCAGATTGATTGTTTCAATGTCGTGCCTCGGATCCTTGCTGTCCGCATGACGAATGATATCCTCATCCTCAAAGCAGCGCACCACATGAACGATTGCCTCGCATTCCCGAATGTGAGACAGGAACTTGTTTCCCAGTCCCTCGCCATGGCTTGCACCTTTGACCAATCCGGCGATGTCAACAAACTCAATAACCGCAGGTGTCTTCTTCTTTGGGGAATACATCTCAGCCAGCTTGTCAAGCCGGTCATCCGGTACCGCTACGACACCCGTATTCGGTTCAATCGTACAAAACGGATAATTGGCAGCCTCTGCACCAGCTTTTGTAATGGCATTAAACAATGTTGATTTACCGACATTAGGAAGTCCTACGACACCCAATTTCATAATTATACGCTCCTCTGCTAACCAGCCGCAGCTGCTTTCCAATAAACAGAAACGGCTCTTTATGATGTCCGGCGTCTGCCGGCATTCACTCTGAAATTCTCAGCCCAGTTGTCATATCCCGCCTGCACTTAATTTTCCATTTTATAGGTAGAAAAACTGAGCCGCAAGCGACGTTGATCATATCACAGACTTCCCAAATGATCAAGCCAGTTTAAGCAGTCTCGTATGATATGTGCTTGCAATCCATTATGAGCCCATGTACAATCACCACAATACTGTTTTCTGACTTGTTCTGCATGCACTGCTTTTTCAGCCAGGCCGGCTTTAACGCAGCGCTGTTCCACACCATCTGCGCCTTTTCATTTCCAGGCAGTCCCGATACATTTACTTCGAAGAGAAGGACTACGCTATGACTGAACGAACTTTTTCCACTTCCTGCGGAAAAATCCACTATTGGACAAATTCCCTCCGGAACATCCGTCCGGAAATGATCTTTCTGCCCGGTCTCACTGCAGATCACCGGCTTTTCGAAAAGCAGATATGTTTCTTTCAAGACAAATTTCCGCTCCTGGTCTGGGATGCACCGGAACATGCGGCATCGTGGCCTTTTGAACCCGGCTTCGATCTGACAGATAAAGCCAGATGGCTTGACGATATCCTGCAGCAGGAAGACTTTCATTTTCCTGTAATCATCGGACAATCCATGGGTGGCTATGTTGGTCAGATGTACGCCCAGCTCTTTCCAGATAAACTTACCGGCTTTATTTCCATCGATTCTGCGCCACTCCAGCGTTCTTATGTAACTTCGGCAGAAATCTGGCTGCTGAAACACATGGAACCTGTTTACAGGTACTTTCCCTGGCCCCTGCTGCTGAAAACTGGCACTGAAGGCGTTGCCGTTTCAAGCTACGGCCGCAGCCTGATGAAACAAATGATGATGCTATACCATAATGATCAGGAACGGTATGCCAGAATCTCCGGCCATGGTTTCCGGATGCTGGCAGAAGCCATGGCATTAGATCTTCCGTTTGAGATCCGCTGTCCCGCACTGCTCATCTGCGGAGAGCAGGATCATGCCGGATCCTGTATCCGTTACAACAAAGCATGGCATTCAAAATCCGGCATTCCCATCCACTGGATTCGGAATGCCGGTCACAATTCCAATACTGATCAGCCTGAACAGGTCAATCAGCTTATTCTCGATTTCATCCGGAAACTGTGAAACCGGTTTTCATTGACATCAAAAAGAGTCAGCGCTGGCTGACTCTTTTTTTAGCAGGTCTCTGCATTCTGCTATCCGGAAGTGCCTAACCGTGATCAATGGCTTCTGGATCTTATGGCCGATCTGTCCATGCGAGATGCGCCATCATATCATTCATCCGGAAGGATACTGCTTTCGCTCTCCTCTTCAATCTCATGCATATACTTATAGACCGTATAGCGGGAAACGCTGAGGCGTTCAGCCACAATGGCCACCGCCTTCTGATAGGTAAAGGCCTTCTTCTTGTAAAGCATCCGGATAATGCGCATTCGGTCAGACTTCTGCATATCACGCGGTTCTTTGCCTACCAGGCTGATGCATTCCTTCAGGATTTCCTCCATTTGACCCATGGCATCCGTAACGATAGTCTGCTTGAGTTCGCCGCTAGTCGCTGCAAGTTCTGTAATTACCTGGGTCACCCTGGCCATTTCCGTGATATCAAAATTGATGCCAATCGCGAAATGGTAATCCATCTCATCATCTTTATAAATAAACGTTGAACTTTTGAATATCCGTCCATCTTTGGTAATGACCATCTGGTTTACATATCCCTGATTGTTGTGTACATCACGGGAATAATGACCTATGTCACCAAAGATATCCATGGTGGACCCTACCTCACGTCCGGTAACATTTCCATTATAAATTGCCAGAATCGGATGACCGGGGCGCGACATGTCATGAACCAGTGTCTCACACTTTGGGCCAAACATCGTCGCAATTCCTTTTGCTTCCTCTTTGAGAAAAGCCAGCATTCCTTCCCGATCCATACAAATCGCTCCCCCTTTCTCTATAGGCACCAGCCGGTCTGTGAAACAGTCATACTGTACCAGACCGGCGATCCGGCGCTGGCCGGACGAGATAAAGCATTAACAGCCAGATAATTGCAGCAAGCATCAGACATGCACACACCCACAGCGGAAGTGCTGTCATCCAGAGCGCACCCAGATTTGCCAGCGAAACTGCAAATGCCGCCGGAATCGCACGCGGATTGTACAAAGCTGACAGGCATACCAGAAGCTCTGCCAGATACGTATACCGCTCATGCATTCTGGGAAGACAGAAGACCACAGCAAGTACGATCAGCGCCGAAACACCGATCCATTCACCGGCTTCATAGTATTCCGATGCCTTTGACGCGCTGCTGACCAACAGAATGCAGGTGCCGGCCGCAAGGGCAATGGCAAATGTCCCATATGCATAGGCATCCAGCCCATCGCTGATCACAAGTGCCCACAAATTCGGAGCACCATAATTCAGACTGGTATACAGTCCGGTCTGGCTTGCATATATCGAAATCAGATCCGCCGGATGTTTTCCCCCAAGTATTGCCGGTATCTGGACCAGAAAAATGGTAAGAAAAAACGGAATCAGATTTTTCAGGGATATCCTGCCTGCAAGCCAGAAAAGCAGCAAGACCGGGAAAAGAAAGACTGCCTGAAGTTTAAAACAAAGCGCAAGTCCCATGCACGCAAGTCCCGGTCCCGGACGATCAGACAGAATAAAGGCAACGCCCCACAGCAGTGCTGCCGTATAGAGACTGTCGCACTGTGCAAACATGCCGCCATTCAGAGCAACCGCCGGAAGGAGCAGCACGATAAGTGCCCTGTTGTCCTTTGCAGCCCCGCCGTCAGATGCCGCAAGCATGTGCAGACAGGCGCCTGCCAGAAATGCATCGCCTGCAAATGAAACCGCCTTGACCGAATACAGCCACGGAAGCGGCAGACGCGTAATCAGGTAGAGCAGATACTGATACAGCACATGGTACTCTCCAACCTGCATACGCATGCTCTCTGAGAAATTCTGTCCTGAAAACCGTACTAGCCAGTCATTCAGATAGTATTCAAAGTCTCCATTGCTTCGGTCAACAAAACACAGCCGCAGCAGCATCGCAGCAAGGCAGACAGCCCCGCCAAACAACAGTTCAATGACAGGCGCATTCCGACGGGCACGATACAGGAACAGCAGCATCAGAGCAAACGGAAATGTCATTATCAATGCCGTGCCGACATGGACGGCCGGTGCAGATACCAGGGCAAAATGCTTGAGCAGGCAGATCAGTCCATGGCACAGCACGAAACAGATATAAAGACAAATCCGGATACCCTGCTCCGCCGGATTCCGGAAAAAAGTCCGGACAGCTGAATCAGCTTTCTGCATAAACAGTTCCCTTTTGCACGCTGAGGCAGTCGGTAATCATATAGACTGCTGCAACAAGCGCTATCAGACTGGTTACCAGCAGCGGAATGACATCATTCCCGAAGATTCCCTTCATATAGCCAATCAGGGAAATCATTTCCGTCAGGCATGCAAGGACGATGCCCCGCACATCCTTTGCAGAAACAAGCGCAATCAGAAGTGCCAGATAAAGCATGCGGACATTCATCTGTGGAAGCACCAATGGAAGGCCGAATGCCAGAAGCAGTGCACACTTTATCCACTGTTCGGGACTGAGCGGTCCGCGGCGAACCATTGCCACGGAAAGAAGCGTGGCCATAAACAGGCCGAAGAACAGACCCATTCCACTGAATTCCCGGACAGAGGCTACTACCATAAGCCCGTAGATACCGGGTGCATTGTCCGTGAGTCCTGCTCCTCCATAGGCAGTTTCCCTGATCTGTTCATTATACCTGCCAAGAACCGACATCAGTGTCTGTCCATCCAGGAACATTGGGATGTGGAGGAGCAGAAAACCGCCGGCCAGTGCCAGCAGATGCCTCAGCGCAATTTTGCGTTCCATAAACATCGGGAGCAGCAGCGGGAAAAGGAATGCGGCCTGAAGTTTAAAACCAACAGCTAGTCCCCAAAGAAGACAGCCCGGCCACGGATGTCTGTTTAAAAGGAAATACAGCCCCCACAAGCTGAATGCGGCAAACACGGCATCGCAATGCGCCCAGGATCCACTGTTGAGCAGAATTGTAACAGCCATAAGGGATGCACCACTTGCCAGCACACTCCCAAGCATTTTTCCGCCATTATAACGGTACAACTGCTGTACAGCCAATGCGCCAATGCAGGTGAACACAAGATTTAACAGCTTCACGGCATAAAGCCATGGAAAGGTTTCAAGGCGTGACAGAAGACCGAGCACCATCAGATAACCGCCAGACCATGCTTTGTCTTCCCAGGCCATTGCTGTCAGCAGATCATAGTTCCACATCTCCTGCATCAGCGGAGACAACAGCTTCGACATCCGTCCCGGATTGACATCCAGAAGAGACAGATGTGCTGCTATTCCCAGGCAGAAGATACCAGCCGCACACAGCAGTACAATAACCGGTTCATCTTTCATCTGAAAGACTGTACCAAAGATCAGAATTGCCGCACACACAGCTCCAATGAGAGCAACTATCGGCGTTTCCACATATCCCATGCCAAAAAGCAGATAAGCAAGGAACAGCAGTACCAGCAGAAGGCTCACACCTGTTTTAACACCCCCCTCAGCCGGTGTCATCAATATCGTCCGAACGGGATCAAATCCGTCCTGTTTCTTTTTTTCACTGGTCAAAAATACCCCTCCTCTTTGGCAGCAGCTTTCCCTTTCAGCTCCATATCCATCTATGGACAACCCTTTTGGCCTTTCGACACTATACTTTTCTGCTGCCGGTTATTTGGCAGACTGACACTTTGCGTCAGGGCAAAACATTTGCCCTTTCCCTGTCAACCCGTTGCTGCGCACCGGAACTTTATCTCTTTACGTTAATCTCTTCGTCCGTTGTTTTCATAAGCCGGCACAATCGGAAGGGCAGTACTCCTGTATGCCCCTTCCTGTGCCCATATCTGTAAAACAGCATCTCAGACAGGTTTCTACAAGACTTCAACAGCTATCGTATAGCCGTATACAAACAGCAGAAGCAGCATTCCTGAAACCAACATGCAGGTCGTTCGTACCCAGACCGGACTGCGCCTCAGCGCATATGCCTGCATCAGCGGCAAAACAAACAGGCCAAAGAAGTAACGCGGCCCGGAAAGAAGCCAGGTCGGCGAGAGAACAACTGCCGTGTAGACAAAACTGTATGCCATGAGATCAAACGGAAGTGCTTTGGCATATGCCATCAGCGCCGGAACAAGCAGCATAACAGCTGCCTGTGTACCCCACGTCCACCACTTGTCCGGATTTCCATCTGAACTCATAAAATAACGAAGCGTATTCACCGCCGTATTCCAGACCGTCCCGGGCTGCTGAAACCAGTTTTCACGCTGATAGGTCATATACATCCACGGGTCCCCTGTCACTGCGGCATTGACACCCCAGTAAACCAACAGACCAGAGAAAATGATCATGATCTGCAGGATTCCTTCCATGACGGTACGGCTTGTCAGATTACGCGCAGCAGCCTGATCAATCAGATCGATGATCACAATGCCTGCCAGTATCACACCCGGCATCCGCGTCAGGGCGGCCAGAAATCCGCAAAACGCATACAGCCATGGATGGCCGAAGCGTCTCAGGACATATGCCGCCAGCGTCAGCATCAGGAACAGTCCTTCGGTATATACACAGCACAGAAACACACTGTATGGATTCAAAAGAAACGCACAGACGGTATCCGCCGGTGGAACCTCCTGAAGATTTGCCGCAAGAATGTACAATAGTACTGCACTGCAGGCACCGGACAAAACAGAAACTGCAGTTCCGGCCAGTATCAGATTTCCACCTGTGAACATGGCAAATCCACGCATGAAAAGTGGATACAACGGGAAAAAGACCAGTCTGAGACGTGCATCACCTGTAGCCGTATATCCATCTTTTGCAATGCCATAATAATGTCTGGCATCCCAATGAACCCACAGTGTATAAAAATCCGTAAGCAGATTTCCGGTTGTCTCTCCGCTCAGAAAAAGCAGAAACCACGCCCATATGATCAGGCATACGCGCGACAGAAGCGCAGCTGCAAATACAGCCAACAGTATTTTCGCCGTCGGCAAAACAGTAAACCGGCCGGGAATCAAAGACGGACTTCTGCCAGTCCATATGGCCGTCGGTCCATCAACATCTGAGCGGGTATGTACAGCATCGCGGTTTATACGGTATATGAGCCGGCACAGCAGAAAAAAACCGCTGACGGCCATCAGAGACAGTACCGCTGTAGCAAACAGGTACAAAGGCATTCGGGTCATGTATTTTCGCCATTTCTGCGGCGTTTTCGTCCGGAGGCTGCATTGTCTTCCGGATTCACTGCAGCCTCCTGCTGCTGGCCGCTGTGTGCCCGTTCGTATTCTGCCAGATCGCGTTCATACGCGGCCATATCCAGTGCATACTTGGCACGCTTATTACGGTACTCTTCCATTTCCTGTTCATATTTTGCCTGCTTCTCAGCTGCCTGCATCCGGTTCCATTCAGCCAGATCGCGCTCATACTGAGCCTGCTTGACTGCATATTCCTGCAGTTCCCGCTGATAACGCGTCTGTTCATCTTCCTGACCTGCCGGTCTGCTGTATTTCAGCGTATCATCGGACGGTGCAACCGGCTCATACCTCATTCCGGGATATTCCCCAAGTTCCCTGTCCGAATACGATGCTGCACGTCGCATAACATCCTCGGCCGTCTCATCACTTACAGCAGGTTCTGGTTTTATCGGTTCATCCGGTGCGTCCTCAGCCATCAAAGCAGCTGCCTGATCCACACCAACCTGTTCCGCATTCATCTGTGCAATGGCTTCCTCACTGATTCCGAGCTTCTCCCTGGCCTTTACAGACCATGAATGAAACGGACGCCAGCGAATCAGCCAAATCAGCCAGTCGCCTGCGAGACCGACAGCAACCAGGATCAGGCACACCGGAATCCAGTATTTCCCAAGCCATTCCAGCACACTGTCGCGATCACTCGTGAAGATCGCCCAGACGGCATCCGCCAGTGTCCGAACCCAGCCAAGCAGGATCGAAAAAAGCAGATCGGTAAATTTTCCCATGCAATCCTCCACAGGATCTGCCCTTTCGGGCTTTACAAAATATCCGGCCATGAATCAGGCCGGATGTTTTCAACTTATTTAACCGTAATAACTGCCTGAACCGTCTGCGTATCCGGTTCTGCCGTAAATTCAGGTGCATTATCCACCGTAATTTCCACCGGCAGGCTGTATGTACCGGCTTCCAGTCCGGAAATATCCACCGATGCAGAAATCATGTCAGCGGAAAGTGCTTTGATAAAGGTGTACGGACCTGTAAACCGGATATTGATTCTGGACGGCGTCAGTGTCACCGTCTGTGCCTCCCGTCCTTTTACCGAGAGATTCACTGACCGGAACTGTTGGCTGATCGTCTCTTCTTCAATTCTGGCCGTTACACCGATTTCAGTTGGAAGTGTGCTGTCAATTCCCGTCAGTCTGCGCAGTCGCACATATCCGGAAACCGGTGCATCCGCATCTGTAATATCCAGCGGTGCATCCGTTGTGATCGAAGTAATGGCATTCAGAACCTCTGCTGCAGCCGCAACATCAATGCTGTTCTCCGCCAGTTCAATGGCCGTCAGCTGATACCCCTCTGCCGGGGTACCTGTAACAAATGCCTCCGTATCAAGCGGTACTGATTTTACCGGAATCAGTTCAGTTTCAACGATCAGGCTGCTTGTGATAACAGACTGGTTGGTCACCGTCAGTTTATCAGATACAACCACTGTTCCGTCTGTCTTCTGAAGCTCAATATCCAGTGAAAGTTTGTCACTCATCCGTTCGCTGCTGAGATCCGACTGATTCAGCTGAACCGCTACGCGCGCAATGCTGCTGACCAGGCTCTGGGGACCGGAAACCGAAAGAGATGTAGGATCTGTTTTATACGTCTTCAGATAATATCCGATTGGCAAATGACCTGACATCTCAACCACTACGGGCACTCGACGGGTAATATACCGTTCAACATTCACGGTAATGGTGCTGGGTTCACAGGAAATCACCTGTCCATACACCTGGGAAGAAAATACAATATTCAGTGTATTCTCTCCCTCACCTGTTACCTGCGTCAGCTCAAAATGCGGATTGTATACAGAAAGTGTTGCGCGGTCATAGTTTGCCTGCGTTACCTCAGCCACCATATCCACAGAAGAAATCAGCTCAGTAAGATTATCCGTTACGATATAACCGCGGCTGATCAGGGTAGCCTCACCCGTTATGGTTACAGGTGCATCATAGAAATTTTTCCTTCTTGTCAGTGTGCCATCCGAGGCAACCATAACGGCCCATACTACAAATGCTGCCACCGTCGAAAAAAACATCAGGAATATCTTGTTATTGACCAGTCTTGAAAAGGCTCGTGAAAAACGCCTTATCGGCCCTTTTTTTTCAGTTTTCCGGGTTGGACGACTGTTCATCATCGCGCTTCTGCCCCCTTTTTCCAAACTGAAGCAGCGGCAGCATACGCTGGCTGCCTGCACCGTCCCCATAGACACGATGCAGTACATTGCGAACAGCCTGTTCATCCAGATACCGTTCAAGATTGCCGCCTTCGGCCAGAGAAACGGCACCGGTTTCCTCGGAAACAATCAGCACTGTGGCATCTGAAACTTCACTCATGCCGATGCCGGCACGGTGTCTTGTCCCCAGATCGCGTCCGACACCTGTGGTATCCGACAGCCTGAGCAGACACGCCGCGGCAATAACCCGGTCACCTCTGACGATCATCGCTCCGTCGTGCAGCGGCGTTTTCGGTTCAAAGATATTTTCAATCAGCGGCTGGGAAATCAGCCCGTCGACATGTGTTCCAGTGGCAATGACATCGTTGAGACGGATGCCGTTCTCAATGACAATCAGGGCACCCACATGACGCCGGGACATATTCATAACTGCCAGCGTCATCTCATCGATTACATTATCCGAACTCTGTCCGTCCGAAAAATTGCCGGTATCAAAGTTCCCCAGTTCCTCCAGAATCCGTCTGATCTCAGACTGGAACAAAACAACCAGCATTACCGGTCCGGCATTTATGATCCATGTGAGCAGTGCATGAATGCTGCGCATTTCCAGAACACCACTCAGCCAGCTCGCAAACAGCAGAATCACAATGCCCTTTAATGTCTGGGAAACACGGGTATTCCGGACATGGATGATCATCTGATAGATAAAAATCGCCAGCAGCAGTATGTCCAGAAAGTCCATGAAATCCGGATAATGCCAGATATTCCAGAGTATCGTATTCAGTTGCTCAAAAATTGCACCCACTGCACTCTCAACCCCGCATTGTATTCAATAAACCAGTCTTATTATACATCATTTCTTCATGCTGATACAGTCCCAAATATATCCAAAAAAAGTGATTTTGATTCCTGTTTCAGTCATTTTTGTTCAGATCAGTTGCTCATGTCCGGCCTGCGTACCTTTTCGGGCGGTGTTTCAAGCACGATCATATCCGATATCTGGTCCCGTCTGGCCACATTGACAACCAGTTCCTCGCCTGGGCGGATTCCTGAATCCTGCAGCATGCCCGTCACCACAGAATACGCCACCTCCGGCGTATTGTTTTCTCCGGACAGATGTCCGAGAAATGCTGCCTGTACACCTCCGCCGTACAGCTGGATCAGGGCGCGGGCGCAGTCTTCATTGCACAGGTGTCCCCGGCGCGAAAGAATCCGCTGTTTGAGATGATATGGATATGGCCCTTTTTTTACCATTTCCACATCATGATTTGCCTCAAGGAGGACAACCTGGGCGCCTGAAACAGTCCGGATCCATTCATCATTCAGATGCCCGATATCTGTCGCCACTGCAGCAGAAAGCCGCCCGCAGCGAAGCATATATCCAACCGGATCATTTGCATCATGTGGAATGGCAAACGGCGTAATATTAATATTCCCAATGTAAAAATCCATACCCGTTTCAAATGCAAAGCGGTATTGCATTGGAATATCCTGATCCCGCTTCAGAATGCCCATCCAGGTTCCGTTATTTGCATAAATGGGCACACCATATTTGCGTGTAAATACATAAATGCCGCGAATATGGTCCACATGCTCGTGGGTAATCAGGATACCGTTTAGATCAGACGGCGTCAGCCCCAGCTGTTTGAGGGCATTCGTTATCTTTGTGGCGGAAATTCCCGCATCAATAAGCAGTCTTGTATTGCCAAAGGATACATATGTACAATTTCCCGCTGAGCCTGAAGCCAGCGGGCAAAATATCATTTTCACGATTGTTTACAAACTCCTCTTGAACGAGTACAATGACAAGGCATATTGCACAGCCGTGTTCATGTACATGCCTGCGTTTTCCATTATCATTGAAAGCGCAGAACAAATGTTATTATAACGCAGATTCTGAAAGGAAGCAAAGAGGAAATTCCAATGGAAAACGAGCGTCTCTGGGGACGTCTGGTAGACCGTCACCGTAAAATCATTCGCAGCGAAACCGTCCCGATTGAAGGAAATGATTTAGAACCTGCTTTCCTTGAGCTCTGCCACCGATTTGACATTCAAAGACCGATTCAGCTGCCCAAGCATGCGCGTGAGTTTGAGGAATTCAACACCACCTATTACACACAGGAACATTTTACGGAACCCATTTCTTTCTTCAGACTGGAAATTGAACGTCTTTCCCCGCCCGGCAGTCAGCACAAATCAAGAACCCGTCTGCCCATTGAAGACGCATGAGCAGCCCCGTTGTCGGCCGCTTTGCACCTACGCCCAGCGGCTTTCTTCATCCGGGAAATCTGCTCTGCGCGATGCTTGCCTATCTCTCAGTCCGGTCCCGCGGCGGACAGTGCCTCCTTCGGATTGAAGATCTCGACAAGGCGCGCTGTCCTGAGCATCTTACCCGCCAGTGCCTTTCCGACCTTGATTATCTCGGATTCCGGTGGGACGGGCTGGTACTCTATCAGAGTGAGCGCACAAAACACTATGAACAGGCTTTCCACCGCCTGATAAAAACCGGCCGTGTGTATCCGTGCTTTTGTTCGAGGGCACAACTGCATGTCAGTCAGGCGCCAAACCGCGGTGATACAGTCTATGTGTATCCCGGGACATGTCGAAACCTTACGCCTGAACAAGTCCATCAGAAAGCAGCGGTAAAGCAGCCCGCTTACCGTCTGCATGTGCCTGACGAAACAGTTACGGTTTCTGACCGGATGCAGGGCAGATATACATCCTGTCTTTCCAACAATCCCGGAGACTTCATTCTGCGGCGTGCAGATCATGTTTATGCCTATCACCTGGCTGTCGTTGTTGACGATGCCGAAAGCGGTATTACTGAGGTTGTCCGCGGGATGGACATTCTCTCTGCCACGCCCTGTCAGATTTATCTGCAGAAACTTCTTGACTATCCGACGCCTGAATACACTCATATTCCGCTGCTGGTGGATGCACATGGTGCACGTCTGGCCAAACGTAACCAGGCTGTTTCCCTGGCCTTTCTTTCAAAGCGGCATACCCGTGACGAAATCACAGGCATGCTGGCGTTTGCAGCCGGTCTTATTCCGGAAGTTTATCCATGTACACTTGAAGCGCTCATCCCCATTTTCAGCTGGTCCAATGTACCAAATACCGATTTGCAGCTGCCACAGGCATTTCTCACGGAATAACCCCGGCGGCATTCAGCCAGGTACACTGTATCAGCCTTTCAGATACAGATAAACTTTGTCATTGAGGAAGTAAAATGCCATGATTTCTGAAATCCGCCAATTTCCCATGAATCCGGCACTGTCGGGACAGGCAGAACTGCTGGAACACATAGTCTATTCTGAAAACGGACAGGAATTGTCCCTTATCCTGCCATGGGCAAAAAATAACGACCGTACTGTCCAGCCGCGGCACCCTCTCATCCTGTTTGTTCAGGGATCTTCCTGGACTACACCCAATCTCGGATATGAAATTCCCATGCTCTCGCATTATGCCGAAGAAGGATATGCCGTTGCCACCATCCAGCACCGCAGCGCACGAGACGGTCATCCGTTTCCCGCCTTTCTGATAGATGCCAAATGCGCAATCCGATTTTTACGTGCAAATGCCCGTAAGTATGGTCTGGATACCGAACATATTGTCGCATTCGGTACCTCCTCAGGCGGAAACACGGTCTGCCTGCTGGGACTCACCGGCGATGATCCTGAGCTGCGGTCCGATGAGTACGCTGAATACAGTGATGCTGTCCAGTCCGTTATCTCCTGCTTTGCTCCGACCGACCTGCCGGCACTGTTTGAATTCCTGAAAGATATCCCGTACATCAATGAAATCAAGGCAGGTTATTTCGGTCCGGATCCTGCTCTCTGGGATGCCGTCATGCGTAAATACAGTCCTGTATACCGCGTCGAAGACAACAGGGCCTATCCGCCGTTTCTGCTGCTTCACGGAACCGGGGATACGCTTGTTCCCTGCTCACAGCTGGATGCGCTCTATATCCGCCTCAAAACTGCCGGTGTTGAAACGTCAGCATGTTATGTCACTGGCGCTGAGCATGAAGGAAACTTCTGGACACCGGAAATCCGTTCGCTGATTCACGATGAAATTGTCCGGCGGCTTGCAAAATAACAGCATCTGACACTGTTCCACAGCCTTTCTGTAAGAAGGCTGTGTTTTTTCATTTCAGAAGTTCCCGTTGTCATTCAACGGGATATACCGTTTTATGCTCACGAAGCATTTCCCCAAACATCCAGATTTGAATATTGTCCCCACTTCAACGAGAATAATAGTCAATATGCAAATAGCATTCTCCACTTAATTCATAAAACTAAACATCTTATTCATATTTTTCTCCACTTTGTGCATTCTCACAGTTTCATATCAAGGTGCCGTCCTCTGTTGTTCCTCCCTCCAGCTGCGCTTGATTTCACTGCTTTGCAGTGCTATTCTTTACAGACAGTAAAATCAACAGTACAAGAGGAGATGGCCCAGCACCTTGTGCTGATTTGCCAAATAATAACAAATGCAATTGATACGGTGCC
>JAFUHD010000226.1 GCA_017469025.1 Clostridia bacterium
ACGCTGACGCATACCGCCGGAAAACTCATGCGGATACTGCTTGTAGCGGCGTTTGGGATCCTGAATGCCGACAGCTTCGAGAATCCGGTAGGTTTCCTCTTTGGCAGCGGAACCCTTCAGTCCCTGATGCAGTTCGACGGATTCCTGAATCTGCTTGCCCACGGTTTTAAGCGGATTCAGGCTGGTCATGGGATCCTGTGTCACCATGGCAATCTTCTTGCCGCGGATACGCAGCCAGTCCTTCTCCTTGAACTTTGCAAGATCCTCGCCATTGTACTGAATGCTGCCATGCGTGATGGATCCGTTTTTGTCCAGCATGCCGACAAATGTCTTCGTGAAAACGCTCTTGCCGGAACCAGACTCGCCAACGATTGCCAGTGTTTCACCTTCATAAAGATCCAGGGAAGCACGGCGGATAGCAGTCAGCTTCTTGCCGCGCAGTGTAAATGTAACTTCTACCTCATCCGCAGAGAGGATCGGTTTTTGTGACAGAATCTGTTTTGCGCGCTCGTCGAAATCGACGGAATGAATATCAGTATTCATGCCTTATCCTCCCTTTACACATGATTGCGCGGATCGCAGGCATCCGAAAATGCGTTGCCGACCAGATAGAACGTAATGGTAATAATGCTGACAATGATCGCCGGGAACAGCAGCGTATAGCTGGCTCTCGGGAAAATCGCACGGGCAGCACTCAGAAGCATGCCAAGAGACGGCTTCGTGATGTCCATGAGTCCGAGATAAGTAAGGGTAGTCTCATATGCAATGGTTCCTGGAATAGCAAGTGCCAGACGCAGGATAATTACACTGATGAGATACGGGAAAATGTTCCTGAACAAAATGCGGCTGAGCCTTGTACCCAGGCAGCGGCTGGCCAGATTGTACTCGCGATCGCGGTACATAAAGACCAGATTGCGGACATTTCGGGCTGTTGCCAGCCAGCCGAAGGCAATCATTGCGATGCCCATGGTCAAAAGTGATTTGCCGACCATAAGGGCAATCAGCGTCATATAGATGATCGTCGGGATATTATCAATCAGGTTATACAGCTCAGTAAAGAAACGGTCGAGCTTACGGACATAACCCCAGACCAGACCGATGATCACGCCAACAAAAATCTGGCCAAGAGAAACCAGAACTGCCAGAAGAATGGATGCACGGGTTGCATACCAGACCTGAGCCCAGTAGTCACGACCTATGCCGTCCGTACCAAACCAGTACTCGCTGCTCGGCAGCAGATAGGCACGGTTCACCGGATCCGGGGCCATATTGATGTCATACTTGCCGATTGCGCTGGCGACAAAAGTGAAAATAAACAGTGCGATAAAGATGACAGACATGATTACCGCCGGCTTATTCTTGATGAAGTTTGCCCACACGCTCTTCCAGTAAGAATAGTTTGAATAACCGGTACGCTCTGCATCCTGCGCATGATATTCAGCAAAATCAAAGAGCTGCTTTTCAGGCATATCCCGCCTTGAGAGCGGATACTCACGGCCCATTGGGCGTTCACGCTTCGGGTTGGTATCAATGGAGTTCATGTCCACATCCATATTGACGACCGGCGCTTCCATCTCCTGCACCGTCTTCTGCTTTGTTTTCGGCATTAGCGGACATCCCCCTTTCCAGTCAGCTTAATTCTCGGATCGATCAGGGTCATCAGAAGGTCTCCAAGGAAGACACCTACGATACCCATGGTCGCATACAGGAGCACGATTCCCTGCACCAGGTTAAGATCGTAGCGGCTGATCGCTTTTGTGAGTTCCGGTCCCATTCCAGGTACCGAGAAGAACGTTTCAACCAGCAGTGAACCGCCTACGGTCAGAAGAATGGAATACGGCAGGTACTGTGCAAGCGGAACAAACGCATTCCGCAGCACATGACGGAACATGACCTGACGGTTGCTGAGACCTTTCAGCTTTGCCAGACGAATGTAATCCTTATTCAGCTCATCAACCATGTACCGGCGTGTCCACAGCATATAGCCGGCAGTGGAACCAACCGAAAGACAGATAATCGGCAGCACCATGGACAGTTCCGTATTCAGGCGTCCGCTGTAACGCATCGGAAGACCAAACCATGACGCGCCTGCAATCATGATAACAGTATAAATAACCAGATGCGGTACGGCATTGACAACGACCGTATATCCCGTACCGATGTGGTCCACCAGTCCATCTTTAAAGTTTGCCTGCAGCACACCAAAGATGACGCCAAGCACCAGTGATATGGCAAGCGCAATCAATCCTATGTGCATTGATATACCCATCTTCTGGGCAATCACCTTTGTAACCGCCTGTCCCTTTTCAAGACGCATGCTGTCTCCGAGATTGAACGTGAGACGCAGGTGCCCCGTCCCATCCGTTACAACCTTTCCGGCATCATTCACACGCTCAAGCTGGAACATGTTTTTATAGAAGTTTCCAAGCTGAACAAGCGGCGGATCCAAAAGGCCAAGCCGTTTAAGCTTATCTTCTTTCTGCTGCTCCGTGAACTTGATCAGTTCGTCTTCAGTGAAGAAATAATCCGATGGCATAAGGCGCATAAGCAGAAATACAATGCTTACGACCAGGAGAATCGTCAGTATTGACTGTCCGATTCGCTTTAAAATGTACTTGACCATTCTTTCATCCCTTTCCTACATTTGCGGGATCGCCCGAAAGCTGGTTTCCCGGCATATCTTCGCCCGGTACGCGCTGGGCAAAGATATACCATCCCATTTTGTTCGCCTTCGCAAACTGACAAAAATAGAAAAGGGGCAGTCCCCCAAGGAACTGCCCCGGAAGTGTTAGCGATTACTCTGCCGCATAAGCCTCTGCAGCTGCCTGCATGGCCTCAGTGGTGAAGAGGTTGCTGTCGGTCTCCCAGTCAACATACCGATAGCCCTGCATGCCGTACATGCTGTAGACCTTGGTGTAGTTGTTGATGCTGGTGAGTTCCCAGGAAACTTCGTAGCTCCACGGGATCGTGAGAACATGATCGATGAAGCATGCCTCAGCCTTTGCGAAAGCAGCATAACGGGCATCCAGATCAGTGGTGATGGCCTTGGCGGCAACGACCAGATCGGTGAACTCCTTGTAGTCAGCGATCAGATCAGGATCGGTAGCATCGTTGATGTTGCTGTAAGCATTGGAGTAGTAAGCAGCAGTATCATCATAGGTTTCCTGTCCGAGGAAGTTAACCGGGTCAGCAAAGTCAGCGCCCCAGCCGTTGATGTAAATGCTGGCCAGACGCGGCTTACGGACTTCGTTTGCCAGAGAGGAAATATAGGTCTTGGTGTTGAGCTTGACATAGTCATCACCCAGCTGGCTGAAGATGTACTCAAGGACCTTTGCGGTCTCAGCTGCGGTGGTGCTGTTGCCCATGATATAGTAGTCAACAGATACCGGGAAGGTGACGCCCTTGGCGGTCAGCTCTTCGATGGCCTTGGCCTTGTATTCCTGAGCCTTGTCCATATCGAAGCGGTTGTAGGTGGTGCGGTCATAATCAAGACCGATTTCCTTGCGGACGAGAGCGGTATAATCAGTGCCGTCGCTGGTGAATGCAACGCCGTTGCCGGTGTATACATAGTTCTGGCAGCTCTGCGGATTGATGGCATTGGTGCGGGCGAAATAGCCGGTGGCATCGAGGCCATAATAGAGGCTCTTACGGAAGTTCTCGTTGGCAACTGCGGTGTTCCAGTTGTCATCCGGGGTGCCGTCTTCGTTGTTCTTGTTGTAGACCAGGTGCATCTGATAGCTGTACTTGGTCGGACGGGCTTCTACGAGGAACGGATAGAACTCGTTGGAAGGATCATTGTAGATCTCCTGAGTGGTAGCCTGATCAAGGGAGATGTGATCCAGTTCGCCCTGGACGAAGAGCTGATAGCCGGTAGCGATAGACTCAACCATCTTGATGGTGACGGAGTCGAAGCGCTTGCAGTTGGCATCGTTCCAGTAGTTCGGGCTCTTGGTGAGAACCTTTTCGTTGAGGTTTACGAAGTAGGTGATCGTGTAGGGGCCGGAGTACCACATGTTCTCCCAGGTCACATCGCGATAGCCATCTACGCCCATCTCATCAATCAGAGCCTGAGACAGCGGATAGAGGCAGTTGTAGGTCGCAACAGACGGGAAATACGGGAGCTGGTCAACCAGCGTGTAAACGATGGTCTTGTCATCCGGGGTGGCAATGCCAACCATCTCGGAGAACTTGCCGTCAACGGTCAGAGCCTTGGCTGCATCAGCACCCTCGGACTCAGTCAGAGCCTTGGTGTACTCATAGTAGTCATTGGCACCAGCGATCATTTCTGCCGGCATGGAAACGTTGTAGGAATCATTCTTGGCATAGTTCAGAACCCACTCAAGTCCGGTCTTCCAGTCCTGAGCAACGACGTCAGCCTTATAGTTGCCGTCCTTGTCGAACCAGGTCATGCCGTCGTTGAGCACGAAGGTCCAGGTCTTGCCGCCGTCCTCAGAAGAATAGGACTTTGCCGCATTCTCCTTGAGGTTGCCGTGATTGTCGTTGGTCAGAAGACCATCAATCAGGTTGCACAGAACGTTCAGATCGGCAGCAGCCTGAGAATAATGGACGTTCCATGTCTCGAGTTCACGGGCCTGCGTCTCATAGGTGCGCAGATCCTTGATCTCATCTGCACTTGCAACTGCCAGGGACAGGACCATGATCAGCGCCAATGCAATCGTGAGAAGCTTTTTCATCGGAAATCCTCCTTATGAAATATAAAAGATTCCTGAGACCGACAGGGAAACGAATCCCCCGCCTCTATAGCAGAAATTTTATCATATAAACCTCCAATTGTAAAGAATGGAATTCTTTAGCTGCAAATCTGTCCCGCCAGCTTCAACATTGGTCAGTTGAAAATTCAAAAATGAATTTTGAACCAGTCTGCAATTCATTTTTGATTTCAAGGATGGTTCTTCCCTCTTCTGTCTTCCCCATGTTTGACCTGCCTGACCGGATCCGTTCTTCCCAGTCAGCTGCCTCCTGCATGTTTTTTCTGTTGAAGTCTTTCCCGGAAACAGATATACTTTTCACTGCATCGACAGAAGCATTCCCGTTTTTCCAAGCATTTTTTCAGTCTGGCAGTCCAGCTGGCGGAAGTCTTGCATTTCTGGCCGGCTTATTTCACAGGAGGCATTCCATGTCCGATCCCCATGGCAAGTTTGACAAGCATTCTCTATTTCATCCTGAAAGACACATGATCCGTCCGATCATTTATCAGGTATTTACACGGTATCTGATTCTCCTGTGTTTTTCTCTATTGTGGGATTTTTTCCTAAATAATAGTACCCTGCGCAGACCTGTCAGTACAGCTTTTTTGCTGTGTGCGTCTTTCCTTGTTATTATGGCGTGGCTGGCATATCTTCGCCTTGACGGTGTCAGCGTACCAAAGTTCGACCGCCGTCTCTTCCGCAGAAAGAAAACACCTGAACGTGCATACGGAGATCTGATTGATTACACGGATGAAGACATACCAACCTTTGACGATCTTGACGACGAGGAAAAAGACCGCTGTCTTTTTCTGTCAAATCTGATCACTGCAGCACTGTTTGTCATTACTTCATTCTTAAGGCCATAATTCTGATTTCAGGTACAGATGCACGCCTGCCTGTTACAAGACCAGTGCTCTGATGAAAACAGGCCTTTCCGCAATCCGTCATTCTTGACCCTGAGTGGCAAAGCAGACACCAAAGCTGCTGTTCCGCACCT
>JAFUHD010000227.1 GCA_017469025.1 Clostridia bacterium
CGAGATTTTCAGCTCAATCTGGTTTATTCCGAAGACCTTTACCGTACAGGGATACATTGACGGATGGAACGGTACGACATATCCCTACGGTCATTACATGCTCAATACCTATATGTTTGTCATTCCGAAGACTCTGGGTACAGTTCTCTCGTCTCTGCTGACGGCCTATGCCTTTACCCGTTTCAGGTTTGCCGGACAGAAACTCTGGTACAGCCTTATGATGGCCACGCTGTTCCTGCCCAAGGTTGTTATGAATGTGCCGCAGTTCCTGCTGTTTACAAAGCTGGGATGGGTGGACGGCTATCTGCCGCTGGTAGTACCGGCGTTCTTTGCCTGTGATACCTATTTTGTCTTCATGATGTCCCAGTTTATGCGCAGCGTGCCGAAGGTACTGGAGGAGGCAGCAGAAATAGACGGATGCAATTCCTTCCAGCGTCTGTTCCTGGTTGTGGCGCCAGTTGTTCGCCCTGCCATGGTTTCTGCAGCCCTGTTCAGCTTCATGTGGGCATCCAATGACTACATGGGCCCCTGATTTACATCAATTCCGCAAGAAAGTTCCCGGCCTCTCTTGGCCTGCGTCTGTTTATGGATGCCGAGTCCGGATTTCAGTGGAACCGGGTCCAGGCGCTTTCTGTGATAACCATCACACCGTCCCTGATCGTCTTCTTCCTGGCACAGGATGAATTCGTAGAAGGCATTTCTGCCGGTGCCGTGAAAGGATAAGGTATGGAATTCAAAGTAATTTTCAAGACTTCCACGAAAGCGGTTATTGAGCTGACGGATGGCGGGATTTACTATGCGGATGAACCGTACCGGATTTATCTGAACGGGGAATTCTACAGTGAGAGCCGGATGGTAGTTACAACGATAGACGGCCTTGAACCGGAGAGCGAATATGAAATTCGTCTGACTGACAGCAAATCACAGTCAGGTACGGTCACGGTCAGGACAGATTATGAATTTGTTACGCTGAATGTGAAACGGTTTGGTGCGAAGGGAGACGGGGGATCGGATGATACACTGTTTATTGCCTGTCCGAGGGACAGCCGTGTTCTGATTCCAAAGGGCGTCTACAGAATTACATGCCTGTTTCTGAAAAGTGATGTGACCATAGAACTGGCCGAAGGCACCGTGCTTTCTGCCTTTACAGAGCGTGAACGTTTTCCCATCCTGCCCGGTCTTACTGAAAGCTGGGATGAGACGGATGAATACAATCTCTGTACATGGGAAGGAAATCCAGTGAACATGTTTGCCTCAATCATTACGGGGATCAATGTCTCAAATGTGGTGATTACAGGGCAGGGCGTCATTGACGGCAATGCCGGGTTTGAAAACTGGTGGGAAAATGACGGCCGGCTGCCTGTCGGAGGGGCATTCCGCCCGAGAATGATTTTCCTCAATCACTGTGAGAATATAACCGTGCATGGGATCACAATCCGGAACAGCCCGGCATGGAACCTGCATCCATATTTTTCAAAGCACATCCGGTTTATCGGCATGCAGGTACTGAATCCCAAGATTTCTCCCAACACGGACGGAATGGATCCGGAATCGGCAGACTGTCTTGAAGTGGTTGGGATGATGTTCTCCCTTGGGGATGACTGCATCGCAGTCAAGGCGGGCAAGTATTATATGGGACACGGGTACAAGGTGCCTTCGCAGAATATTGAGATCCGCCAGTGCTACATGCGCCATGGTCATGGGTCCGTAACACTTGGGAGTGAGATGGCTGCCGGAGTGCAGAACCTGGTCTGCAGGGACTGCATCTTTGAGGATACAGACCGCGGTTTGCGGGTAAAGACGCGCAGGGGACGTGGAGAGGATGCTGTTATCGATAACATCCGGATGACCGGCGTCCTGACTCCGTTTGTCGTAAACTGCTACTATTGGTGCTGTGATCCGGACGGACATTCTGAATATGTGCGCTGCAAGGATCCGCTTCCGGTCGATGAACGTACGCCGTATATCCGGCAGCTTGTATTCCGAAATATAGAGGCACATGACTGTCATGTTGCTGCCAGTTTCATCTATGGTCTGCCCGAGGCAAAGATAGATGAAGTCACCTTTGAAAATGTGTCCATAGATTTTGCAGAGAATCCGACGCCGGAGTATCCTGCAATGATGGCAGATGTTGACAAATGTACACGGAAGGGCATTTACATCAACAATGTGAAACGGCTGACCATGAAAAATGTGACGGTAGAAGGCGCAGAAGGTGAGCCTGTGGAACTGTTGAATGTGGACGAACTGATCCGCTGAAAATGAACCGCATTGCATCGCAATGCGGTTTTTGCATTTTATCGGTTTCAGTGGGTCACTGCGATCCGTTGAAGCGTTTTCTCAAACGGCAAAATGACGTGCTGCAATCGGGTCCATTTCAGGAAAAGCAGGGTGTGCCAGATTGTGATACTCACAGTCCGCAATACAGGAGATGGCCCAGCATTTCATGCTGGTTTGTCAAATCATGACAACTGCAATTGATACGGTGCC
>JAFUHD010000228.1 GCA_017469025.1 Clostridia bacterium
ATAGTCGTGCTTTCGGCACCGTATCAATTGCAGTTGTCATGATTTGACAAACCAGCATGAAATGCTGGGCCATCTCCTTTAATGACATAGTTGTGCTTTCGGCACCGTATCATAAGCAGTTGTCATTGTTTGACAAACCAGCACGAAGTGCTGGGCCATCTCCTTTAATGACGCAGCTTGGACATTCAGCACTGTAACCATTGCAGCTTTCATTTTTGACAAACCCGCCCATGGCACCGGCTCATCGCCCCGGGACAGCAATCTTTAGTCACTGGCACCGTCCCATTCTGACTGATCCATTATTAATCGTCGTACGCGCCAGGCGTTCCACGCTTAAAACTGGATTTCGGGCAATCCCCAGAAATCCATCCATCTGATCCTGTTCTGATAAACAGTTCTGGCAGGTACTGCCCTGACCGGCAGATTACGCTTCGTTATAGTTATCCGGCAAATCATTCTCATACAGAATCACATCGCCCGCACGCATCATGCTGTTCAGCTTGCGTGTCGATTCCTCGAGATTTCTGCTGATTACAAGATTTGCTTCCGGAAATCCTGCTTCGCGCAGACCGGCAGCAATGGGTTCACAGTGTTTGGGACCAACAAGGAACACAACGTCCGCACATCCGGCCATTTCCTTGCCGAATGCATGATTGAGTTCTGCTTCCCGGTCTCCCAGTTCCACCATACCCGGGGTCACAATAATCCGGCGTCCCGGGAAATCCCGCAGTACATGCAGCGCAGCACTGGCACCGGAAGGATTCGAATTAAATGCATCATCTATGATGCTGATTCCACTGCCTGCGTCAAGCAGCTGCAGACGATGTTCAATCGGATGACAAAGCCGGATGCCCCGGGCGATTTCTTCCATTGTCATGCCAAGCACACTTGCAGCCGTACAACACAGAAGCAGATTGGAAATGGCATACTCACCCAGAAGCCTGGTCTCACACGCAACCTGTTCACCTGATTCATTATGTACCAGGGTAAACCGCGTCCCCCAGGGGCCACACTGAATATGCTCTGCATGGAACAGCGTATCGGACTGATATTTGTCTATCAGTGGGCAGCGTTCAAACAGTTCATCACAGATAGCGCCGTCTTTGGCAAATAAAGCAGTTCCACCCTCTGGCAATGCCTCAATCAGTTCATACTTGGTGTCCCTGATCCGGTCAATGGTTCCAAATGTATCCAGATGCTGGGGACCGACGGAGGTAATGAGGCCGATCTGTGGATGCACAAGGTCGCAAAGCTCCCGGATATCCCCCACATGCCGTGCACCCATCTCCGCAATAAAAATCTGATGGGTAGGCATCAGCTGTTCCCGGATTACACGGGTTACACCCATCGGCGTATTAAAGCTGCTGGGTGTGGCCAGTACCCTGTACTTGATAGACAGAATCTCCCGAAGCAGGAATTTTGTACTGGTTTTTCCATAACTGCCTGTAATACCGATCTTGATCATATCCGGCATACGTTCAAGGCGACGCTGGGCGTCTTCAATGAAATCGTCCGCAATACGTTTTTCAACCGGCTGGGCAGCCAGTGCACAAAGGACCAGAACAAGCGGTTCAAGTCCGGGAAGCAGATATCCTGCTGCAGGTACAAGAGACAGCAAAACCAGTTCAAGCAGAAACGAGATTCCCGCATGGATGGCAAGCAGACGTTTTACACGATCCGTGACTTTAAACGGCTTCTTGCTCTTTACCCTGCGGTAAGTATAAAAGAGCGCCCCCGCAGCACCACATGTCAGCAATAGACACACAGGCCACGGAAGACCGGCCAAAACCGTCACCAGCCCGACCACGCCGACAACCAGCGGCTTTGCAATCGTACTCACCGGATTTCGGAAAAGACTCCGCTTGTATCCGGGCAGCTGATAGCTCTCGAGCTGCAGGATATGCAGCAGATGCCAGCCTGTAAAAACAGCCGCTACGGCCAGCAGAACTGCCTGCAGGAACAGAAAGAGCACATTCATTAATCGCGTCCCTCCAACAGGAAACTCTTCACAACACTTTCAAATACAGCACTCCGCTCAAGGTATGCAAAATGGCCTGCCCCTTCCTCGACAACCAGTCCGGCATCCGGAATGAGCTGTTCCATTTTCCGTCCCATCCACAGCGGCGTTTCTGTATCATTTTCTCCCCAGAAAAGCACCGTAGGCGCCTGAATCAAAGGAAGTTCCTCCGCAAGATCCCGCGTTACAATCTGGTTGAATGTCTGCCTCATCTGTGGACTGAGCGCCTTGTAATCGGATGAACCATACCGCTGAATCAGTGATTCACGCCATTTTTCCGGCAGACTTCCAAATACTTTCAACTTTTCAGCAGCATTCACGCCGCCCTTCAGGAAACTGTACAGTTTCTTTCGGCCAGTCTCAGCCTTTGTCATCTCACGCCTGAGACCCGCTGCACCCGTCAGAACCATCCGCCCAACCAGTTCAGGATAGGTTGCTGCAAGCAGAATGGCGACACGTGCGCCAAAGGAATGCGCAATAATATCGCAGGGTGCAAGGTCAAGCACACGAATGACCTCTGCAGCCAGTTCCATGTAATCCGGTACGCCCCATACTTCAAGTGGAGCAGGTGCCTGTCCCTTAAGACCATGGCCGGGAAAGTCAATCGCCGCTGTCCTCATCTGTCCGGACAACGCTTTCTGGATGCCTTCCATCATATCAGATGAACACATCCAGCCATGCAGCAAAAGGACACCGCGCCCCTGTTTTCCTTCACGCGTGATATAAACGCGGATTCCTCTCCACTCAAGCTGCATTTCATTCCTCCCCGACAACAAATGCCCGGCAAACACAGTAAAACGTCATCACAAGCTTAAATTCTTTACGGCGGTCTGTTTTCAAGCGCCGAAACGGGCTCATAAAAAAACAACTGCAATAAAAATGCATTTTGTATTTTACCTCTTTTCAGGGAAAAAGAAAAGAGGAAAGTTCGACCGTACCAGATAGCCAGAATCCTGGTTTCCCTGCAGCAGCCAGCCACACCTCAGAATGTACCTGACGGATTTACACCAGGTCCATATACATAATCAGTGCATCCTCCCGGTTGTCATCATAATACCGTTTCCGATATCCGACATCCAGAAGACCGCATCTGTGATACAGATTCTGTGCACGGACATTGGATCTGCGTACCTCCAGCGTCAGAAGGCGCATGCCTTCCTCTCTTGCCAGATCTATCAGTGCATTCAGAATCAGCTTTCCATATCCTTTTCCCTGTTCGCTGTGCCGGACGGCTACATTGATAATATGCCCCTCGTCCAGTACAAGCCAGAGCGCCGCATAAGCAATCACACTGTCATCTTTATCCGCAAGTACAATCCATCTTGCAGCAGGATTTTCCAATACATCATGCCTTATACTGTTTTCTGACCACGGAACACCAAACTCAGCCTGTTCAATGGCAGCAAGATCGGCAATATCCTTTTCTGCCGCAGGCCGGACATGCAAATTGCTTTCCAATGCCGTCATACTTTTATCGCTCCGTCTGCCTTTGCTTTTGCAGCACGTTCCCTTTCGGCCTGAGGCGCACGCAGATAAAGTGGAAGCAGTGCAGATGCATCTTTCACATCGCCGGCTTCAAGTTTTTGCACTGCAAGCATCGCTGCACAGCCCGGCCTTAACTGTGCATGGTCCGGACCGGCAAATCTGCATCTGTTTCCAAGCCGTGCCTCAACTGCTGCACGGTGTACCCCTGTACCGTCACCAACAAACAGGAAATTCCCGGGAAGATTTTCCAGTTTATCCAGATACTCATCCAGCCGTATAGCCTCATCCTCGAGAATCCGGATTGATTCATTTCCTGCTTTAAATGCCGCTCCATATACCTGTCCTGCCCGTGCGTCCAGTATCGTGCAGATATAACCGTCAGAGAAAGGTACATTTCTGGAAAGCGCCTCGAGTGCATCTACTTCTATACAGGGTTTACCCTGTGCTGAAGCCAGCCCTTTTACTGTTGCTACACCGATCCGGACACCAGTGAATGAGCCCGGTCCGACAACTGCCGCAAAAGCATCTATATCCTCTACACACAGATCTGACATCTGCAGCGCATGATCCACCATCGGCATGATTTTCTGGCTGTGGGTCATTTTATTCTTCATCCACGCCTCATAAATCAGATCTCCATCACCAGCAATAGCGACCCCGCAGACAGGGCCGGAAGTATCAAGCAGCAATACTTTCATGAAATGTTGGCAAAACCGGACGCTTTTCATTGAACAGATTATCCTATCCGTTCGATGCTTCCTGTGTTCTGCCCGCTCCTCTCTGAAAATGACTAAAGCACCGCATCATAATCCACAAAATCCATCCAGACAAATAACATGCCTGATGGACAGAAAAATACAGCCATATTGTCTGTATAACAGCAGTATACGCCCTGATTCTCCGCCTTGTAAAGAGGCTGCAACACGTTATCTGTCCATCCAGTCGAAAAGATGCAGGACAGCATCTGCGCATTCAGTACAAAAACCAGCGCATTTCCTGCTTTTATCAATCAGGAAATGCGCCGATCCTTATGCATCTTTTACATTCAGCCCTGCGGAAATCAGACATTTTTTCAAGGCTTTTTCAGTCTCATCATCCGGCATCTGTATTTTGATCATCCGTTCTTCAATGATACCATCAATATAACTGATTTCGATTCTGACGGCTTTCTCCGGCATTGCATCTGCACAGATTTCCGGCCATTCAATGACGGCGATACCGTCATCCGGAGGAATCATCTCATCCAGTCCCATTCCATACAGTTCATCCTCGTTTTCAAGGCGGTAGAGATCAAAGTGATACAATTTAAACTTTGGTCCGTCATGAATCAGCAGAATGTTGAATGTCGGGCTCGGAATCGGCTCATCAATGCCAAGTGCACTGGCCATGGAACGTGTAAAGACACTTTTGCCAGTTCCCATTTCACCTGAAAGCAGAATCACATCTGAGCATCTGGCTGCACCAGCCACCACCTCAGCTGTCTTTCTGGTATCTGCCTCACTCTGGCACTTTACACCGATCACCATAAGGTCCTCCTCGGCTTACTGATGCAGCAGCGGAGAAATCCGCTTGTACAGTAAAAATGAAATGATACTGATCACACAGCCTTTCAGCAGATTAAACGGCGCTGTTACCATCAGCACCAGCTTAACCAGGCTGTCCACTCCGCTCATACCGACCATACCCAGAATTGCATTCACATCCATATGGAACATCTTCTGGTATGCAGGAATCAGAATAAAGTAATTGACCAGTACCGCCGCAATCATCATGGATATAACCCCGCAAATCATGGACAGCAGTGCACCTTTGCGGGTCTTGTTGAACCTGTAGACAAGGCTTGAGACAACAACAAACGTTCCGGACATCAGAATATCCGCAAACTCTCCTACTCCCGCCGTACTGGTTCCAAGCAGATGTACAAGATTCTTTACCAAAATAATTGCGATTCCCTCAACCGGCCCCATGGCAAAGCCCGCCAGAAGTGCCGGAAGTGCGGAAAGATCCAGTTTGTAGAACGCTACAACAGGAATCTCTATGTAGTAGAGAATGACTGACATGGCTGCCAGAAGACCGCAGCGGGTCATGATAAAGACCGCCTTGTCACTGTTACGGGAATTTACTTTTGCTGACATAAGAATATCTCCTTTTCGCCTGGTGGCATAAAATCCGAAACCCCTGAAAGCAGAGCTATCAGGGGTATGCACACATTGCGAACAGCTCTTCTTTCATCCAGACTATACTGTCGGCTCCGGAATCACACCGGATCAGCCTTATGGCTCGCGGGCTTTACCGCCGGTAGGGAATTACACCCTGCCCTGAAGATCTTTCAAAGGAATATTCGGTTGAGCCTATTATACCATTCCCGTATCTGATGTCAACGGGTAATTCAAAGCTTTTTTCTCTGACAAATCCATCTTTAGGAACTTTCCTATGCGGCCTCATGAACCGCACCACTCTCCTGCTCGTATTCCTCCAGACGCAGCGGAGTCCACTGTTCAAGAGACTCCGTATCAATAATCCACTTTCCCAGAGACTTTAAAAGGCACGGCAGGATTCTGTACGCGGCATAACCGTAACGTGTACGGATCAGAATACGGCATGAAAAGGTTCTGCTGCCATCACGGCTGCCGGCTGAAAGGTCACTGATCTCGCCATCTACGTGATAGCTATACAGCCGGTACCGTCCAAGAATCTGCGTAAGGCTTTTATCCGTATTGCCGCCCCCTGAGTCTGTTAAGCCAAGCTGTTCCCCAAGTACGGCAGTATCTCCCTTAACCCATGCATCCAGAAACGTCTGAAGCGCTGTGACGGCACCTGTATCATCCTGTGCTCCGGCATTTCCAATGCCGGCAAATGAAAGTGAAATGGGTTTGCCTGCTGCAATAAACATCACTGTCTGAAAAACAAGAATCAGACCGACAAGCAGCAAGATCATCCTCGTTCTTCTCTGCATGATCTGTTTCCTCCTCAGCAGTGCAGGCCATTTGTATACGCGCTCTCCATTCTGTCTGTTTTGACAGGCAGCCACAATCAGATACAGGACGCTGAACAGCTTTTTACGTTATCAGAAAGGCTGTCTTATGAAACCAGCGTCATCTTCTGAGGCATATGGGCTGTTAAAGCTGCTTAATCATTGCGGATGGACCTTGCTTCCAGATAATACCGCTTTTCCTCTGCATGACCCATGGAAAAAGTTTTTCTTGGAAGAACGCCACCCTTTACAATTCCAGGGAACAAATCCTCTTTGTGCATGGATGGGAGCAGGAAGCCGATGGCATCCGGCGCCATGGCAAGTGTTTCAAGCGCTTTTTCTCCGTGAATATAATCAATTTCACACGGATGATTCTTCATGTAATCATCCAGAAAGCTCTGAAGCAGTGCGACAGGAAGGCGCCCCTGACAGTCAAGTTTCAGCGTTCCATGTGCGCCGTTTGAAACCCATTCTATTTCCGTTCCATCCGGTGCACAAACTGTTTCGAGTGCTTCTAGGAGCGCTGCCGGATCCGTCCCTTTGAGAATCCGGTGAATTGGTTCAAAAGAAAGCGCATCGCTGTAAACATTTCCAAGTTCTACCATGGCATACCGCGCCGGCCAAACGAATGTATCAGCATCCTGATGCTGGCATTTGATCGCTTCATAACACTCTTTGGCTGTTGCAAGCGAATGATTTCCGTCTCCGACTGCATAAAGCAGTGCCCTGTCACTTGTGCATCCCTGAATCAGTGCCATGCGTTTTTCATACGCTTCAATCTGCCGGTCAAACGCATCAGCCGCCCCGCCTGCCAGCAGCCAGCCCGAGATATGGCCGCCGCCCTGCATCAGATCAAAATCGTACAGGAGCGGCAGCTGGTCCTTTTCTTCGGCCAGCGGCTCTATCATCTGTTTCTGATCATCATTGCATAAAAGCAGTACATGCGACAGTTCCAGTCTGGCGTCTTTCCGGATAGCCATCCGGGGCGGAATGCGCTCTACAACAGTTTTCTCTGTCGCACGAATCTGCGAACCGGCATCCGGCCGGTAATCATAGGTTTCCAGATCGATCGCACCGACAACCCCCTGCCGGACCGAACCGTCCAAGAGCGTTCTCTCAACATACACATATGCATGATCATACGTTTTGAACAGTCCCTGACTGACAGCATCCTCCATCGCCTTCTGTATAGCACCTATGCGTACTTCGCGGTCA
>JAFUHD010000229.1 GCA_017469025.1 Clostridia bacterium
CCTTTGCATGGTTTCTTTCTGACACTAATTTCAATCTTAGACAACGTGTGCATTGCTTAAAAAGCGGCACAAAAATCAATTACATTTGCAATATACCACAATATATTGTGTTTGTCAAACAAAATACCACAATATATACTATCACTCTGCTTAAATTTATTATCTAAAGTTATTCATTTCCGTTAAAATGTGTTATAAAATGAATAAGAGAGATCGTTTCTTGCCCTCACCCTTTTGTCACGGTTCTTTGGGATCGTTGACTGGGCAGGAGATGGTCTCTCTTTCATTGTTATAACATCTGCAGCATGATCCTCTGCTTCAGATACAGATTTGCCACAGCGGAGAGAAACGGCCGGCGCTCGTCCATGGTACGGGTGTCTGCCACGATGCTCTGATAGTCCGTTTCTCCATCGGCATACAGGCAGTCTATGAGTTCATCGCTGTCCTGGATGTCAAAGCGGCCGCGGACTGCGCACTGGATCAGTTCCGCAGTGGACAGGAGCTGTCTGTCTATCATCCGCAGGAGCTTCTTTTCCAGCGGCTCCAGCGCCGGGCTTTCAAAGACTACTTTTGCTTTCCGGAAGGGGATGTGCTTAAAGAGCCACAGGTCAAGGAAGGCGGTAAGCGTCGTGAACAGGTCATCCGGCGTTTTCTTCAGGTACAGGCGCCCGAACAGGTCATACAAGGCATCCATGCCGGACTCATCTCTTCCGGAAATGATGAGCCTGCGGATGGTCAGTCGGTTTAAGTAATGATCCAGGTCCGTATCCGCCATGATATGCAGTTCCCGTTCCTTTTCATAGAATTCCAGGCGGATCTCATCATAGGTCAGGATCCGGAAAGTAAGGATGGACCACAGGAGCAGTTCATGGATGTCCAGGGCAAACTCCTGGTCATCAGAAAGGATGCAGGGAGTGCCATCCGGTGTCATGTGGTAGGTTCCTAATGCTGTATATAATGTCATCATGTGTTTTTCCTCCTCTTTATGCAGTGCAGTGTGCTTATTTCTGGTTCGTCCATGCTGTCTATGCGGACAGTCTATACAGGAAATCCTTGTCTTCCCGCAGGAAGCGAGCTGCCTTAGAGATCCAGGCAGCCACGTGGTTGGAGCGGGTGCCGTAAATTGTAGCAATGTCTTGGTTGGTGTAGCCCATACAGCGAAGTTTCAGGGAAATAATTCCTTTTCCTGTTACACCGGAGCTCCTTTTTTCCGCACAGGTGAGCAGATCAAGGATCTCAGTATCCGTATTTGTGGTAAAAGCAGCTTTTTCGTCTGCCAGCAGATCTGTGTAGGTCAGGTTTTCTCCGTCTTGTAAGGGCGCATCCAGATATTCCAGCTTTTCCCGCCTGTGTGCAGCCTGCCTGCAGCAGCTGATCAAGGCGTTTTTCATAACCTTCGTCGCAAAGGTTGCAAAGGAAGCGCCCCGACTTTCGTCATACCGGATCGCTGCATGGCATAACGCCAGGCATCCGGTCTGGTACAGATCATCATAGGACAGATCCGGTATGGATTCATTGGAACGGATGGCTGTGCGCAGGATGGCAGAGACTAGGTAAAGATGGTCTTCCACGAGTTTTCTTTTTTCTGCGTTCAGTATGGTATCCATGGTGAAATCCCCCTTTCTTTATTCAACAGGCAGGACGGATCCGGTTGTTTGCAAGCACCCTGCGGCATTATTCCATCAGGCAGTCGCACCTGTATTCGGAAAATGCCGCTTTGTGTGCCTGGGACTCTGTCAGGCAGAAGGTATCCTGCATCCAGCGGTATGCGTCCTTGCGTGACAG
>JAFUHD010000230.1 GCA_017469025.1 Clostridia bacterium
ATAATGGTGATTTCTACTCGATTTGCTTTTTCTCAACGTCGTTATAAAAATGTCGTTATAAGAATACGCAAAGTTTAGGTTATACAAAAACAGGACTGGCAATTTGCCAGTCCTGCAGAAAGCAGATCAGATGCACATCAGTCCATATAACGTCTGGATGCAAGTACTGTCCGGATGGTTCTCGTGACACATCTGCGCAGCTCCTGCTCTGTAATCAGTCCGCTCGCAAGTCCCTCCCGGATTGACTCAAAGTCCGTATCCTTGCCCGGCATGGTCAGGTCATTTCCTGCCCTGATACAGCCGGCAGCCGTGCAGTCCGGACCTTTTTCGGTTGTTGTCCAGTCCGTCATTATGACGCCCTTGAAGCCAAACTCATTGCGTGCAACAGCCATGCACAGATCATAGTTGTTGGCTGCATGAACACCGTTAATCAGATTGTAACTGGTCATGATCGACATGGGCTGGCTTTCGCGGATGGCAATGCCAAATCCGCGCAGATAAATTTCGCGCAGGGCACGCTCTGACAGAATGCTGTCAGATCCCATCCGGTTATCTTCCTGATTGTTGCATGCGAAATGCTTGATCGTCGTTCCGCATCCCTTATGCCGCTGCACGCCCTTCGTCATGGCTGCTGCCATCTTTCCGGCAAGAAGCGGATCTTCGCTGTAATACTCAAAATTGCGTCCGCAAAGCGGATTCCGGTGGATATTCATACCGGGTGCCAGCCAGAGTGTCACATTGAAGCGTTCCATTTCGTCCCCGACCGCATCTCCGCAATCCATGAGCACCTTCTCGTCCCAGGACTGAGCAAGCAGCGAACCGACAGGAATCGCGGTGCAGTACTGCCAGCGGCGGTCTCCCTCCGGTTCCGGTTCCTTATTGAATATCCCGTGCTCAATGCTCTGCATAAATCCCTGCTTGATCGGATGCCCATCGCGGATATAGCAGGTCTGATTTAGCCTCAAACCTGCAGGCCCGTCCGCAAGGACGATATTGGCAACGCCATCATTCAGCGCACAGCTGCTGGTTTCCGCAGCCGAACCCGGTACAGAGGCACCCGCGGACCCAAGTTCACTCCCCTGCCCTTTCCCCGGATCGCCGGCAGAGAGCTCAATCAGCTGATCCACTGTAAGCCTTGCTGCAATCTGCGCAGCTTCATCCCCCGATTCGTCCGGGTTTCCGTATTTATAGGATACCGTTTCTGCCGAACTGAAGTCCCAGACAATGGACTTTGAATGCCCGGAAACCGGAATGCTGTCCATCTGCGCCTGACGCTTTGCATGATCCGGATGGAGACGGTCGATCTTCTGCTGCGGCGGACAGATTGACCTGCACACGGACAAAACCTGTTCCTCCGGAAGTTCCAGCCAGCCGGCAATGCAGCTGCCGGCAAGGGATGTGCCAAGACAAAGACCATACCTGCCCTGCGGGACCACCCAGGCAGATCTGGTTTCGTCATAGGTAGCCGCTGCCTCACCATTAAATGTCAGGACACCCGTATATGACGCTCCACCACTCAATAGAGGTGTCTTTTCATACGCGGCAAGGCATCTTATCTCGCGGCCGCTGGCAGTATCCGGAAGGACCAAATACAGCTGTACGACCTCACGACCTGCCTGCTTCCCTGTATTTTTCACTGAATAATGCAGGGAAACCGTACCGTCTGTTCCGCACTCAGTCCATACATTGTCAAGCTCAAACCGGGTATATCCGATCCCGTCGCCAAATCCGTACCGGACCGGTACACCAAAGGTATCAAAATAACGGTATCCGACATAGATATCTTCGGTATAAACTTCATGCTTTACATCGCCGTTCATGTGTGAAAACGTCTTTGCATTCGGATAATCATCATACGAAAGTGCCCAGGTATTGGTCAGCTTGCCGGATGGCGCCACTGCACCGCTCAGGACGTCAGCAACTGCATGCCCGCATTCCATACCAGGCTGGCCGATCAGCAGTACCGAACGGATCTTCGGCTGTCTGTCCAGAATGGAAAGATCGATTACACCGCCGACATTCAGCAGCAGAACGATCCGTTCATATACCGAGCACAGATCATCAATTGCCTTTTCCTCTGCATCCGACAGATAATAATCCCCTTTAACAGGACGGCGGTCTGCGCCTTCACCCGCAATCCGGCTGATTACATAAATGGCAGTGTCCGTTTCCGGATCTGCTGCAGGAATCGGTTCTCCCGCGGGCATCTCAAATGGTGTTGTTGCATAATAGCCGAAAAAGCCACGCAGATCTCCCTCGGCTTTATCAAGGATCTCATCCCGCCACGCAAGACGCGCTGTCGAGTAAGCTTTATCCGCGTCAGCAAGCCACGCTTCACTGGTCAGTATAAATCCGGCATCACGAAGTCCCCTGGCAATAGAGACCACATAGCGTTCATTGACATCGCCGGAACCCGTTCCGCCTTTAATAGGGTACACTGCACCGACGCCATACAGTGCTACCCTGCACCCGGCAGCAAGCGGTAAGGTTTCTGCTTCATTTTTGAGCAGAACAAAGCTGTCTGCAGCAGCAGTCCTTGCAATTTTCGCATGCGGCTGTTCCCACGGCTGTTCCATCTGTGTGTCAAAACCGGGAAGCGGCAGCGGCTTTATGGTTTTCATACGCATTACCTCCATGTTTCTGCATTTTCTGCAGATGATGACTGACTGTATTCCGACATAACCGGGCTTTTTCCAGCAGTCTTATTCTGCTTTCAGGATAAGCCCGGCCCATCATAAAAGTCAAGATTTGAACGCGTATTTTCAAGGATTCCCGTCGTATAAACCGCAGCTGTGGAATGAAAAACTGATTTTTCAGACTGTAGGAAGCGCATTACAACAGGCAGCAGATAAAATGCTCACTGTCAGTGAGTATTGGACCGCAGCCAGAGCATTCCTTCCAGATGGGGTGCCTGATGTGTTCAAGATGGAGATTCACCGGCCGGAGATATCTCCCAAAAAAACCGAAACCGAAGCGCTCCACAGGTCAGGCTACTCCGGTATTGCCTGCACTGCCGGAATCTCTCAGCATCAACAGCTGGCGGAGGCAGCTTCGAAAAGCGTCCGGCCTGCTGTATTCAGGCACAAAAAGAAAAAGGCTTTACCCGGTAAAGCCTTTTGTCTCCTGATCATCTTTCGTACTTCATGGTCATATACTTCTGTTCCCACAACGGATCAAGCGGAACACTGGTATCCAGCGGGCAATCCTTCCAGAGGTCATCTGCAACATCCAGAAGGATATCCCGAAGCTCAAGCTTCTGAAGGAAATGCTGCGGGATACCGGAAAGTCCCAGGGAAGCACCAAGAATATTCCCGGTTACCGATCCTGTAGAGTCGCTGTCTCCATCATGATTGACAGCGGCAATAAGTGCCCGATCAAAATCATCTGAGTAACGAACCGCACAGAATACTGCTATGGCAAGTGTTTCCTCGGCAACCCAGCCTTCTCCGAGCTGTCGGACTGCCTCATAATCTGATACAGATTTTACCGCCAGATCCATAGCCAGTTTCATCAGCCTGACCAGTTCCTTTACGTAATCGTTTCCCGGGAAAATGCGTGGAATCTTCTGGATTGCGTCAAGACATGCATCCTGAACCGAATATCCATCCTGTGCTATTTTCTGTATGATATGAACCAATGCCGCTGCAGGCATCCACCCAAGCGGATGACCATGTGTAAGCGCAGCAACTTCAGCACCGAGTTTGTCAACTTCTTTCTCGATCCACTGCAGCCGGTCACAGAAGTACAGGCCAATCGGCGCTACACGCATAACACCGCCGCAACCCTTGCTTTGGTTGATCGCATGATGTGTCGTTCCGCCGCCGCCCTGCCGCAGCGCGTTGAGGCACGTCTGCCCCGGTGCACGTCTCATAAACATTTCCGGAAAATTCACGAGCCATGAATAGTGCTGACCTGGCCGGAGCGGATAATGTTCCGACTGTGTACGCAGCCAGTCCTTGTAACTGTCATTGATATAGCTTGTGTACGCAGCATTTATTCCCCGCCGGACGCCACGTGTCGTTCCACCAAGAAGACCTGTTGCTGTAAACAGCGTCATCTGGGTATCATCTGAAACTCTCGCCTGGCCATTGGAAAGATCATACTTTACAATACCATCTGTTCCATACTTTTTTTGTATTTGATCTACCTTCAGAAACTCAACGGCATAGCCGAGGGCGTCACCTGCCGCACCTCCAACAAGGCAGCCACGAAACTTGTCCCTATCCCTCATCAGATCACCGTCCTTCGCCGTAGATAACTCCTATTCCATCTAATCCTATACTCTGTATTATAACACACTATTGTGATAATAACCAGTGTTAACCATGATTTTTCAGATTTACATCACAATTTTTATTCTGCTTTATTCCACTGTTGAATGAATAATCGCATCTGTTCTGTAAAAATATCATGAATACTGAAGCAGTATACCGGCCTTCTTCTTCAAACCACCCGGATATCTTAGCGGGAGTTACGACGGCATAGGCCTATAATTGCTATAAACGTAGCAGTTATGGGCTTTCTTCTAAAGCACATTGTAGCGCCCTATTTTTGATATAGGACAATTCCACACTTTTAGTGTGTATTTTGGGTAAAAATGCTTATTGACACAGAAATAAAAGGTGCTATAATACCTGTACAGCATTGAAAATGGTAGGGCGCTACATGAAATCCAGAATTCGTTCAAAGAAGAAAAAAGGTAATGACTATTATTATATCGTGACATCTGTACGTACCGGTCCTAATAAGCAACCAAGAGAGAAAATTCTTGAGTACATCGGTCCTTTGGAAAAAGTGCTGGAGCGTGCTCTCGACGAGTACACAAAAAGAACTGATCCATCCCCACCAGACTCCTCTCAGGTTAACAGTCTTGAGCAGTTACCGAAAAAATGGAGCTTTAAGTGTTATACTCACGGATCAGTTATGGCTTTATATTGGTTGGCAGAGTATGTTGGACTGGAATCTATTATGGATCAGTGCTTTCCACCCAAAACAATAAAGGGATTTGCAAGGAGCCATATTTTAGTTCTGGAAATCATCCATAGAGCAGATTCACCAGGAAGTATGAGTGATTTTTCGGATTGGGTTAAAGGTACCAGTCTTCCGTATCATTTGGGAAACGATTACCAGCAGATAACTCCTCAGGATATCTGGGAAGCTATGGACGGAATTGTTGACGAACAGATTCGCACCGCACACGATTTACTTATATCCAGACTTTTAAGCCTATTTGAGATTGATATCAAGAATTTGCATCTGGATTATACCAATTTTTACACATGGATTAGTTCCCACAATCTTCACTGTACCATCTGTTTTCGCGGGCATAATAAGCAGAAGAGAGATGATCTGAGGCAATTCAGTCTTGCAACAATTACCTGTCCGGAGCTTCAAGTTCCCTTGATTTGGGATCTTTATGAAGGTAACAAGAATGATAAGTCAGAATTTGCCGACTTTGTATTGCAGGTTAATGCATTCATACAACGTATTAAGCTGCAACCGAAGGACATAACTGTTACATTCGATGGAGGCAGCAATTCGAAAGAGAACTTTTCCATTCTTGAATTCCACTTTATCTGCGCACATTCTCTGGAGGGAATGAAGGAATTGTATGACATTGATCTGGATAAGTACACGATGATCGAACTCGAAAACGGTTCTTCAAGATTGGCTTATCGGATTGATAATCTGGAATTCTCAGGTGTTGTTGGAACAGGAATACTGACATTTAGCCAGGAACTGTTTAACGGAGAGAAAGCTGAGCTTGACAAAGCAAAGGATAAGTTCATTGAGCATTTCAAAGAAGTGCCCGAACGGCTGAACAATTCCCATGCCTCATTTCAAGTGAAGCTGAAGAAAGCCTACAATGATTATGTGAAAACTCTGGATGAAGTCACAGCATATAATATGGCTGTTCAAAAAGAGAAGGAGGAATACGAGACTTCAGGAAAGAAAAAGAAGGGCCGGCAAAAAACAGAAAAGGAGATTCCAGTATGGAATCCGGTTTCTGTCATGAGAAGACTTATTGAAAATGAATGCTTTGCTGCCCGAAAATCTCTTGCTGAATTCATCAACATTCAGGTTGTTATGAATAAGGATGGATCTTTCTCAGCATCTTATACCATTGACACTGAGAAAGAGAAGGCATATATACGCAAGTACTTCGGGAAAAAGCTTACTTGTACCAGTCATATTGACTGGGAAACAAATCGCATTTTAAATGTGTACGTAGATCAGGAATGTGTTGAACGGCTATTCAGAACGAGTAAAAGACCAGAACATTTTGCGGTTAGGCCACAGTATCACTGGACAGATGATAAGATAAAGGTACACGTTTACGAATGCATGACAGCTTTGACTCTCGCCGAAACATTATGTATGCTTCTGAATAAGAAGGCATATTCATTTTCCAAGGAAACGCTCATGAATAAATTGAGCGGCATTCGCGACGGATGGGTGTTCTATAATAAGAAAGAACTTCCACGTGTACTTGAGAACATGGATGATAGTACTGTAGAACTTTGGAAAACTATTCTTGCCCTATTTGGGAAAGAAGATAATTTTCCTGAGGCTTAAGCGGCAAAAATGGGCATTAGGGCGCTACAAGACTTCCCCCGACAAACCCTTATATTACAAGGGTTTCGGGGGAATTTCTGTTAGTTAGATCGAAACTTCCGATAGGCAATAACCTATGGGTATAAAATGCAGGTATATGGGATTGCTTGAATCCAGGTGGATGAACTTCTGTTAATAGTGATTCGTCCTATTCAAATCTGAAAGTATTATCGTTGAAATGATGAAGTCAATGGTTCTAAAAA
>JAFUHD010000231.1 GCA_017469025.1 Clostridia bacterium
CGCCAGAGACACAAACGGGAATAGTCCCTTCCTGATACCCCTGGAAACAGCGGAATAGAAAACGCCAAATGCAATACTAACGATGATGACATCAAAAAACCACCAGAATTGTGTACCCATGCTGCACCTCCTCAGTTTATTTCGGTGCGATGGATCTTGTCATAGCCAAGCAAATAGAAATACTTGCCATATTTCAGGATCCTCTCATAGGCATCGTTGATCGTAAGTCCCTTCATTTCCTGACCGCTGAAGGCAAAGCTGCTTATCTGACCGCCGCCCAGGACATACACAGTCTCATCATCAATAATGACGTTTTTCAGGATGGAATCAAAAGAGACACATTCCGGTGCCGAGGTTCTGTCAGAGAACAGCATCAGCACAGATTGTCTGCGTTCTTCATTCTTCAAAAGCACTGCTGCTTTACCGTCAAGATACGCATAATCTGTCAGTGCTGCATTGTAGTCATAGCTGCCGACCAGTGCACCCGTGCTGCTATAATATGCAGCCTTCGTGTCACCGATCACAAACGCCCCTCCATCCGGAAGTGCATAGATCTCCACGGAAAGCGTAGACAACGGATCTGTTTCCCACTGCACACTGTCGCTGTCGAATGTGATATATTGCAAGGAAGTCTGCAATTCACCATCCGATGCGCTAATCGTTGAGAAGATACATCCGTTTCCGTAGAAGCTCAGATTCATCAGGCGTTCCACGCATTCACGCTTATAGATCCGGTTTCCGTTCGGATCATATATATTCAGCCGGCACGCGTAGGTATCGGACTCTGTGACAATTCCGACATACCCGTCATTGCTGATCGTGGCAAAGAGGATCGGATAATCGACCGTTTCCTCATAGATCATCTTATTGGCCGAATCGACCCGGAAGCTCGTTCCGTTCGAGGAGTAGATCAGCGCCCTGTTGCCCGCGACCTCCATCAGAGCATTGCCGTAGGCATGCTGACGGCGGTCAAGCTCCGTTCCGTCTGTGCTGTAAATGTACAGGTATTTGTCATAGAGGATAAACAGATTGTTATTGATGAAATCTGTTTCATAATCTATGCCGCCGGAAATATTCAGCTCAAATACGCCCTCTGCCTCTGCTTCTTCATTCCGTGCTACATTCTGGTAGCGAGATCCGATGCCTTCAAGCTGCGGGAACCACAAATCTCTCTTGACATAGATCAGCAGGATAATGCCTGCGATCACCAAAACAATCGAAAGTTTCAGGATGCGCCGTCTTCTTCTGCGGCGATTCCGCAGAAGTACGACATCAACCGAATTAGCCACTGACGTTCCCTCCCATTTGTTCAATCTATCTTTTATATTTCTGTAGTTAATCGGAATTCAGCTCTTCATCAGTGTAGAATACACGGTTCAGATACAGTCCGTGCGGCAGCGCAGTACGCCCTGCACGCAGTCTGTCCCGGGAGGCCAGAATATCCGGAATCCCGTCTGCCTGGATCCTGCCTTCATTGACATCCAGCAGTGTCCCCACCATGATCCTAACCATATTATACAAAAATCCGGTACCTTTTACAAGCATTTTGACCTCGGTGCCGTCAATTTCTACATCAAAGCTATGAATGCGCCGTATTGTGTTGGCATTTTCTGCACAATTTGTACAAAACGCCCGGAAATCCTGTTCCCCGACGAAGCTCTGTGCGGCATACTGCACGATTTCGGGATGAAACGTACGCCGGTAATGCATGGCCAGGTCAGTTGTAAACGGATCCTTGCACTCGCTGCAATGCAGCCGGTACATGTATTCCTTTCCCTTGCAGGAAAATCTGGCATGGAATTCCGGATCCGCCTCCTCACAGGAGAGAATCGAAATATCCTTCGGAAGCTCACCATTCACGCCGCGGATGAATCCAAGCGGTGCGATTTTGCTCTCTGTCTGCACAGAAAAGCAGAACTGTCTGGCATGTACTCCCGTATCCGTGCGGGAGCAGCCGTGGATCGTGACCGGTTCATTCAGAACCTTGCTGACGCAGCGTTCTACAACCTCCTGGACAGTCCTGGCATTATTCTGAATCTGGAATCCGTGGTAGGCGGTACCCCGGTACGCCATCATCACCTTGAGATTTCGCATAATATTCTTTCCTTATTTATCCTGTTTTGCAAATACAGGTTTATTTTTTTGCATCTGTTTCCGGATCCTCCGAAGTTTCAGGCTGCTCCTGTGCATCCTCTGACGGTGCGGAAGCCTTCCTTGCACGTTTCCGGTCAAAAACAAACAGCAGAATCAATATCACAATGCTGCCCGCCGTAATACCCAGACCCGGCAGGAATCCCTTCGGGGAATAACGCATTTCGATCTGATGATTTCCGGCTGTGAGATCCACGGCACACATGGCACCG
>JAFUHD010000232.1 GCA_017469025.1 Clostridia bacterium
ATTGAACTTACCGTTTCCCGAATTTGACGAAACCAAAAGATGATTGTAAAATGATTTCATCAGCTTATTGATGATGCCTTCGGATGTTTCTGGTGCTAGAGCGAATAATGATTTTTGGCTCGTATTCTACTCGCGTGATTCCTGTTGTTGAAACATCTGTGCTGTGTTCATAGTTGTCCTTAATCTTTCGGAGAAGCAGTTCGACGGCGTCGCGTGCACGGAGATGCGCGTAATGCTCCACAGATGTCAAAGAAATGGAACTTAAGTCGGTCAAGTAAATATTGTCACAACCGATGATGGAGTAGTCGCCTGGGACAGACAGATTCATCTGTTTCATGGCGTCGATGATGCCAAAGCAGATCATGTCATTGTATCCGATGATACCGGTGCAAGTATCTCCGTATTTGGTCAATGCTTTTTCTATCAGGATTACGCCAGCCTTATAATCATCCGCAACGCCGCGCGTTGAGATGTTTTCACTTTTCAGTGTACATATTTTGATGTGCTCGGCATCAAAGCCGTGATCCCGATAGCAGCCTTTGATTCCTTCCAGCCTTTGAAGCCTTGTTATGTACTTTGGACTGATGTCCGTGGCGATGTACATTACATTCGTATGTCCTTGGGAAATCATATGCTCGGCTATTATTTTTCCGATTCCGTAGCTGTTAACCTCAATGTTGTCCATTTTAAGGTCAAGATTTCTGTCACATACCGCAACGGTCGGTTTGATGGCTCCCGCACGCTGCAGGAGGCTCAGGTTTTCCGGCTGGTACAGAAAAACCACACCTGAGACCGGAATTGTCTGCAGCAGCGTCAAAATGTTGTTCTCCAGGCTGGTGTTGCGAAATGTGTTGAAAATCAGGCAGGTATAACCAAGCTCCATGGCGCGCTGCTGTGCGGTGGTAACCTGCTTTACGTAGCTCAAGTTGCTCAGGGAAGGAACAATCAGGAAAATCGTCCTCTCATGATTGTCCTTCTGATAGAAGCCCGTATAACCCAGCGTATTGCACGCATCCAAGACCTTCTGTCTGGTCACCTCTGTAAAGCTTGCGTTTTCGTAGTTGTTCAGGATCATGGAAACCGTCGATTGCGAAACGCCCGCCAGCTCAGCGACCTGTTTGGCCGTGACAGTGTCCCTTTTTGTTCTCATTTCTACACCTCTCTGTTGTTATCTATCCTTTTTTACCGTTTTATTGATAACTTTATTAATGATTTAATATATTTCTCAGTTATTATAATCTTTGTCACCCCCGCTGTAAAGCGGAAAAATCTTTGTCAGTTTTTCATTTAATAAATAAACAAACGAAAGGAGTAAAGGAAATGAAAAATCTGAAAAAAATCCTTGCAGCAGTCATGATTCTGGCTCTGGTTCTGGCACTTGGCGTTCCCGCCTATGCCGCAGACGACCGGGTCAAAATTGAGGTATGGCACAGAGCGTCGGCAGACATGGGCGCAAATGTTCTGGAAGCCGCAGCTGCCGAATTCAACGCGAGCCAGGACAAGTATGAGGTCGTATGCATCTACAACAGTGGCGAATACAAAGGCCTTATTCAGTCCATGGTTGCAGAAGCCGCGGCCGGCAACACCCCCGGTATCAGCCAGATTGCCTGGACTTGGGTAAATTACCTCTGCGAGAATTTTCCAACAACAGACCTGACCGTACTTGAAGGTGGAAACGAACTGACTGCCGCATTTGATGACAACCTGATTGATCTCTGCAGTAGCCCCTCAGGGGAAGTCATCGGCATCCCCGTTGCAAACAGCTGCCCGATTATCTATTACAATGCTGAGGTCTGTGAAGCAGCCGGCCTTGACATCAACAACCTCCCGAAGACCTGGGATGAGCTCGTGGAATGGGCACGTGCCATCGTCGAAAAGACGGATGCCGAGGGCTTCAGCTTTGCCGCTCCACCAGATTTCTGGCTGGAAGAGTGGTTGATCGAGGGCTTTGGCGGAAGCATCTATGACCGTGCGGAAGACGGAACCTATGTCGCCCATTTCGGTGAGCAGACGGCAATTGACGCCATGCAGGGCGTTGCGGATCTTTATGCGGAAGGAACCGGTGTCTTCCTGTCCGGCGCTGACGCCATCAAAGAGGCCTTCAGCAGTGGCAAGCTTGGTATTATGATCGCAACCATCGGCTGGTCTACCGGCTTTACCTCTTCCTGCAACTTTGACTGGGTTGCCGGCAGCGTCGTATCCTGTGCCGGAAATCCTGTAACCGCCCCCGTCGGCGGCAGCATGTTTGCTATTACGGCAACCGATCCGGAGGTAAAGGAAGGCGCTTGGCAGTTCATGCAGCTTCTCGGCACGGAAAAGTA
>JAFUHD010000233.1 GCA_017469025.1 Clostridia bacterium
CACAGATAAAGGGGCCTGCCGTGGCATGGACTTTTGACACAGCTTTTGGGCCCCTTAAGGCGCCTAGCGCCTGTTTTTGGTTCGCTTACTTTTGCCTCTTGTCTTTCGTTTTTTGCCCAGTTCGACAGAGTACCTTCTTCCTTTGTATTTTGCATATAGTGGAACCATGGTGTCTAGACATACAGGGCATTCTAACGGATCTACATTAAAGACACGCATCATAGCTTGTCTCCAATGTGTAGCTTCAACTCTTTTAGTATGTGAAGAACGGGAATACAGGTAATCCACTTCTCCTGTTTGCATAGCCTTTGTTACGCGATCAATTGAGGCATTAGCATAGATACCACAATATCCTATCATTTGAAAGTTTTGCTCGGGGATATGGTCGATAAGACGAATCATGAAGTCAATAGCATCAAGTTTTTCGTAGAGAACTTTTTCCTGAGTGGAGGTGTTCTCGTCCTTAGAGTCATTGTGAGGAGTGTAGTGAAAATACACGTTTTTGCCATCATAGCCATCTATTCTTGAAGATGCTATACATGGTCTACCAAGGTATCTTGCGAGATACTTGATTAGTTTCTTCGGAGAACCTTTAAGAGTTTCAGCTACTCGCGGAGCGTGAACATAGAAACCATTAGTATATTTCTTTCGAAGCTTATCTTCCAAAGACAGGAAAGAAGGGCCTATTTTTCGTCGCATCTTTTTGAGAAGAAGATCCTGATAAGTTTTTCGCAGCTTTTCATAACTAACGTGGTCACCCAGAAGAGGGAACCATTTACCATATTTTGTAATACCACCGACGGTAAAGATACAATGAATATGCGGATTCCACTCAGATGATCTTGAAAAAGTATGTATGACGTATATTACGCCTGGGAGAGGGTTCCTCTTTGGAGAAACATCATTGATGACAATCTTAATAGCATCTGTGGCTGCTTCAGCCATGACATGCAACAGGCTTCGGTCATAGAAAAAATAGGGGTCCAATTCTTCTGGACAGGTAAAGACACCATGTCGATGACTGACATTAAACATTTTCTCTGCTATAGAGTTGGCACGTTTCATGTTTATAATGTTTCCGCATGATGGACAGAATCTCGTTTTACACGTAAAGGGTACAGACTTGTATTCGCCACAAGAGGGACATTGGTAAATGGTGTAGCCATTTGAAAAACTCTGACAATTGATCATGGCTTCGACAATGTCTTTAATATTGGGATTAATGGTGTTGGCAATATAGAAAAAGTTCTCTTTGAAAATTGCCCGAAACATTTCCACGTTGGATTGATAACTGTTACATTTCTCCAGCACTTCTTTGGCGAAAGGGTTCTTCAGATATTTCACCCTTGCGTCGAAATGACATTGTTGGTATACTACTCATCGCCATCTTGCCTTCCTTTCTTTAATGATTGCCAATTCTTATTATGAAGGAAGCAAGTGGCTTTTTCAATATTAGTATGTTTTTTTATGCAAAGATGCGATACAGCTTCTCCTCATGAGTGAGGGGGCAGGGGGAGTTGAATTAGTATTACGTTTTGTTCTGTTTTCTTTTAGTATCGACTTGCAGATTTAAGCGACAAACAAGCGACAAAACGCCATAATAAAACGGCTAAAGTCCTTTGTTATCAGTGGCTTCCGCCGTTATTAATATTCTCTTTAACAGAATGAATATGACAGAAAACGAATGAAAACGTAAGTTTCTTTCTCCGCTCTGCGATATCATGCAGTCGTTGCCTGACAGCACAGAAGCAGTCGGGCAGATGGAGGAGGACAACAATGATGTACAATCTGATGAACAGTTTTTCCATGAACAGCATGATGGCGGAGGATGTAAATCTGCCTGCACTGCGCAATCCCATGAATCACCTGAGCACAAACAGACGCAGGAGCCGCACCGGTTTAAGAAAATGGCGTTTGTTTGCCGGACGTGCTGCCGGAGAACTGCGGGAGTGAAATGGGCTACCATGCAAAAACGGAATGAGCCGCTTTGATGAGAAGCATTTTTTTAGGGCGAAACTCATCAAAGACAGATTCCGGTGATTTCACTGGGTAACCAGAAAATGGGCAGAAGCAGCCGGGAAGGCGCTGAAGTCAGGACTGTAATGAGGGAGGAATATCATGAGCATTGATCTGAACAGAATGCCAAAACTGGGTTTTGGCCTGATGCGGCTTCCTGAAAAAGAAGGAAAAATTGACCTGGATCAGGTCAACCGCATGGTAGATGCCTATATGCAGGCAGGGATGAACTATTTCGATACAGCATATGTTTATCATGGCGGTGAGTCTGAAAAAGTGGTTAAAGAAGCGGTGGTGAAGCGTTATCCGAGAGATGCCTTTACAGTGGCAACCAAACTTCCTGCATGGTGTATGCAGACGGAGGCGGACAGGGACCGCATCTTCAATGAGCAGCTCGAACGGTGTGGTCTCAGGTTCTTTGATTTTTATCTTCTCCATTCTGTTGAAGACGGCGGCAATGGAGATACCTACGAAAAACTTGACTGTTACAACTGGGCGCTTCAAAAGAAAGCAGAAGGACGCATCCGGCACTTCGGCTTTTCGTTCCATGGCAGTCCGGAATATCTTGTAAAGGTGCTGGACAATCATCCGGAAATTGAGTTTGTACAGATTCAGCTCAACTATGCAGACTGGAAGAATCCGGTTGTCCGTTCCGGTGAACTGTTTGACATTCTGAATAGTCGCGGGATTCCCATCATTGTCATGGAACCTGTTAAGGGAGGTACGCTTGCAAAGCTGACGCCGGAGCTCGAATCCAGATATAAGACCGTACGTCCGGACAGTTCGATTGCTTCCTGGGCAATGCGTTTTGTTGGATCTTTACCGGGCGTCATGACGATTCTTTCCGGAATGAGTGATGAATCTCAGATGCGGGACAATCTCAGTACTTTTACTGCTTTTGAACCATTGTCTGCTGAGGAGAATGCCCTGATTGACGAAGTGCGGAGCATTATGCTGAATGTGCCGCAGATCGGCTGTACCGCATGCCGGTACTGTGTGGACGGCTGTCCCATGCACATTTCCATCCCCGATGTATTTCGCGCCATCAATACGATGGAACTGTATCATGAAGAGTTCAGACCGAAGAATTTCTATGCCGGCGTGATTGGCCAGGGATATGGCCGTGCAGCAGACTGTATTGCCTGCGGACAGTGCGAAAGCGTATGTCCCCAGCATCTTCCCATTATCAGTCTCCTGAAGGATGCCAGTTCCAGGCTGGATGCGTAAGCATCAACGGAAAGACTGGATATGGAACAGAGGATTTACAATGACAGAACTCGAAAAACTGAAAGCCGGTTTGGAATACTGCTATGACGATGACGAGGTGGATGCGATCAAAGAGCAGGCCATTATCTGGTGCACAGCATATAATGCACTGGATCCGCTTGATTTTGCAGCCCAGCGTGAGATGCTGAAGCATCACCTGGGCAGCGTGGGTGAGAAGGTCTGGATTGCCAAAGTTTTCAACTGTGACAATGGCAAAAACATCCATATCGGAAACAACTTTACAGGAAATTACAACATCACGATGCTGGATATACGGGAAATCCGGATTGGAAATGATGTGATGATCGGCCCCGGGACGCTGATTACGACCGTAAATCATCCGCTGACACCCATGGGACGCAGGAAGCATCTTGGCATTGCAAAGCCTGTGGTTATTGGAAATGACGTCTGGATTGGCGGAAACGTGACGATTCTGCCAGGCGTAACCATAGGGATCAATGTGGTGGTTGCAGCGGGTGCGGTTGTGACGAAAGATGTTCCGGATAACTGTGTCGTCGGAGGCGTTCCTGCCAGATTTATCAAGAATATTGAGGATGATACGGAGTAAAAATATCCGGATTGTCAGAACAATAGGGCAGGAACAGCCTGCATCTGATATCCTCGGATGCAATCAAAACGCAAAAGGTGGTCATTGTGACCACCTTTTTTTCGATGTTTACAGTATGTCAGCGAGATGGAAAGCCAGTTCGGCTTTTATCGTTGCGAAGAAGATCTGATTCTGAAAGGAATACTCAGCAGTGTGGTTTTCCCTGGCAAAATGCAGTTGGCGGTTTCGTGAAGAGCGGTCAAAATGACCAGCAGCCAGCAAGTGGTTTAAAAAGATGAGCATTCCGTTAAAGTGCAAAAATGTTTACTGTGACTCGTATATAAACAGGTTAAATTATTTCTTGAGTTTGCAGTGTTTCCTGCGTATAATCATCATTGTAGATTACTTTAAATGCGCTTTAACAGGAACACATATCTCTGTGTTTCTGACTGTACGCCAGGTATATTGGTATTTCGGCAGCCAGAAAAATGACTTTGGGAGGACAGACAGAGTGGATTTTCAGAATGTAGTGGACAGCATGGGCGCTATGACCTGTGTTGTTTCTGTTGAAAGACTTGATAACGGCGGATATGGAGATATCAGGATCGTTACAGGCAACAGAGCCTATATTGATTCCATTGAGCATCCCATGGGTGATGTGCGGATGCTGTCGTCTACATTTAGACCGAACAGTTTATACACAGATTATCTGACCAGAGATCTGAATTTCGAAGATTTTTGTTATCGTGCTGCAGTTGAAAAGAAATGTCTGCATTCCTATGCGCATCCGGACAGGTTTGATGTGTGGTTTAATATGACTTTTCTGCCGCTGGTGCCGGATGAAGGAAATCTGAGCTTCTGTACGTACACGATGGAGATCAACATGGTTGCGGACAGTGCAAGATTATCCAATGTTTCGAGTGAACTGGCATCCGCGATTCTGGAAACCACCATTAAACTCCGTGGTGCCAGAAATTTTGAAGCTGCCATGGCTGATGTGATCAAGGACATACGGAAAATCTGTCTGGCAAAACAATGCTGCATTCTTCTGATGGAGCCGGTTACGCGTACCTGCACTGTGCTTTGTGAGGATATAGCAGAGGAAGTACAGAAGAAGCCGATGGTTGAAATCATTGATGATTCCTTTTATGATCTCGCTGAATCATGGGAAAGCACAATTCATGGCAGCAACTGCCTGATTGCCAAAGATTCCAAGGATATGGAAGTGGTCAGGGAACGCAATCCCGAGTGGTATAACTCACTGATCCGGAACAATGTTTCTTCTATCGTGCTCTTTCCGCTTAAGTCCGGAGATGAACGCCACGGATATATCTGGGCTACGGATTTTGATGCGGAAAATGCGCCGAAGATCAAGGAAACGCTTGAGCTGGCGACCTACATTCTTGGGGCGGAAATTGGGAATCATCTGCTGCTCAGGCGGCTGCAGATATTAAGCTCCAGAGACATGCTGACCGGTGTCCTGAACCGCAATGAAATGAACAATTATGTCGAACGGATGAGCAATGGCAGAGTCTCGCCAGGGAAGCCGGTGGGTGTTCTGTTCGCTGATCTGAATGGACTTAAAAGGGTCAATTATACAGTGGGGCATTCAGCGGGAGATGAGCTGATTCGGTCCGGTGCACGCGTTCTGCGCAGTGTTTTCCATGACGAAGAGGTATTCCGTGCCGGCGGCGACGAGTTTACGGTGATTGTTGTCGGCATTACGGATGAAGAAATGAAAGCCGGAATACAGAAAATTCGTGATATTTCAGGAGAAAATGTGAAGCTGTCCGTTGGCTACCATATTGAAGATGACTGCAGAAACGTCAGAACGGCACTCCGAAAGGCGGATGAAAACATGTATCTGGACAAGCGGAGATACTATGAGCTTCATCCTGAACTGAAGAGAGGCGTATCAAAAAATTCTTAAATTCCCATTTGAACAGGACTTCGATGATGATCGGAGCTCTGTTCAGTTAAGACAAACGATCACGACAGGGTACGTTTAGAAGGATGTATCTGTAGCGCGTATATGTTCCGCTGATTAAACGTTCTTTTTTGAAGAGAAGCCGTTTTTTTCTATGCTGTAAAGCTTTGGAATAAACTGGCGCTGATTCATCGTCTGATGAGTGAAAACCAAAGACAGGAGTGAGAGTATGAAAAAATATCGTTTGCTTACAGTTCTGACAGTGCTGGTGCTCATGATGGGAGGCTTTTCAACCGTAAAGGCGGATATTATTCCTCCGCAAGGTGAGGGAATGATCGGCCTTCAGGCTGTCGTATTGTGCGAAACACTTACGGTGCGTCAGCAGCCCAGTGCTTCCTCCAAAGCTGTAATGACGCTGCATTACGGGAACACTATTCTTATACAGCCTGAAACAGGCGGATGGGCCGCATGTTTCCTTTCTGATTCTGAAGAGACAGGCAGAGCCGGATGGGTTAATGAGGACTATCTTGCAATTGATCCCGCATGGTACCTGACGGAGAAAAGTACGCCGGTTTATGCCTGGAATGATACCATGGCACCCAAGGTGGCACTGCTTAACAAAGGGGTCAAGCTGCCTATTTTGAAGGATGAAGGCGCCTGGCTTATTGTCAGCCTGCGTGGAGCGACCGGATGGATTTATCAGCCGGACTTCTATACAGAAATAAGTGCGACAGGTAGACAGGATGGAGAGCGGTTCGAGACTGCCATCATGATTGAAGGCATGGAGGAGACTGTTCGGTACGAGCATGTCAGAAACATGAATCTCGGAATTGAAATCGACTACGACTATGAGTCATTCCGCCGCTCCAGTGCGTTTGACTGTGAATATTTTATTTCAGTCTATGACAATCCGGAAAAACCGCTGAACTATCTCGAAGTGAGACATTACGATGAGAATGCAGAAACTGTTTTTGCGGCTGTAGTTGAAACACTTTCAAAGGAATATGAGATTACCCAGTCAGCGCACAATCTGGAACATGCGGGAAACTGTGTGATGATCGATGCCTCTGTAGTAAAAGGCACCGATCTGATGGCGGATATTCTGCAGACAGTATATATTGTACCCGCAGCAGATGGGTGTGTAGTGGCTACTGAACACTACGAGATTGAAGCTTCTGAAGGATTTGGTGTTCGGATGGATTCTATACTGAATACCATGGTAATTCTGAATGAACGTACGTAAGAGCTTTGACTGTAACGCCATATAGTAATATTGGAATTGAGAGATCATGTTTTGATGTGATGATCTGACAAAAACAGTCATACACAGGTAATAGAGGTTTTGCCGCCTCTGATGCGCCAGATTGTATGACTCACCAGGCTTACATCTTCCGTATTATCACAATCGGCTCAGAAATCAAATAAAAAAAACTTTGGAAAATGCTTTCCTGGCACACAAGAATATTGGCATTTTTTTAATTTTAATTGTTATATCGAAATATAACCAATATTTTGATGCTGAAGATATCATTGATATTTACGATATGCACGGATTGCGGTATAATAGCACTGAAGGAGGAGAACGCGGGCATGGAGAAAGAAAAGCGCCTTGGGTTAATGGAACTATTGAACAGTCTCTCGGCAGACGAAAGGAAAACTCTTTCAGATATGCTGAAAAACCTTTCCCGGAAGGACAATCCAGACCAAACAGTTTCCGATAATGCTCAACACGGCATGTCTTCGGATAGTTCCGGATCTGGCGGACTTCAGGCGCTGTTGCAGCGGCTTGATGATCTGCTGGCTGACAAGTCTGCGTTTTCCGCGATGGAAATGGCGGAAAATGCAACCGCTCCTCTCACAACCAATGTAAACCGGAATGCAAAAGACAGCGTATTCTGCAATTTTTTTTGATGACAAGAACAATGTCTTGAGCCTTTACCGTGCGCTGCATCCTGAGGATACAGAAGTGACGGCAGAGAATATTACCATTGTGACACTGAAACAGAATATTTATCGTGGTATTCACAATGATCTCGGTTTCATGGTCAATAACCGCCTCATTGTTCTGGTTGAGGCGCAGTCCACATGGACCTACAATGTTATCCCGCGCATGCTGAGTTATCTCGTTCATACCTATAATGCCTATATCAGTTCAAACAAGCTGAACAAATACGGTACCGAAACAATACCTTTGCCCGTTCCGGAGCTTTACCTGATGTATTCCGGCGATTCGGACGGTATTCCCAGTGAAATATCATTAGCCGGTGATTTCTTTGGACTCCGGTTTCCGGATCAGATTTCCATTGATCTGAGAGTTAAAGTTCTCTGTACCGGTTTGACAGAGAATGACGTGATCTCTCAGATGATAGAATTCTGGCACATCTATGACAGCGTCATTACGCAAAAAGGCCGGACACGGGATGCTGTCCATGAAATCATTCAGCTGTGTCGTAAAAAGAATATCCTGATTGGTTTTATTGAGAAAGAGGAGGTTTTTGATATTATGTGGGCAATGATGTCTGATGAAGAGGATTTGGCTATTGCAAGAGAAGCTGATATTCGTGAGGCTCGTGAAGAAACTCGTAAAGAATACGAGGAAGTTCTAAAACAGGAGCGCGAAGCGAACGAGAGAGCCCGTGAAGAGGAGCGCAAAGACAAATTAAATCGGATTTTTCAGAATATTAGGAGTATCGAAAAGAGATTTCACATTGACCGGAATCAGACAATGGATATTTTGAACATTCCTCAGAATGAGCGGGAATTGTACCTTGCAATGGATTGAAAAGCATATAAACATTGCGGCACAAATAAATCATTCTAAAATCAGCTGCAGCATCTGATTTGGGGAGAATGCTGCTCTCATTCATTTCTCTTTTTCATGACGAAGCGTCTGATCTATATAACAAACAGGCTGCGTATTCGTTGATATGCAATGATACGCAGCCTTTTTATGTTTTTCAGAACTTTTGACTTCTATATTCAAAAGTGAACAATTTGGAGTTGGTAATTCACGCGCAAGGCTTTTGAAAAAAGAACTGCTGTCGTCTCGGCATAAGATAACATGTTTTGGACTGTACGAATCTTTACCTTGCAGATTTATGCATCTGAATGATGAGACAGGCTATATGGTTTAAAAGTCGGGCAGGAAACTGATAATCTTGAAGACAGACGATGCTGCAATGGAACTCTCTCAGATGAGATGGCAAATCATTACCTGGGTATGCCGGTGGCTGTGTGCAGTCGGACAGAACCGGTAATCCCGCTGCCGCATGCAGGTGTTTTAGCAAGCAGCTTTCGGTGACCCTCCAGCATGGGATAGCATTCCCGTTCCAGGGTGGTAGCGACTTCAATCCGGAGGGTATTTTTGCCTGTATGACCCATTAGATCATATCTGAAAGGAGGTGAAATCTGGATTCCGGCAGATTCGCTGTTCAGGAAAACCTCAACTGCTTCGGCAGCATCGTCAATCTCAAGCAGGATTGAGCCTGATTCCGGGAGAAGAAAGCTGCATTCATACCGGACAAATCCGGAGAAGTCAGGTTTTTCTTTTGCAAGCTGCATTCCATCCGGCACCACGGTATCTTCCGGTATGGAAAATTGTGGATATGCAGCACCTTCGCAAATGGATCTGGTCCATCCGGTCAGAGGTATTTCATGCAGAGGGGTGGGGGAATAATGAAGCGGTGCAGCGGAAGTACCGCTGACCAGGAAAAGAGGTTTGAGAGGTTCGACTGTTATCTGGATGCCGTCCGGCGTCTGTTCTGCGGAGAGACATCTGTTTTCAAACGCATCATAGAGAAAACAGGGTCTGCCTGTCCATGGAAGGGAAACTGTTCCGGTCCAGGGGACGGCATCCTCATTGACAATCATGGCCAGAGGGGTATCTCCCGCAATGTCCAGAATCCGGATACGCTGGCTTTCCGGGGAAAGAACCGGCAGCGGAATTCCAAGTTTCCGCACTTCCTCTGCCAGCTTTTCGAGAGGAACAATTGGACAGGCAGAAAGCGATGGTGGCAGGCTGGCACCGGTCTCGCTGACAAACGCAGGCTTCTGCTCTGCAAAGAAGACTGGCACATTGGCCTCTGCCAACCTGTTCAGATTCTCTGCGGCTGAGGTACAGAGGCAGGCACATCCGGGGACGATCAGAACACGGTAGGTTTGCCCATTTACGGAGAAGGTTCTGTCAGAGGAAATTAGACAGCGTCCGGTATCTGCCAAAAAGTCAGCAGGGATTACATGGTAGTCGATCTGGTTATCATAGAGCCTCCGGCCCGGCTGTTCGAAGGGCATTGCATTTCGGTCGCACCATTCCGATTCTCCGTGATAGAGGATGGCAGCAGGAACCTGATGTCTGCCGGAAGAGGTCAGCGTAGCAACCCGGTTTATATACTGCATCAGGCGGCCAAAATGCCGGTACTGGGGATTGTGTCCGTGTGCATAGAAGTGGGGAGGACAGTCAGGATCCGGGAAAGCTGATCCGGTAAAAGCATGGGGGACGAAATAGTTGATGCCCCGGACGAGAAAATGATCCGCCAGGTATTTCTCCAGCCGGACGCCTTCCTCCCAACCGTAATTTCCGAAAATTTCGCACATGGCGCGTCCGGCTTTTCGGGGCTCCAGGGCTGCAGCACTCCGGGCAAGACAGGCAAGCCCGTAATGGTAGAAGGTGCCATCGCGTGGGAATCCCTGAAACTGAATGGTTGGTTCATCCTCGCCGCAGGGATATACCTGACCGCCGATGTCGTCAATGCCGGCCATATCCTGTCCTTCAAGACTGCGGAAATAGTGACCGAGGCTGGATCCAGTACGGCAGTGATGCCCGTCGTCCTCGATCACATGCCCGATATACATCACGCCGTGCGTCCGGCACCACTGACCGATCTGCTCGCTGAAGTTCTGACGGAGCAGACGTGTCAGGCAGTCCATGTAAGCCATGTGGACCCGTGCTGTTTCGGGACTTACATTGCTCTCCCAGAGGCGTTCCAGCTGCTTTTCCCATCCGTTGCCCAGTGCTTTGGACACAGCTTCTTCAAGTTCCCGCCCCCAGGGCAGATCCTGACGGATTCCCAGGGGGTTATTTTTGTCATACATGAAGCCGTTTCCCAGTTCAGGCTCGTCTGAAAAGAAACCGGCAATGGTATGACCAAAGTCCTTGGCGTAATGCTGCCAGTGAGGCTCGTACACCGCGTCAATCAGGACGCGGACGCTTTCACGGTCTGTCATATTGATATAGTCCCGGTGGTATCCGGCGTTTCGGCTGGCAACCAGTATCCGGAGCTCTGCATCACCGGCGGACTTGTCAAAGGTCAGTGTATATCCGGACAGGCTGCCCGTCAGATCCTTTTCCTGATCAGCCTGCCGGAGCGAGATGCGGACCACGCGGTCATCGTCAAATACGCGGGCTGGGGGAATGCTGAAAAAACGTTCCTCCATCATGTTGGCAGGTTTCTTTGCAGGCGGTTTCAGCATGCCTTCTGCAGCAAGGTCCACACACATGGTTCCGGATGCAGATGGAAGGGACATTGTGTTCAGAAAGATGCTCTGGCGGCAGAGACTGTCCGGCCTGTCTTTTAGCGCACCGTTGGCAAATCCGGTAGGAAAATGGCTGTCGTCCAGGATCCATACCTTCATATCCCGACTGCGGGCTTCTTCCAGAATGATGTCCATATCATGCCACCACTTTGGTCCGCAGAAGTCAGGATGCGGGCGGCTTTCCACGCAGACAGCCCGGCATCCGGCACCGTGAATGGCGCCCATCATCTCACGCAGTGTAGTCTCATCTTCGCCATGCTGCCAGAAAAAGGGCAGTACATGGTTATCCTCCTGATTGTTAAGTAGTGCCTGAATCGTCTGGTTCATGGCTTCTCAGTTCCTTTCTTTTCTGTTTTTCTGAATCCTAACAGAAAAAGCACTGCCTTGTCTATTTTTTCCGGCAGATACTTAAATTTGACCCACCAAAAACTTAAATTTGTGGAATTGTGGGTTTGAAGACGGACGGATACAATGAAAACAGAGAGGTGAAAATGCTATGAAGAGCAAACATTCCGCCGGAAGCACCAGACATAGACTGAACCGGCATTTCCGGGAGTTCTGGCCGTATTACGTGATGATTCTGCCTGGCCTCGTCTTCCTCATCTTGATCAAGTATATTCCCATGGCGGGATGCGTCATCGCATTCAAGAACTTCTCCCTTCGGAAGGGGATAGCCGGCAGTCCATGGGTAGGCCTTGAGCATTTCCGGAAACTGCTGAATTATGATGATTTCCATCGGGTTTTCAGGAATACGCTGATTCTCGGTGCCCTGAAAACGATCCTGATTTTTCCTGTCCCCATAGTGCTTGCCCTGATGCTTAATGAATTGCGGAATGCGCTCGTCAAGAAAAGCATTCAGACCGTGATCACAATTCCGCATTTTATTTCCTGGGTCATTGTTGGTGGACTGACATTCGATATCCTGGGTGCCGGCGGTCTGCTGAACCAGATCCGTACGCTTCTGGGCATGGACATGATTCTGCCGATGCAGAAGAGCAGCTGGTTCCGGTCAATCTATGTGTTTACATCAATATGGAAGGAATCCGGCTGGGGAACCGTAGTCTATCTGGCTGCGATTTCCGGGATTGATCCGGGACTGTATGAATCCGCATCCATAGACGGCGCATCCCGGTTCCAGAAGATGACGCGGATCACATTTCCAATGATTCTGCCAACGGCCGTCACGCTTTTTCTGATCAATATCGGAAGCTTCCTGGACCTCGGCTTCGACCAGGTTTATAACCTGTATACACCCATGACCTATAATGTCGCGGACATTTTTGATACCTATGTTTATCGTTCCGGCATACAGCAGGGGAAATACAGCTTCTCAACTGCGGTGGGTCTGTTCCAGTCGGTTATCGGTCTGATCCTTGTACTTGTGTTTAACCGGCTTTCCAAAAAAGTATCTGAGGATGGAGGGCTCTGGTAATGAAAGCAAAGTATCGGATTCGGGAATCTGCCGGAGACCGGACCTTCAGCATGATTGTTCTTGTCTTTCTGGTTCTGTTCGCGGTTTTGATGGCTGTTCCCATGATCGCGGAGCTGGCTGTCTCTCTGAGCTCCAAAATCGCTTCCCAGACAGGGTCCATCGGTCTGCTGCCTGAGGGGTTCACCTTCGCATCCTGGGAGTTCATGCTGCGGAATGCCAGCCTGTGGAGTTCATTCATGATTTCCGTATCCTCTACAGCGCTGGTCGTGGTTATCTCTCTGCTGATCAATTCCATGATGGCGTATCCGCTGTCAAAAAAGCGTTTCGGCCCATCTAGGGTTTTGCTGCTGCTGGTGGTTTTCACCATGATCTTCAAGGCGCCGACCATTCCGTATTTCCTGACGCTGCGCGGCTACGGTCTCTATAACAACTTCTGGGCCATGGTCTTTCCACAGGTCATATCTGCCTATAATCTGCTGGTCATGCGGAGCTTCTTCCAGACCTTCCCGCAGGAAATTGAGGAAGCGGCAGAGATAGACGGGTGCGGCAAATTCAGAATGTTCTTCCAGATTGTACTGCCGTCCTCCAAGGCTGTCATTGCGACGGTTGGACTGTTTTATGGCGTCGGTGCCTGGAACCAGTACGCAACACCGCTGATGATGATTCAGGACACAGCACTCTTCCCGCTTCAGCTGAAGATTCATCAGCTGGTTAACGCTGCTTCGGGAGATATTGCTGCGGCTGTCAAGGTCAGCACGGCCAATTACACCAACGAAACGCTTGGTGCGGCAGCTGTGATTTTTTCCATGATCCCAGTGCTGATTCTCTATCCCTTTGTCCAGAAGTATTTTGCAAAAGGTGCCATGCTGGGCTCTGTCAAGGGATAACAACATGTTCTTTCCTTCCATTGTGGAAGAAGAAAATAAAAAAGAAAGTAGGAAAAAACATGAAACTGACCAAACGGATGCTCGGAACCCTGCTCGCTTTGGCTCTGCTGATTTCCGGAGCAGCTTTTGCTGAAACTGCGGAAAACTACCCGGACATCGAGTACTGGTTCACCAATGAAGGCTTCCTGCCTGCAGAAGTTGGCGGCGCGTATTACAACCTGACCAAAGAAACAATTGGTGTTGGCGTTTATATGCCGTATGTCGACTGGAACGGCGGACAGACATACCGGGAGCAGCTGGCACTGCGGGTTGCTGCCAATGATACCCCTGATATCTTCATCTACAACAACGGCATCGAGAACAGCCTGATTCTGGATGGTGCCGCACTTGATCTGACGGATTATCTGCCGGAATATATGCCCCATGTCTGGGAAGCGATTCCTGCATCTGTCTGGGAAACAGTCAAGGCGAATGATCCTACCGGCCAGGGCCGCATCTGGACCATTCCGGACGTAACGACCTTTACCCGCCATGGTGCCTATATCCGCACTGACTGGCTGGAGGCGGTCGGCAAGTCCATGCCAACTACACAGGAGGAATTTGTGGATGTCCTCCGTGCTTTTAAGGAAAAGGATCCGAACGGCAACGGTGCTGCGGATGAAATCCCCGCCGGCGGCCGTATGGAAGCCCGTTGGATGGATTATCTCTTTGCCCAGTACGGTGTTGCCATGTACGAAGGCTATCCCGAGTGGGATATCTATGATGGCGAAATTACCTACTCTGCAGTGACCTCCAACATGAAGGCTGCACTGGAGTTTGTTTCCTCCCTGTATAAGGAAGGCCTGCTGGATCCCGAAACCCTGCTGAATTCCGCCGGCGACTGGTCTGGCAAATTCGACAGCAATACCGTAGGTGTGTATTATCACATTCCATGGGTCGCTTATCAGCGCCTTCAGGGCATTTATGACTATACCGCCGGTGCGGTGAAGGCACAGGTGGCCAATCTGCCCCAGATCAGTGCTGAGGGATATGAAGGATTCATCACTGTCAAGCCCACGGGCAACTCCGGCAAAATGGTTTCTGCAGATGTTGCAAATGATGAGATGTTGATGAAGGCTGCATTCCGTGTTCTTGATTGCCAGTACAACATGGAATACCGCGATCTTGAGTACGGTGTTGAAGGCATGCACTTCGAGGTTGTGGACGGCAAGAAGGTTAAGCTGCCGGAAGACAAGGCGAGCCAGGAACTGCTGATCCTCCAGACACCCGGATGCCAGGTGGAGAATGTGGAAGTCATTACAAGCCGTCTTGAGGCAGTCCGGACCGAAGAGAACAGCTGGCAGATCGATGAGTCCATTGCTCTGCTGAACGGCAATCAGGCGGATGGCAAAGTGATCGCTGCGGACGGCATGCCTTCCTCCGTTTATGAAGGATATGAAGATATCCAGAACCGTACGCTATATGTGGAATATGTTTCCAAGATCATCACCGGCGAGTATTCTATTGACAAGTTTGACGAGTTTGTAGAGCGCTGGTACAAGAACGGCGGTCAGGCGGTTACCGACCGTGTCCGTGAATGGTACGCTGGAAAGAAGTAATCATCTATACCTCTCGTATATGAGAGCTGCGCAGGGTGGTAAAGCCGCCCTGCGCTTTTTGATGTGTTTTCTTCTGATTCGTAAATGCTCTGAACAGTCGGTTTTCAAACGTACAGGAACCTTTAAACCGGCACTTGAAGGATAATATGAACGGATTTATAATCTTTTACAACGCATCTATTCACGTTCTGTGTGATATGCCTCCATCAGCTCAACAATGGTCAGGAAGACAGGGGGATATGTAATGTTCCGCATATACCGTAATCTGAAAATATCCAGAAAAATGACAGCGGTGTTTCTGGTGATCTGTTTTGTGGCGGTCTCTCTCAGCGCGATCATCATTTCCTATGCAGTCATGCGGAACAGCAACAGACGGACGGAAGTGCTGGCTAGGGAAGTCAATGCCCAGGTAACCCTTGGCGTGGAGAATTTCATACGTTCCTGCCGGGGACTGATGCTGGCGGTGCTGGTGGATTCGGATACGCTGTCATCCATGATAAGGGACAATGCTTCCATGACGGATCAGGCCGAAAACAGGATTCAGATCAACAAACTGCTCTTTCGGCTGATCAAAATGCAGCCGGCGCTGGTCCATGCCAGAATCCTGCTGAAAAACGGTCAGTCCTTTCAGACAGGGGTCACTGGTGAAATGGCAAATCTGCCGGCTCTGGCGGAAAAAGGATGGATGCGCCAGATATGGGAGGACACAGAAACCTTCTCGGTAGTGCCTATGCATGAGGCGGAATATACCAACCGTCCCGGGCATACAGCAGTCATTACTGCTGTACAGAAACTGTATGGACCATCCAGACAGGTGTCAGGTGCGGTGTTCCTGGATTTTGAAGGCGGATCTCTTGTCAATCTGGGAGATGAAATGCTGCTGCAGGAAAACCTTCACGGTATCCGGGTGGCGATTGAAAGCCGGGATCACCATCTGATCTATGATTCTTCACTGACGAAGCCGGAATCCTGGGATGAGGATGGCCTGATCAGGTTTGAACTGCCTGACAGGCAGCGTTTTCTGATTCAGTCACAGACGCTTTCTGACTCAGGCATTACTGTCCATACCATTTATCCGAAAGCTACGCTTTTTCTGCAGATGTGGGATCTGATATTGGTTACTGCACTTGCAGCAGATACCTGTGTGGTGCTATCCCTCATTGCTGCTGCGCTGTTCAGCCGTTCATTTACACGTCCCATTGAACAGCTGCAGGATGCCATCCTGAAGGTGGAGAACGGTCAGTATGTGCCGGTCGAAGGAACCTTTAATCAGGATGAATTCGGCGTCCTGATCCGGCATTACAACAGGATGGTGGAGCAGATGGACCACCTGATCCGACAGGTGTATGAAAAGGATCTGCAGAAGAAGGATGCGCAGCTGGCTGCACTCCAGACGCAGATCAACCCGCATATGATGTTCAATACGCTTGAATCCATCCGGATGAAGGCGGTAATTGCCGGAAACAGGGACGTAGCTGAGATGACCAACCTGCTTGGCCGGATGTTCCGTATGACGCTCGAAAATGTGAATGAGCGGCATACCATTCAGAATGAACTGGACTATGTACGGTCCTTCCTTCGGCTGCAGAATCTGCGGTTTCGCACGGAGAATACACTGGATATTGAGGTTGAGGAGCAGCTGTTATCTGTTCCCTGCCCGGTTATCCTGTTCCAGCCGCTGGTGGAAAACAGCCTGAGCCACGGCTCGCGCGGGCCGGATGTACCGCTGCATATCAGCATTACCGGACAAAGATGTGCCGATTCCCGTCTGATCCGGTTTCAGGTGACGGATGACGGTGCCGGAATGGATCCGGACCAGCTGATGCATGTTGCCGACCAGCTGGAAAGCATCCGTTGCGGGAGGTTTTCCATGGAATCTGCTGAAAACGGCGGCAGGCAGCATATCGGACTTCAGAATATCGCAAAGCGTCTGCACCTGCAGTATGGTGAAGATGCGTATATGGAAATTGTGTACAGCAATGAAACCGGAACGGAAATTGCGTTCTGCTTTCCGGTGCGTGACGGGGAATCTCGGCAGCAGGAGAAATGAGTATGGACATCAGGATTCTGATCGTAGACGACGAACCGGAGATCGTGGAAGGTCTCGGAATGCTGCTGACCTCCCGCTCGGCAGATTACAAGGTGATTGGGACGGCCAGAGACGGACTGGAGGGCTTTGACCGCGCTATTGAGCTGCATCCCGATATTGTGATTACGGACATCAGGATGCCCCAGGCCAGCGGCCTGGATATGATCCGGGACATACAGGCTTATGAAGCCCGGACGGAGTTTATTCTGATTTCCGGTTACGCAGACTTTGAGTACGCAAAGCGTGCAATGGAATATGGCGTGCAGTTTTTTCTGACAAAACCGATTGATGAGGAGGAACTCTTCAGGGATATAGAAAAAATCCGGAGCAAATGGACCCGCGAAGAGGAATTTGCCGAATTATCCGATCTGTTTTCCGAGGAACAGCTCCGGCCGCGGGAGGAGGCAATGATGCTCCAGGACAGGCAGACGCTCAGGGAAACTGTGATGAGCCTGTTTGAAGTCCTGCGCAGCCAGCCTCTCAGTCCGGAGAATCTTCGGATGATCTGTCTGAATCTTGTGCTCTATGGAACGCGGAAATATCCGTATGCCTCGCTCCGGATCAACAACTATCTGGGGAAAAATGTGCTTTCATCCAGAAGTGTGTCGCGTCTGGCCTCTCCGGATGAACTGGAGAACTGGACATTCAACCTGCTTGCCGGCGCGGGAGAGATTCTGGAAAACGATTCCGTCCAGGGTAAACGGGATCTGATCGCCGAAGCCCGGGCTTATATTCAGGATAACTACGCAAAGAACATCACGCTGAACGATATCGCAGCACAATTCTATGTTAACCCGTTTTACTTCAGCCAGCTTTTCAAAAAGAAAACAGGAGTAACCTATCAGAAATATCTGACGGGCCTGCGCATGAAGCGGGCCGAGGTTCTCCTGCGGGAGACGGATCTGAAGGTATACGAGATCTGCGAGAAGGTCGGATACACGGATACCAATTATTTCAGCAAGCTTTTTGAACGCAGCACCGGGAAAAAGCCTTCTGCCTACCGCTCCGAACATTAAATGTAGTCCCGGCATATGCCTTTCCCGGAAATCCGGTCATATGCTGCCTGAGGGGTTGTATCAGCAGCAGCGCTGGACAGGCATTTTAAACCCGGCCAATGAATCAGGCAGCGACATATCCTGATGCAGTTTCAAGTGGGTACATTCAGATTATGAGTATTTGTCTGTGACAGGTATCACAGACAGCGGAGAGATCTTCAGCCAGAGACTCTATTCAGTACCCTGTTCTTCATAAGATTACCGGGGTTCATGACTGTATTTGAAAGCAGGCATGATTCATCTGGTATGAAACAAGGGATGGGAAGGAAATCATCCGGTTTTATGAAAAAGTCAAACGAATCCGGCATTTGGAGAAAAGAGACGCTGAGGGGCTGGATGGTTGAACATGTTCTTTCCAGACAACCATGTTCTCATTGTGCTGCTTTCGACATCGTACCAATGGCAGATGTTATTATTTGACAAACCAGCGCTTGCACTGGTTCATCTCTTTTGAAGACGGAAAAGTAAAATAGAAGTCTGCAAAAACCTGTTATGTCACAATCTGTTTGCTGGATAATCTGCACAAAAATCAGTCAAAGCAACTGTAAAAAAGATATGGATTGAGCATAAAATTTTATTATAATAGTATCCATCTGTTTTATTCAACTGTATATTTATGATATAATGATCTGAAACTGACTGAAGTGCTCAATCGTTAGCTCTATAAAACTTCAAGTCTGTCTAAACTTTTTACCTGCAGCCGGGGGAATTGTCAGGCAGTGTCTGTACTGCAATGAGACTGTTGTATTCTTTAATACCGCAGTGAGCCTGCTTTTACAATAAGAATACCAACGCATAAAGCGGGTGTTCCGTTTTGTACTGAGCTATTTTATCTGATCTGGAAGAAAGCGTTAACGATGAAGGGTCTGGATAAAGGGTCGAGAGATAAACAGCTGCAATACTGTTTTCGGACATTCTGTTTTTCGGAAAGAAAGATTCGGAACAACCGGAATCCGCAGCCTGTTTTTTCGGTCAAATGCAACTGAAACCTGACATGGTTATCATGATGCGGAGTGAGAAACTGCAAATTCCCTGTAAGCTGCTTAAATAGATTTTAGTCCTTTACATGTATATGTAATGGGCATCAAGTGCGTCAATCATATATGGAACAGGAGTTAAAGGTATATGTCTGGAAAGAATGGGATGATGAAGCGAATCGTCGCAATGGTATTGACACAGTGTATGCTGTTCAGTTCCGTGTCCGAGTGCGTCCCCAGCCTGGTTGCTGCGCTGGCAGAGGGAGAAACTTCGACTGCGATTGAGACAAATGGAGATATTCCATCTACAGAAAATACAACCCTGCCCCCGGATGCCCCGGGCGATGATGGAGCCGCAGTCCCGGACAATCAGAGCACGGATGACTCCGCAGCATCAGCCAGCCAGAGCACGGATGACTCCGCAGCATCAGCCAGCCAGAGCACGGATGACTCCGCAGCATCGGCCAGCCAGAGCACGGATGACTCCGCAGCATCAGCCAGCCAGAGCACGGATGACTCCGCAGCATCAGCCAGCCAGAGCACGGATGACTCC
>JAFUHD010000234.1 GCA_017469025.1 Clostridia bacterium
GACAACTTCAAGGGAGACTGCCTGTTGGCGGTGGGCGATGAGGACCTGATCAAGATTCATTATCATACCAATGAACCGTGGAAGGTGCTTGAATACTGTGCAAGCCTTGGCGAGATCTATGATATCGTTGTTGAGGGTATGGATCGCCAGAGCCGCGGCCTGAAAGGATAAGCATGGAAGGTTTTTCACTCGGCATGATTCTTGAGGCGCGTGAGCGGCTCAAAGGGATCATCCAGCGGACAGGGCTTGTAGCATTCCGCGCCCTCTCTGATGAAAAAAGCACGCTGTACCTGAAGACGGAGGATCTGCAGAATACAGGCTCTTTCAAGGTGCGCGGTGCTTATATCAAGATAGCCAGCCTCAGTGAAGCGGAGCGGGCGGCAGGCGTGATTGCGTCCTCTGCCGGAAACCATGCGCAGGGGGTAGCTCTGGCAGCCCGTAAATTCGGCGTGCCGGCAACCATCGTCATGCCGAGCGGCGCACCGCTTTCAAAGGTGAAGGCGACCCGTGAGCTCGGGGCGAATGTGGTCCTGCACGGAACGGTCTATGATGACGCATATCAGGAGGCCAGACGCATTCAGGAGGAGACCGGCGCCACGTTTATCCATCCGTTTGATGACCCGCTGGTCATCGCCGGACAGGGGACGATCGGGCTTGAGATCATGGACGATCTGCCGGATGTGCGGACCATTGTCGTGCCCATCGGGGGCGGCGGCCTGGCCAGCGGCGTAGCTGCAGCTGTCAAGATTCTGCATCCACAGGTCCGGGTGATCGGCGTCCAGGCGTCAGGTGCAGCCGGAATGAAGGCGTCCTTTGAAGCCGGGCATGTGGTTGCCCTGCCGTCTGCCAAGACCATTGCGGACGGTATCGCGGTCAAGCAGCCGGGAGAACTCACCTATGCCATCTGCCGGGAATACTTGGATGACATTGTTACGGTGGATGATGATGAGATCGCGCAGGCGATTCTGTATCTCATGGAAAACGGTAAAATGGTCGCAGAGGGCGCTGGGGCGGCACCGGTAGCCGCCATCCTCAATCACAAGGTTGAGCGTGACGGGAATGTGGTGGCGCTTGTTTCCGGCGGAAACATCGATGTGACGATGATATCGAGAATCATTGAAAAAGGCCTTCTGCGTGCGGGACGCGTCAGCAAACTGCGCATTGTGCTGCAGGACAGACCCGGGCAGCTTGAAATTGTGAGCCGGATTATCGGCTCCGCAGGTGCCAATGTCATGGCAGTGCATCATGACCGCACCAGTGTGGATCTGGATATCAGGGATGCCATTCTCGAGATTACCATGGAGACACAGGACCGCGATCATGCGAGCCGTGTCATCGAAAGCCTGCGGGAAGCGGGATTTACCGTTAACTGACGGTGAAATTCATAAATATGATTGCAATGCAGAAATGCATTTGATATAATATAAAGTGGCGCGCCTGAAATGCGTGCTGCTGAACTTTGAGAGATTGTCTGCTGAGGCATTCTGTGACCGGCGGACTTTGTCAAACACGCATATTTTGAGGAGGAATTGTCTCATGCAAACCAGTACCGAGTTCATGCCCGAATCCATTTTCCGTATCAACTATACATTTGAACATGACGAGCTTTATCCGGAGATCAAGCGCCTGCTGTCCAGCATCCGTATGCCCGGATTCCGTCCCGGCCGTGTGACCATGGCTGTTGCTGACACTGTCTATGGAAAGAATGCGGTTTATCACGAGGTTGCATCCAAGAAGATTGGCAATGGCTACCAGAAGATTCTTGAGGAAAACAGCATCAAGTATATCGGCAACGGCATGTTCAATATGGAACCCTATGACAAGAACCAGCCCTATGTTTTCCATTATGATTTCTATTATGAGGGCAAGCCGGAAATCGGTGAGTACAAGGGCTTCAAGCTTGTCGTGCCCAAGACCGAAGTTACGGATGAGATGATGGAGAATCAGATCCAAACCGAACTTCGCAAGCAGACCTCCCGCACCGCGGTTACGGACCGTCCCTGCAAAAGTGGCGATCAGGTGAACGTTTCTTATGAAGGCACCATCGACGGCGTTGCATTTGAAGGCGGCAAAAGCGAGAGCTCTACCTTCGTTCTCGGCGAAGGCAGGAATCTTGCAGATCTCGACAACGGCATTGTCGGCATGACGGTCAATGAAGAGCGTGATGTACCGGTACACTTCCCGGAGGATTACCATGGTGAGAGTGTCCGCGGCAAGGACGCTGTATTCCATGTGAAGCTGAATTCCATTACCGAAATCAGCGTGCCTGAACTGGATGATGATTTTGTCCAGGATGTCAGCGAGTTTGATACAGTCGAAGCCTATCGTGCCAATATCCGCAAGGATCTCGAGGAAAAATGTGCTGAGCAGGACAAGTCTGCCCGCAATGAGCGCATTCTCCGCGAAATTATGAAGACTTCTGATTTCACCGTGCCGCTCCCATATCTCCAGAATCAGGTCAATGCCATGATTCAGGATCAGGCGGCGCAGTATGCCAGATTCGGCCTCAAGTATGAAGACTTCCTGAAGGCCAACAATATGACGATTGATTCCGTGGCCCAGTCGCTCATGCCGAGCGCGCTCAGGACACTGAGAGAGTATTTTGTTGCCCGTGAGCTGATCGAGCGCGAGAACATCACGGCTGACGATGCTGATCTCAAGGCTTACCTTGTCCGCGGCATTGCTGAGGACCGTGTGGATGAGTATATGGGCAGCCTGTCTGAAACTGAAAAGGAAGAGTTCATGAATTCCTGCAAGCTGGACAAGCTGTATGACATAATCGCGGAGACCTGTGAGTTTACCTATGTTGCGCCTGGCGATCCCGCACTGCGTGATGAGCCTGCGGCTGAGGCGAAAACCGAAGCGGCTGCCGCTGAGGAGACCACAGAGACGACTGAAGCCGGAAAGGAATAAGAATGGCGTCTTTTCAGTATTTTGAGCCCAGTGTCATTGAAAAAACGGCGTATGGGGAGCGGGCGTATGATGTATACTCCCGCCTTCTCAAGGACCGTGTCATCTTCCTGCGCGGGGAAGTGAATGAGAATCTGGCCAACAGCATTGTAGCCCAGCTTCTCTTCCTTGAGATGGAGGATGCTGATGCTGAGATTTCCATGTATATCAACAGCCCGGGAGGCAGCGTGACGGACGGCATGGCGATCTTCGATACCATGCGTTACATCCGTCCGAAGATCCGTACAGTCTGTCTTGGCATGGCAGCCTCCATGGGTGCGTTCCTGCTGATGGCCGGCGAACCCGGCATGCGGATGGCGCTGCCTAACAGCGAGGTTATGATTCATCAGCCGAGCGGCGGCGCGAGCGGACAGGCAACGGATGTACAGCTCCATGCCCAGTGGCTGCTCAGAACCAAGACGAAAATGAATCAGCTGATGAGCGAGATGACGCGCCAGCCCCTTGAGCGTATTGAGCGGGATGTGGAACGTGATTATTTCATGACGGCTGAGGAAGCCAAGGCCTATGGCATTATTGACGAGATCTTTGTACCACGGGCAAAATGATTGTTTTTAAGAGGTTTTTGAATGACGAAAGATAATGATGTCCGGCCGCCCAGAATTCCCAGGTGTTCGTTCTGTGACAAGCCGCAGGATCAGGTGAGACGCCTGATTGCCGGCAACAATGCCTACATCTGCAATGAATGTGCGGAGCTATGCCAGGAAATCATTCAGGAAGACAGTATGCATGCTGATCCGCGCAGTATGAATGGTGTGCCGAAGCCGGCTGAGATCAAGGCATTACTGGATGAGTATGTTATCGGACAGGAAGATGCGAAACGGACGCTGGCAGTTGCGGTATACAATCACTATAAGCGGATCAATAACCCGGTAAGACGGGGAGATGTTGAGCTGCAGAAGTCCAATATCGTCATGGTCGGTCCGACTGGCTGCGGCAAGACGTTTCTTGCCCAGTCGCTGGCCAAGATGCTCAATGTACCATTTGCCATTGCGGATGCAACCAGTCTGACAGAGGCTGGTTATGTCGGTGAGGACGTTGAGAACATTCTGCTCCGTCTTCTTCAGAATGCGGAATACAATATCGAAGCTGCAGAGCGCGGTATCATCTACATCGATGAGATCGACAAGATTGCCCGTAAAAGCGAAAATCCTTCGATTACGCGCGATGTCTCCGGTGAAGGCGTCCAGCAGGCGCTCCTCAAGATTATTGAGGGGACGGTTGCCAGCGTACCGCCGCAGGGCGGCCGGAAACACCCGCATCAGGAATTCATCCAGATTGACACGACGAACATCCTGTTTATCTGCGGCGGTGCCTTCGACGGCATCGACAAGATCATTGAAAAGCGCCAGGGGTCCACAGTGATGGGCTTTGGTGCGGATGTCAAGGGTCATGCGAAGCGGGAGATCGGAGACATTCTCGATGACATCCACGCAGAGGATCTGCTGAAGTTCGGCCTGATTCCTGAATTCATCGGCCGTCTGCCCATCGTGGTTACCCTGGACGGTCTTGATGAGGATGCACTGGTATCGATTCTGACGAAACCGAAGAATGCGCTTGTCAAACAGTACAGTGCCCTGCTCAGCATGGACGGGGTGGAACTTGAGTTTGAGGAAGATACACTGCATGCCATTGCCAAAAAGGCAATTGCGCGCAAGAGCGGTGCCCGCGGCCTTCGCGCAATCGTGGAAAGTGCGCTTCTTGATACAATGTACGACCTGCCTGACCGCAGCGACGTTTCCAAGGTGATTGTGACCAGGGAGACAATCGACGAGAGCAAACCGCCGAGACTGGTGGAAGGAGAACCGAGACGGCGCTCCCAGGTGAATTTCGCACGCCGCGACAAAATCCCGAATCTCAGCACGAATCCCTCAGTATCATAAATTCATGCGGGAACGAATACAGTTCCCGCATTTTTTAGCAGACAGAACCATCAGGAGGTATGAAAGCCAGATGGAATCCTATTCGATTGAAGCAATGAGCTACCCATTTGTGCCCATGCGGGGAATGGTACTGTTTCCAAAGACCGTACTGCATTTTGATGCGGGACGTACGCGTTCGGTGGAGGCACTCGAAGAGGCACGCAAGCGCGACAGCCTTATCTTCCTTGCTGCACAGAAGGACCCTGCTGCCGAGGAAGAGCCTGAGATAGACGGTATCTATCCTGTCGGTACAGTAGCGAAGATCAAGCAGATTGTGAAACTTCCCGGCCAGCATTCCCGTGTTATTGTTGAGGGCATATATCGTGCCCGTCTGACCGGTATGGCGGTTGAGGAGAATTACACAGAAGCCAGCGTAGACGTGATCTATCCGATTCCGGCAGAGCTGGATCCCAATGCAGAGGCACTGATCAAAACAGCATACGACTATTTCAAAAAGTATGCAGAATCTTCCGGAAAGGTTCCGCGCGACCGGTATGCCAGCATCATGGAACTGGATGAGATAGGCGAACTGGCAGATGCCATTGCAGCCAATGTGATCACCAAGATGGAATCCCGCCAGGAAGTTCTGGAAATTCTGGATGATGAACAGCGGCTTGAGCGTGTCTGTGCCATGATGCTTACGGAAACCGAAATGGTCGGCGTTGAACGTGAAGTACAGCAGCGCGTACGGGAACAGGTTCAGGAAAACCAGAAAGAGTATTTCCTGCGTGAGCAGATCAAGGCCATTCAGACAGAACTGGGCGATGACAATGTGGTTGCCGAGGTGGATGAGCTCCGCAAAAAGCTCAAGGACATCCCGATGAATGATGAAGCCCGGGAACGGACGGAAAAGCAGATAGACCATCTCGCCCATATGTCCCAGTACAATCCGGAGGCATCCGTGGTCCGGACGTATGTGGAGACGCTCATGGAACTCCCGTGGGAAAAAATGACAGATGACAATCTGGAACTTGAGCGTGCCAGGGCAGTCCTGGCTGAGGATCACTGCGGCCTTGAGGATGTCAAGGAGCGCGTCATTGAATATCTTGCCGTCCGCAAGATCAAGAATGACATGAAGGGTCCCATCCTCTGCTTTGTCGGCCCTCCAGGCGTCGGCAAGACGTCCGTTGCGCGCAGTATTGCGAGGGCGCTTGGACGCAAATTTGTCCAGATGTCTCTGGGCGGCGTGCGGGACGAGGCTGAGATCCGCGGACACAGGCGTACTTATCTGGGCGCCATTCCCGGCCGTATCATCAGTTCCATCAAGCAGGCCGGGACTATGAATCCTGTTTTCCTTTTCGACGAGATCGACAAGATGGGCATGGATGTCCGCGGCGATCCGGCCAGCGCACTGCTTGAGGTGCTTGACAGCGAGCAGAACAATGCGTTCCGGGATCATTATCTTGAAGCACCGTTCGATCTGTCCCACGTCATGTTTATTACAACGGCCAATACGGTTGACACGATTCCCCAGCCGCTGCTTGACCGCATGGAGCTGATTGAGGTCAACGGATACACCGAAGATGAGAAACTGGATATTGCAAAGGAACACCTCCTTCCGGATCAGATAAAGGAACACGGACTTGAAGCGGATTCTGTGAAACTGGCAGATGATGTTATCCGCAAGCTCATTCAGGGGTATACCCGTGAAGCCGGTGTGCGCGGACTCAAGCGGGACATTGGCAAGATTGTCCGCAAGAGTGCGGTTGAAATGCTGGATACACAGGTCACTGAGGTGACAGTGGATGAAGACAAGCTGCGCAAGTTTATGGGCGTACCGCATTTCCACTATGAGATGGCCGGCAAGAAGCCGGAGGTCGGTGTAGTCAATGGACTGGCCTGGACGGCTGCAGGCGGGGATACGCTGCAGATTGAGGTCCAGATCATGGAGGGAACAGGTACCCTTGAAACAACCGGAAGCCTTGGCGATGTAATGAAGGAAAGCGCACATGCGGCGCTGACCTGGGTCAGGGCACACAAGGATGATCTCGGTATCACCAAAAAGTTCGGCAAGGAAATGGATATCCATATCCATGTGCCGGAGGGTGCTGTACCGAAGGACGGTCCGAGTGCAGGCGTGACGATGACGACAGCCCTGGTATCTGCCCTTACGGAAATCCCGGTCCGCCAGAATGTGGCGATGACCGGCGAGGTAACCCTTCGTGGACGTGTGCTGCCCATTGGCGGACTCAAGGAAAAGCTGCTGGCTGCTCACCGCGCCGGTATTGATACTGTGCTCATTCCAAAGGAAAATGAGCGCGATCTTGAGAAGATGCCTGAGAAGGTAAAGCGTGATATCAGAATCATTCCGGTTGAGAATGTAACTGAGGTCCTGAGTGTGGCGCTCAGTGAACAGCCGAAAAAGGCGCCCAAAGCGCCGAAAAAGAACACGGTGAAGGCGAAAAAGCTTCCATCCGGGACGATGGATGTAACACCGCCTCCGGTGGCGTGAGGTAGATCATGATTATTCGCAGAGCTGACTTTATCACGTCGATGCGGGACTATGGGGATTTTCAGGGACGGGGAATGCCGGAGGTGGCATTTGCCGGCCGCAGCAATGTGGGGAAGTCTTCCATGATCAACAAGGTTACAGGCCGGAACAAACTGGCCAGGACCAGTGCGGATCCGGGGCGTACGCGGCTGATCAACGTGTTCCGGATCAATGATGAAGTCAACCTGATTGACCTGCCGGGCTATGGCTTTGCCAAGGTCAGCAAGCAGGAGAAGGCTGCCTGGGGACGGATGATGCAGGATTATTTTGCACGCACCGAAGATCTGGCACATGTTCTTCATATGGTGGATATTCGTCATGAACCGTCTGTTGAAGACTGCGAAATGAATGCGTTTCTGCGCAGTTCCGGCATTCCGTTTACCGTCATTGCAACCAAATCTGACAAGATTTCCCGCGGCGCCAGACTGAAATATCTGGCGCCGATCTGCCGGGCACTGAGTGTTCAGCCATGGCAGGTGATCCCGTTCTCCTCTGAGGATGGCACGGGACGGGATGAGGTGCTCGACCTGATACATCGTACCTGCTATGTAGATACTGAAATTTAATAATTCAGACATCTGCGTCATCTGTCATATTCGGCAGAGGATGCAGATGTTTTTTGCAGTGATTCTGTTCAGGCGGAATGTAAATGAGCAGCCTGCACTGCCGGCGAGCAGGGCATATTCTGAATCCCGTTGGATTTTCCAACGGGGATTAAACTCTCCTCCGGCAACTTTCGGTATGGAACTCTGTGAGAGGCTTAAGACCATCCGCCTGCCGCCAAGCTCCTCCACCTTATTCCAGAACTCCAGTAGATTTGTGGCCACAGACGTGATGTATAAAATACGAGCCTTCGGCTTATCATCTATTAGCTGTAAAGCTATAAAGCTTTTCCCGGTTCCCGTCGGATGTATGACACAGGTGCGGTTTGAAGAACGTAGGTGCTTTTTTTATGGAATTGTATGCTTTTTTATTATGTGGCATCAGATCCATTTATGCCGGTTCCTTTCTGGCGGGATTTCTATAATGGAAATATATAGAGCATTTATAGAACATTTATAAACATTATAATCATTGTGGGTATTATGCGTCTATAATAAAAGATACCCTGTGTGCGATTATCACGGGCTCAGTTGCGGAATTGTCCGCAGGGAGCAGCTGATAACGCGACACAGGGGAAAGATTCATTTCATTTACACTGCAAAGGCGACTATATCAGTGGAAAAGCAATCCAGCGGAAGGCGGATGGTTCATTTCCGTATGATCTTTATAGCCGATGTGCAATCAGTACATTATGAAGAAGAGCTTTTGTCACTTCTGTCCGCGCGCAGAACAATTCTAATATCATCGTTTTCATCAGTAAAATCAAGGCTTTCAAGGTTATTGTCCTTTTGTCACTTTTGTCATATAATGAGAAAAAATGAATACTCATATATACGTGAATTCACAATAGAACGGTAAAAAATCTTATTCCATTCTTGATTATTGGAGTTTTAATTGGTTTTCTTACGATATCTCTCCTGATTCCCCTGTTAGGCTTTTTCGAAAGGATAAGTAAAAACTCTTCTATCAAAGGTAGTGTCACGGGTATAAAGGAGAATCAGAATCTCCACTCTTTTTACGATACACATGAGTCGACAAATAAAACTAATCAAAATAACATTTTACCGATAAGTAAAATTATTTTGAACCAATTATAATTATTTATCAAGTATCTATATTTATCGTGGAGTACTGATTTTATTGGGTTCCTTTGGTCTTATCTCGGGAATAGTATTATGCAATTTATTGACCGCTTTTACCGGTTTATAGGAAATTCACGATATACATATTAGAAATAAATAAATATATTATTATTTATTTATTTATTATTAAGTATCGGACAAAAAGGACAAAAGTCTCCAGCCCATGATTTTACTGTGTTTGACGTATACACACTTTGACGGACGATGCGTGACAGAAAGGACAAAAGTATTTTGTTTTGACGGGAGTATACGATTCATTGGCTTCACCGATAAACAAAAAAAGCCCTCCGCACCGCCGCTCCTTGATATCAGGAACAGGGGATTGGAGGGGATAATAACGCATCATGAACGTCGTCATTTTTACGTCATCTCTGGAACAAGACACTCAAGATAAGTGACCTTTCCATCCGTATAGGAAACATTGCAACTAGCACTAAACGGGAATTTCTTTTCAGGTGAATCGTCCAGAATGATAGAACCACCATTCCAGGGTTTTCTGGGCTCCGTGCTTAATCCTACGAAGCAGAATGCATGATCTTCTTCGTTACCATATGCTGTACACGTATTATCCTCATACTTCCGAACAAAATCATATCCCAACTTATCGACGCAAGCTCTTATTCCAACTTTCTTCGCTTCTTCAAACGTCAGCATCATTCTCACCTCACTTTCCATTCCAATCAAACTCGTCAAATGGACTCTGTCCAAATTCTCTTATTTTTCCAGTCCTTCCTTACACTACGGCACTTCTGGCCTGACCAATTACCTTGAGTGCATCCCTATCGTCTTGGGAGGGAATCGGATCATCCTCACCAGGATGTGAATGCCCCATAATTTCCAACTTGCGTGATGCCATCATATCCGCAAGGGTATCCGTGAAATGACAATGCCTTGCATCACCATGGAACAAAATGTCTCCATCTTTTCCTCTCAATATAGCAAACTCATGTCCTGTTTTTGCCGTCAGATAAGCTAAATCTCTTAGTTCTAATGATTCTCGCTTAAAACTTGCAAAACTGCCTATTTCAGGTACACGATTCAGCATCGACTGTCTATGAGAATTTAGCCCCGCTTCTCCCTCTCGAATCGCAGTCAAAGATGTATGTGTAGAAGCAGAGAAAGAAAAAACTATTGAGGTATCTTCTTCCATCCATATGCCTCCTTCTGAGGTTGAAATCACCAAGTAGATACACTCCACCCAGTTTAAGTAAGTAAACTCGATGAACCCCCGCTCTGTCAGGGGTTTCCACAAGAATTTCATCAAATTTCATCAAACATCCACCGTACACCATACAATGGACGTAATTTCGAATACTATTCTGAAGATCCTTTCATTGCCGGCAAGTGCTGCGCAGCTGAAACCGAAGGCATTCAGTCCAAAGGTGTATATGTCTATCTCAAACACTTTGCAATGAATGATGCTGAGACCGGACGTGATGGAATCTGCACATGGACCAATGAGCAGGCCGCCCGCGAGATATATCTGCAGGCTTTCGAATATGCAATCGAAGACGGCGGTGCCTGGAATGTGATGAGTTCCTATAACCGTCTTGGATGCATCTGGGCTGGCGGTGACAGAAACCTGCTGACCAATATTCTGCGCGGAGAGTTTGGCATGCGTGGATTTATCGTTACGGACTATTCCAATGCCAATGATTATATGGACGTCATGCAGGGACTGGCGGCTGGCGGCGATACCTGGGACTGCAACAATGCCAAAAAGTGGGCAGCAATGCTGAAGGAACATAAGGATGATCCTGACCTGGCTACGGTCATGCGTGAGGCATCCAAACGGATTCTGTACACTGTTTCCAATTCAAATGCCATGAACGGTCTGGGAACGGATGTTCAGGTGATTGAACACCGTACCTGGTGGCAGAATGCTTTTATTGCAATGGATGTCATTTTCGGTGTACTGACTGCCTTCTGTGCCTTCATGCTGATACGGACAGTTTTTCTCCGGAAGAAAGCGGTAAAATAAGCTTATCCTGAGAATGATTTTCTTGGAAAGCGTATAAAAAAGGCGAAAATTCATTTTTGAATTTTCGCCTTTTTTAATTTGGAAACAAACCAGATAAGAAACAGGAACCGCAAAACAGCAGAATATAAAAACCAAAACATCGGAGTGATGTTTTGGCAGAAAAGATGGTAGAAGAATTACATCGAAATGTTATAGTAATCGAATTTGAACTTTGCGCTTTCAGCTGATTATAGACGAATCACCCAAACGAATATAATTGTCAATGCTCGACGATTATATTCGTTTACTATAACTTAATCAAAAGAAACTGACAGATGCATGAACGCGGAAGCATTGTTTTGTTTCTATCTGTCAAAACCGTAAACAAATCTGTTGACACAGTTCCTGAACAAAGAATGACTATACTGTCAGTTGCCATATGATCTATCAGGCAGTTAGTGCTGTACATTGCCTTCGGAGGCCGCGAATATCCCCTTTCTGTGTGACTGCATATAGGCGGAAAGCGTCCGGATCAGGTCGTGGTCATAGTTTTCAAGAACGCGCATGTTGCTGTCCAGAAGAAGTACATTTTCGTGGCCGGGTCTGGAGGCTGGCCATACCGGAATGGACGCATTTGCCGGATTTCCGTTTCTGGCGAAAGCGATAATACTGTTAAAAACAGCGTCCTGCATACGGTAAGGCAGATCCATGTCCATCTGAGGTCCATGCGGATATTCCACCAGATCAATGTTGTGGAACCAGTAGGGAATGTCACTGCAGTGCCAGGGGGTGTTTCCGCCGTCAATCGGCTGGTCCATATTGAAGAGGTATGACCAGGTAGCGCTGTTGAGGGCGCTGCGCTTTTCAATATAACGGATTTCCTCTCCGCGGAAAATGCAGTCAAGGCGGAGCAGATCGCCGATTGCCCGTTCCGGATAGGCAGAACGGAACAGGGGGATCAGTTCATCGGCGTCTTTGGCGCCGAATGCGTTACGGACCAATTCAACCTGTTCCTTGTCACCAAGACGTTCACGGTCCCATGGAATGGGAGCGAAGGAGGCAAATTCGCCAAATACGCTGCCGATCATCAGCGGGACCTGTGCGGTTTCCGGACGGAATCCGTTGATGGTGGGTTCGCCAAGATAATGCGCGTTCGGATGCGGACAGCAGCCGACATTTTCTCCGGCCTTTGCCAGCCCGTTTCGGAGTTTCAGATATGCCCTTGAAAGCAGATGATAATCTGCCGTTTCGAGTTCTTTTACATCGGACAGATTCAGTTCTTTCATCAATGCTTCTGCCATGGGGCGTCCGCTGCCGGATGCATCGCTGAGAACCGGCCCGATTACGCCGCTGAGGATGCAGCCTTTCGCGTAGAGGCCGTCGGCATCCGGTGACTGCAGAAGCGTGGTCACCTTTCCGCCGCCGCCTGACTGTCCGAACACGGTCACATTGTCAGGATCACCGCCGAAGCGCTCGATGTTTTCATGAATCCAGCGGAGTGCCGCAATGATATCGTCACCGCCGGCATTGCCGGAGTTTTCATATTCAGAGCCAAAGTCGGACAGATCAAAATAGCCGAGAATGTTCAGACGGTGGTTGATGGAGATGACAACAACATCACCGAAACGGCTCATATTTGCACCGTCATAGGCAATGTGCTCAATGGCAGAACCGGCAAAGTATCCGCCGCCATGGAGCCAGACAAGAACCGGCCGGCGTTTGTCATCCAAACCGGGTGTCCACAGATTCAGGTTCAGACAGTCTTCATCCATGGGCCAGTACCGGTGGGGGACATACATTTCCCCGGTCGGCCGTTCATTTGTCATCAGCGGACAGACATATCCATAGCTGGACGCATCCCTGACAGTTGTCCATGGTTCCAGCGGTTCCGGCGCGTGAAAGCGCCTTGCAGTGGCATAGGGAATACCTTTGAATATTGCGAGACCATTGTGTTCATAGCCCTTGACGGCGCCCAGGGTTGTTTCGACAAGAGCTGCCTTCAGATCACGGTTGAAAGTATGCATCGTACAGCCTCCTTAGATTAAAATATGATAAACCGGCGCATAATACCGGGCAGACTTCAAAGCTGTATTCATTTCCGGACAATCTGTGCATTTTGGAACAGTAAATGGGACTGGAAGATATAATGGATAACCATATCCAGAAAGTGTGTTTTGTGATCCGGGCAAAAGCAGCGTGTATATGCCGCATGCTGTATGGGCTACGCGACAGGATAAAAGCCGGGATCGGTACGGAGCGGGTGCTCAAAGAGCATTTCGACAGCTGCATCATAAGCTGCGAGAGAGGATGCCTTGCGAAGCTTTTTCAGGGCCTTTTCAGCGCCTTCAAAGCAGCAGGCAAGGTGTTTGCCGACCTCACGCATCCGGCCCAGTGCAGCCCCCCTGGAGAAACGATTAAGGTATGTCTCATACAGGGCGTCATGATAGGCACGGAACTCATCTCTGTTAAGCGGACTGCCGCCCTTCAGCGTGCGGGCGAGTGCCGGATTTGCCGCCATTCCGCGTCCGGCCATGATTCTGTTGATCCCTGTGTCGGTATCGAGAAAAGACCGGCATGCGCCGGGGGTAAAGAGATCTCCGTTATAGACCAGCGGAATCCGGCAAAGCTGAAGACAGGAGAGTACGGTTTCAGGACTTGTCTGGCCATCATAGAACTGGGTCCGTGTCCTGGCGTGGATAATCAGCTCGGATATGGGATAGCGGTTCAGCAGTGTCAGCAGGTCTGCATATTCATCCGGCGATTTCCAGCCCAGCCTTGTTTTAATGGATACCGGAACCGGCGTGTGGCCGTAAACCTCATCCAGAAACAGTTCAAGATTCGTAAGTGAGGTCAGGAGGCCGGCACCCTTTCCTTTGGCAGTTACTGTGCCGGACGGGCATCCCATGTTGAGGTTGATTTCCGTATACCCGAGATCTGCAAGCTGCCTGGCTGCCCAAAGAAAAAGCTCAGGCTTTGAGGCAATGACCTGTGGAACCAGTCTGTAGCCGTGTGCATTGCCGGGATCCACTTCAGCCAGTTCATGATTGGTCAGGTTATAGTTCTGTGTCGGACTGATGAACGGTGTAAAGTATTTGTCAACCCCGGGAAAGCGGTCCGCATGAATCTGACGGAAAGGGGCGTCCGTGATTCCCTGGAGCGGTGCAAAATAGATCTGCATGTGTACCTCGAAAAATAGACTTGGAATGATTATAATCCATGTTTGTCAATGTGGCAATTCTCAGTACGTTTTGCAGGGGCGGTTTAATTCGTGGTACAATAGCGGTATGGGTTGAGGAATTGGGGAAATTCTCTTCTTTTCCTGCGGGACCAGAAAAAAGGACGGCTGTCGGATGGGAACAGACCTATTTGGGACGCTCCTGTCAGGTGGTCCACTAGAACGGAAAGATGCAGAAATGGAGATTCGTGAACGTCTTAAAAATGCCAATCGGTATTACAGGGAAACAGTAAATCAGGTTAAGCTTGAGGATACGGCTTTAAATGGTCAGCATCCATATGCCATTATCATCTGCTGTTCGGATTCAAGAGTTATCCCCGAACAGATCTTTCATGCGGGTATCGGCGATTTGTTTGTGATCCGGGTCGCAGGGAATGTACTGGATAATCACCAGATTGGCAGCATTGAGTATGCGGCAGGCCATCTGAAATGCGGCCATGTTATTGTCCTCGGGCATACGGGATGTGGTGCTGTTGCAGCGGCGCTTTCCGGTCATGCTGAAGGATTCATTCGATTTATTACAGACAATATTCTGCAGGCAACAGGAGATGAGCGTGATCCTGACAGGGCGTGTTGCCTGAATGTCAGGTATGCGGTTGAAAGGCTTAAGAAGGAATTTACAGATCATCCGGAAATTAAAAATGCAGTGATCGAGGGGGCTGTGTACGACATCCGCTCGGGTGAAGTCAGATGGCTGGATGAAGAATAAATCCGGGATACATTTGAAAAGACATTCGTGTTAATCTACGGATATTTTGAAACCGGCATCCGTGATGCCGGATGAAAAACCGAACGGGATGTTGCAGTGCCACATCCCGTCTTTTATGATGAAAAATAATGGCGCTGAGTGCATCTGCACTAAAAAGAGACTGTATCCTGCGGTTCGCGCTTTTACAGGGAATTTAGAAAAACAGTCTCCATGTTTTTTAATAAACAGGAGTTGATTTATTCAACTGACGTATGTATAATTGACGATGTGTGTTTTTCTAACGTGAATTATGCTGAACTGACAACTGGTTTTTGAGGCTGCAGGGAAAAAAGCCAGGACGGTTGCCGGCATCAGGAAGGATGACAGATTATGGAAGAAATGAATCGCGAGGACAGACGGGTACGGCGGACGCGGCGCCTGCTTGAGGAGGCATTTACACAGCTTCTCGAAAAGAAGCCGCTCAAGGATATCAGCGTCAAGGAACTGGCTGAACTGGCGGATATAAACAAAGGTACTTTTTACAAGTATTACGGGGACATCTATGATTTTGTGAAGAAGGTGGAGGACGATTATTTTGTCCGCTTTGTCGACATCATGAATTCACATGGCAGTGAAACCGTTTTCCGTCAGACAAAAAGCTTTTTGCTGGACTGTTTTACATTCATTAAAGAGAACAGCAGGATGGTACGTGTGCTGCTCAGTGAAAACGGAGATGTGGCATTTCGTGAGAAACTGATTGCGGTTGTCCGGGATAAGTGTCATGAGGACTGGATAGCGGTTCGGGAGGATTTTCCCGGGACAGAGAAGGAGTTTAATTACAGATATGCTTTCGTCACCTCAGGCTGTCTCGGCATAATCCGCGAATGGGTTGCGGGGGATTGCAGAGACAGTATTACCGAAATGACGGAGCTGACTGACCAGCTGATCCGTCAGGGCGGCATTGGGAAATGAAAAGGCATGCTCACGGTCTGTGAATGTGAGTTATTGGAGACGGGGGGACGTCTCCTTTTTTTATGCGGTGTGAAAAAAGCATTTCGTGTATTTGCAGGAAATTAGATGTAACTGTTAATATTACAACAAAAACACGATATATTCTGGAAGAGATGAAACCTTAGCAGTTGCATCAAACACTTTTTAGGAGACCCGCAATGAAGAGCATCGAAAATGCACCTCCACTTATTAACACTTCTGCAACCGGAGATACGGAAAAGGCTGCATCTCTTCATGCAGAGGGACATATTGAACACAATTCCGCGTATGGGACAGGCCGTGACGCCTTTGCCAGCAGTGCTGCCGTTCTGGCTTTGGCACCTGTCAGGACAACGGGCCAGAATATTCGTGCACTTGTCAGAATCTTCCTGTGTGATGTCCTTCTGGGCGGGGCACCTGAAAAAAACAGCGGATTACTTTGACGGCAATGCCGGTATTGCGGATCTGGACTCGGTGCTGCGCCAGTACACTTGCCGGGCGGGGCATTCAGATGATTTAAGATACAGTTCATCAGGTGCTTGCACAGGGAAACTATGTGCTGGCTGTTTCAGAAGGAAACTTTGGGCAGGGTGCCGACGGCATAGTATGACCTTTGGCGCGTTGAGAATAACAGAACGCTGGGATGTGATGGAGACCATTGCGGCGAAGGAGACATGGCAGAACCAGAATGGGAAGTTCTGAATGCAGACGTTGATATTCAAAGGGAAAGTGAGGGAGAATATTGACAGAATTCGGAGGTGAGGAACATTCAGATTTCAAGCAGATTTACGGTTGCCCTGCATATATTTGCATGTGTTGAACATTTTAAGACAGAATACAAGGTGACCAGTGACTTCCTTGCTGGAAGCATCAATACGAATCCTGTTATTATTCGTAAAATCCTTACTCAACTGAAAAATGCCGGACTGATCACTGTAGCAAGAGGAACCGGCGGGATCACAATAAACAGACCACTTGGAGAGATCACTTTCTATGACGTGTATCAGGCAATTGAACCGGTAGAAAACGGCGATCTGTTCCATTTTCATGAAACGCCGAATCCGCAGTGACCGGTAGGCAGAAACATTCATCTGCTGCTGGATGACAAACTGAAAAGCATTCAGCAAGCATGGAAGATGAAATGTGCAGGTATACACTGTCGGATCTCGATACGGGACTGCAGAAGATACTGGAAGATGAAACCTGATCAAAAGGCTCCGGTAAAAGAATACCGGAGCCTTTAAAAAAATGACACTGGACATCCGGCGCAGTATGTGTAGAGGAGGGAGACTCTGTGGAAGCAAGGGATTATCTGGCATAAATTGTAGAGAAGATACCCGGTCAGGTATTTGGAAGAACACAGACCAGAGATGGAGAAAATCATGATGACAATGTTCAGCCTGGAATATGTGCAGATGGCATCCGAAAGGACAGAAAAGATAAAAGAGCCAATTGGTATGTTGAGATTTCTTCATATGCCGGAAGTCATGCAAAAACAACATGGCGTAACATCGATGCTATACTCATTCTCATAATAATCCGGAAAAGACATGCCGTTAGCCACAGCCTGATTTTGGCAAATATTGAACGTCATTTTGACTTCATGTCAACCTTGCCGTAGTTTAATTTAAGCCGAAATTTTTGTCCACTCAAACGGCTCGACCAAAGCTGTTTTTTTTCCATGTAAAGTTCAATCGATGCCAAAAGTGTTTCATTTCCATTGCATTATCTCATGAGATTCCGATTCACCTTATTGACGGACTTGATACCAATCAGTGTTATGAGATCACCGCTCACCAGAAGCTGTCCAGTATCTCCTATTAAAACCAGTGCGTCCTACTCATCTGTCAGTGATCTCAGCCACC